>JACQGX010000335.1 GCA_016199265.1 Chloroflexota bacterium | reverse complement strand
GAGTGCGAGCGACCAGATCGCGGCCGAAGCTAAAATCAGTCCCAAGTCCAAAGTACAAATTCCAAAGTCCAAAGTACAAGGTCGACCGACACAAGCCGCGTGCTTTGGACTTTGGACTTTGGACCTATGGTGCGGCAGGAATCTGTCAAACGCGGTCGAACGGCCACTGAAAGAACGTCACCGGAAAGAGGTCCGGCGCAAAGTCGAGGCGCCGCTCCGGACCAAATACCAGCTTGACCAGTTCGGCTTCGGTGACGTCCAGCGTCGTGCCTTCGTGGTGGAGCCGCCAGCCGTCGTCCCGTGGCGCGATGTCGACGGCGTCGAGGCCCAGCGCGGCAAAGAGCCCCGGCGCGTCGATGATCTTGATCATCCCCTGGTACCCCAAGCAATTGGGGATGCCCAATCGAAGCAATAGGTCGGTCAGGCCATCATTCACCGCCGGAGTCAAGACGCTCAACTCCACGTGGCCGCCGGTGGTGCGGTCGGTACTACGCACGTCGGGATCGTCGATGGCCGTCAGCGCGGCGCGCAGCAACGTCGCGACCTCCTGTGGTGCGCCGGCATACTCGCGGACGGCCGTGCCACTGAGCGCGGCATAGGCCACGGCCCGGCCGTCCCGGCGAGCGACAAAGAGGCGGCGCGTCTTCCGTTCGGCCAGACGGGTGAAGGTGTCCTCCGTCCGCGGCGCCCCCAGCGGCGCGGCGTTGTGCAGCGCACACAGCGCCGACACGTGCGCCCGCCACGCTTCGGTGACGTCCAGCCCGGCGCCTCCGGGAGAAAGACGACGTTGCGCCGGTCGAGCGTGAACGTCCGCTGCTGCCCGGCGCGCTCCCAGCCGTACTTGCGGTACCAGTTGTGAATCCCAGTGCTCAGCAGGCCGATGTGGTGGCCGTTGGCGCGCATCTTGGCGTGGGCATCGACCAACGTCGCCGTGGCCAGGCCGTAGCGCCGGAAGTCTGGATGCGTCCCCACGGCATTGATGCCGCCCACCGACAGCGTCCCGTGCGGCGTGCGGACGGTGGTGGGGTAGATGGCGACCGAGCAGACCACGCGCCCCTGGTGACTGACGATGCGCACGTTGTCCAGGTTGTCTGGATGATAGACGTGCGCGTAGTCCCAGCCCATGGTGGGGAAGCGGGGCCTGTCGGCCGCGGCCACGCCGTGCGTGCGAAAGACCAGATTGATCAGGTCGAGCGTGGGCGCCAGATCGAACGGTCCGCAGGCACGCGGGCCATCAAACCCGCCGGCCGGCACGTCACGAAGCCCAGCGTGCCCCGCAGATAGTTCCGTTTCCATACGTTGCTCCCCTCACCAGTTCACGCCCTGTTGTCATGTGCGCTCGCATCTGGCCTCCGTTACGGTCGCAGACCTCCCCCTCCCAGGGGCCGGCCCTCTGCTCCCGCATTCACCCGCCTCCCAACGCGGGAAGGGGAACGCCGGCAGCGTCGGTATGGTTCCCAGGGCGTTTGGTTACACCGACCAGCGACCGCTCGTCTGTGCGAGTCACGAGTGTACGATAGAGGCCGCGTATACTGAGGTCGAAAGGCAGGAGTTCGCTCGATGGTGATGGTCACGGTAGAAGATGTACAGCGTGTCGAGCAGGTCGAACAGGAATTGGCAACGGCAGGACGCGAGCGAGAGCGAACCGCCGTCCATAAAGCGCTCACGCTCTTGCGTCGAGCGGCCATCGAGCAATTGGAGCGTTCGGCCGGCGTGGAGTCGCTACCGCCGGGAAGACTGCCGGCCGAAGGAGAGCCTCCTGTGCGCATCCTCGACGAGGCCGAGCAGCGCCGGCTGGAAGCACTGCTGGATGCCGGCAAGCAAGGGAAGCTCAGCGCTGCCGAACGGCACGAGCTTCAGCGACTCCTGGACACGGCTGAAGAAGGCGCCATGCGCAACGTCCTTGCGCTCGTGCGGACGCACGCGCCCGACCCAGATGTCTATGCACGCGCGCTGCGCGCCTACAAACGGAGCTTCGCGCGCTTTCGTACTTCGGTCTCAACGGCCAAGATGAAAAAGAGGGCGACCGACTTGTCCAGCACACGAGCGAACGGCTGATGCCGCATCCGCTCTACGCGGAACTCAGCCGGTGCTGGCCTGTCTAGTCTATGCGGGCAAGGCGCTCTACGTGGGTGGCTATAGGTTCTGCGACACATCAACCAGGAGCGGAAGTGTCGCAAGACGTATGGCCGGCCACTTAGCTCGTCCACCTCTGATAGCAGCGCCCCGGCGTACCGCGCCCAGCGCGCGCCAACGGTACCATCTCTGCCATCTCTGCCATCTCTGCCATCTCTGCCATCTCTGCCATCTCTGCCATCTCTGCCAT
>JACQGX010000331.1 GCA_016199265.1 Chloroflexota bacterium | reverse complement strand
GCTGGACGGAGACCCTGCAACCTACTTGCCGCCCTACCTGGCCCAATACTCGTCTAAGAGCCCCTGGATCTTGGGCGGCGCGACGGCGAGCGCCTCCTTGGCGGTGGCTTTGCCGTCCATGATGCCGTTGATGGCCTGGCCGAGCCCGCCGTCGCGCGTGATCTGCGCCTCCGACACACCGCCGACGAGATTGATCGAGCCGGTCTTCTGCGTCTGTAGGAAGGCCTGCAGATTCTTGAAGTTGTACTCCTTGGTGGCGATCGGCCCGCACACCTTCTCGTTACAGGTACTCGGCTGTCTCCGGGCAGAGCCGCACCATTCGCTCCGCGACCACCCGGTCCACCGAGCCGGGGGCATGCGCGTCGTGCGCGAGCATGTACCGATACACCGCGCCGAACTGGCCGATGCCGGTGTACGGCGCCAGATCGACCGCATGCGCCAGACTGCGCTCATCATCGCCCATCACACCGCCATGGTACCGTGAGGGCACACGGAAAGCGCGCTCCTGCTGGAAGATCTCGCCGTCAGCCCGATGTGGCGGCTGGCCGGGGAAGCCGACATGGAACGTGCCGAAACGGGGGCGGCCGTCGCGGCCTGGTATCGGGCGCTGCATGCCGCCGGCCGGGAGGTGGTCACCCGCCCGACGGGGCCACCCGGCCACTTGCGGCGCGAGATCGATGCACTCAGTCCGGAGGTCATCCTGGCCGTGGGTACGCGCTTTGGCCTGCCGGATGATCCGGTCTGGGCGCTCGCGGCGGACGCTATCGAACCGCTGCGCGCCGCCATGCTTGCCCTCCCCGAGACGCTCGTCTACGACGACTTCCACTGGACCAACCTGGCCCTTTCGCGCGAACCCCGGTCGGGCCCGCCCGTGCGGCGCGCCGTCGTGTTCGACTACCACCTGCTTGGCATCGGCCTCGCCGCCGGCGATTGCCGGAACGTCCTCGGCCCGCTCGGCTCTCCGCCCCCAGAGCAGGAGGCGTTCCGCCACGGGTTCCGAGCGGCCTACGGCCCGATCGACGAGCGGGAGGCGCTGCTCGACGCTCCGGTCGCGGTGCTGTACTCGTGGGCGCTGGCGCTGCAGCGCCCCCACTTGCCGAAATGGCTCCCGAGTGACTTGGAACGCTGGCTGCGTGATGGCGCACTCGTTCACCGACTGCGAGACTTCCAGAGCGTGGACGTCGGTGTGCACGATGGTGCGCCGGTCGGGATCGAACACCTCCCGCTCCGCCGACGCCATGATCGCGAGTGCCCGCTCGACCGCCTCCAGGATGTGCAGCACCGCCGGGTCGGCGCCGGCAGCAACCTGGTCGCCAGGTCTGCTGCATCGGACGCCACGACCAAAGTCTATCGCAGGCGGAAACGGCGTCTTACCACGGAGTCATCCATTCCCGCATTCCCGCGCGGGCGCGCCGAGCTACGCATCTGGAGTCACCTATCCATGTGGAACTGCACCTTGATCGAGCGGCTCGACTTGTCGTCTGCGGCGGCAAAGGCCGCCGCTGCCTCCTCCAGCGCGAACCGGTGGGTCAGCAGCTTCGTCACCGGCGCCTTGCGCGATGCGATCAGATCGATCGCCACATCGTAGTCGTGGCGGCCGTCCTGGTCGCCGTAACAGACGGGGAAGCACACCGTCACTTCCTTGCCCAACGGGGCGCCCAGGTTGACCGGCACCTGGTGGCCGAAGACGCCGAGCACCGCCACGCGTCCTCGCCGCCGCACGAGCGACCAGGCCTGGTTGAGTGTCGGCGCTTCGCCACCCACCGTCTCGATGGCTAAATCGGCGCCCAGGCCGCCCGTGCGCTCGCGCACCGCCACGGCGGCCTCTTCCGGAGCGCCGAGCAGCGCATCGGATGCGCCCAAGGCGCGCGCCAGCTCTGCCTGGTGGGGGTGGCGCGCCATGGCGTACACCGCGCCGGCCCCCATTGCCGCCGCTGCCATGACGCACATCAGACCGATCGTGCCGGCGCCGATAATCGCCACGGTCTCACCCCGTTGGAGCTGGGCCAGCCGGACCGCGTGCACCGCCACCGCCAGCGGCTCCACCATCGCGCCCTCAGCCGGGCCGATGCCGGCCGGCAGCGGAAAGAGACCGCGCACGTCGCGCTTGATGTACTCCGCAAAGCCGCCTGCCCAATCGTCGCCGCGACGCTTGCGCTCGCAGTGGAAGTACACCCCCTCGCGGCACCAGCGGCAAGCGCCGCAGGCCCGGCCGAGGCAGATCGTGTCCAGGGCCACGAGATCGCCTTCACGCACCGCGGGTTGGGAACCGGGGTGCGGCGCCAGCCCCACGACCTCGCCGGCCACCTCGTGGCCCTGCGGACGCGCCTCCGGTTGGTCGCGCTCCCGGTAGCCGTGCAGGTCGCTGCCGCAGATGCCGGCAGCGCGCACCCGCACCACGGCCGTCCCCGCCTCGAGCTGCGGCCGCGGCAAATCGACCACGCGCACGTGCCGCGGTGTCACACGCACCACGCTGCGCATCATCTGCGCCTCTGCCATCCTGTCCTCCTTCGCCGCTATCCACCGCGCCAGCCCCGCTTGCAGTGTACTCCCACTACCTAGTGGGCGCGTCTGTCCGGCGATGCGCGTTTCCGGTCGATTCCTGGTCGAGGCCCTACGTATTCCGTGCGGCGATGGTCTGCTGAAGCTCCCTTGCTCCCTTGGCGACCCACGGCAGCCAGTTCGTGGTCAGGAACTGCACGCCGGCATCCAGGTAGCGCTGCCGGTTCTCGTCGGTCACGGTCGTGCCGGCGACGCGCCCAGCGTCGACGATCTGCTTCAGGGCGCGATCGATCGTCCCCTGGACCTCGGGGTGCCCGGGGTTGCCGGCGTGGCCCATCGTCTGCGCCAGGTCCTGCGGCGCGACGTGAAAGACGTCGATGTGCTCGACGGTCAGGATGTCCGCCAGGTTCTGGATCGCCTCCATCTCCTCGACGAGGACGACCACGAGCGTCTCCTCGTTGGCCCGTCGGTGGTAGTCCTGCACGCCGTAGGAGCGGCGGCCGCTGTACATGCCCCGTAGGCCGACGGGGCCAAACTTGGCGGCCACGACCACTCGCTCCGCCTCCGCCTTGGTCGAGACGTGCGGCACAACGATGCCGCTCGCGCCGCGGTCGAGCGTCCGGGTGATCAGCCACGGCTCGTTGGCATTCACACGCACGATCGATGCCATGCCCCACAGGTCGCAGGCCCGCGAATAATCGCCGATCTGCTCCCAGCTCACCGGCCCGTGCTCGCACTCGATCCACACGCCGTCCAGCCCGAACTGCCCCAGGTAGTCGATCATGTCGGCGTTGTGCAGCCCGCTGACGGCGGCCACCGCCTTCCCCTCCCGCAGCTTTCGCCGGATCTGAATCTCTGCAGCCATTGCTACTCCCTACCAAGCTCGCATGTAGCCACTCACGCTAGCCTGGACTTCCAGGGCAACGACTGACCGATCCCAGATAGAAACGGCCAGATTCCGCTGTTGCGTTCTGGCTACAAATGACCCCGACTGGGTGCCGAACGCGTCTGTTTTCAGTCGAATCGACGCGTTATGTCTGTCTAGTGCGGTCTGCTCTCGGTGCTTGTCAACTCGTTTACTGGCGACACCCTGCGCCATTATACTCCCGAAACCATCGCACTGTAATCTGGAAATAGCCCCAAAGCGGCGTTGTCAACCGCTGGAAGTCCGGGCTAGTGCGCACGTGCATCCGTTCAATCCTCAAGTGCAGGCCATCGCTCCCTCCCAGCACGTAGCGGCCGCCGCCGCGGTCCGTCCCATTCGGGGAGTCGTCTTCAACCTGGACGGGACGGTCTACCAGGGGGACGCGCTGATCCCCGGCGCGGCGGCTCGTGCAGGACTTGGACACAATATTCGTGACCAGAAGGGGGCACGCAGGGGACATATGGCCGCGGCTGTCGAAGGTCAAGTGCTGCGCCTGCCGGCGATCAGCGGGCACCAGACGCTCGAAGAACTGGTGTATGCCACGCTGCGCCGCAGCATCAGCAGCGGTGAGCTGCGCCCAGGCAAACGTATCTCCGTCAATGAAGCGGCACACCAGTTGGGCATCAGCCGTCTTCCGGTCATTCATGCCCTTCGCCGGCTGGCGAGCGAAGGGTTCGTCGTCATTCGGCCGCACCGCGATGTGATCGTCGCCGATCCGACACCGGAAGGGATTCGCGGGCGCTACCTCATCATGGCCGAACTGGAGGTACACGCTTCCAAATTCCACCAGCAGTCTCCTCAGGGGGCGGGGACCGACCGGATTCGTGAACAAGCCGCTCTCCCGCCGGAGACGCCTGAGCACGCACGGCGGCGACACGCCCAGGTTGCCGAGCGCCGCCGGGGCATCGATGTCATCCTCCGCGACCCCCGCCTCCAGTTGCGCCGGTACAAGGCCTCGGGGCTCTATGAGGACCGCAGTGAGGTCTTTCCCGACGCGATTGCCAGCGCCCTCAGGCGGCCAGGCGACGGGGTCATCGTCGATGGCCCGCGCCCTCGGCCTGCCACCGGAGGCGGGCGGGTACCTCATCTCGGCCGCCGGGGCCGGCATGCTGGGCGGGGCGCTGCTGGTCGGGCTGGTGGGGCAGCGGTGGCCGACGGGGTGGCTGCTGGTCGGCGGGATGCTGGCCAACGGCCTGAGCCATGCCCTCTTCGCCCTGGCGCCGGACTTCGCCAGCGCCGCCGGCCTGCGGGTGCTGGCCGGCGCGAGCCTCGCCGCCAGCGGCGTCGCTCGGCGGACGCTGCTTCACGTGCTCGTGCCGGATGCCCTGCGCGGCCGGGTCTTCGGGACGCTGACGGTGGCCTTCAACCTGACCACGCTGGTGGCGATGGCCGCGGGCGGCGCCCTGGCCGACGTCCTTGGGATTCGTGCGGTCTACGCGCTGGCCGGGCTGGCGGTCGTGGCGGGTGGCGCCGCGGCCCTCGGCGTGGCGCGCGGGTGCTCGCCAGAGGGGCCCGGTGAGGCGTCGAAGGGCCACGCCTAGCTGCGGTGGGGACAGTAGACGGCCGCCAGCTCGGTCGTCGGCGTGCCGCCCAGGGCGGCGATCTTGTCTGCCAGGAACTGCGCGTGCGCCAGTTCGTCCGGCACTTCGCGCTTGAAGAACGCGGCCAACTGCGGCCGAAACGGCCCCGCTACCAGCGCTGCATACGTCACGTACATCACCGCCGCCTGGTATTCGCGCGAGAGATCGCCGTTGAGCAGGCGGATCAACTGCTCCCGGCTGGGCACCACGCCGCCAGTGCGGGCAGCGTCCCGCGTTTCGCGTGCCAGTGTCTGTGTCGCCATGGTGTCGTGTCCTCCTCATTGTGCTCGCTCGTGCGCGTTTGTACGCGTTTGTGCTTGCGCCCACCGCACCGATCTGCACCGGTCTGGACCCGTACGGGTGCTCGCGTGCCGGCTAGTTCCGTGATTTCTATCTTCCTCCTTGGTGGTATCCGTCCGATGTCCGTTGCGTGGTGCACGAAGCGGGCCGCCGCGGCAAGCGTCGCCGCCCCGGCTCAGCCTTCCGCTTCGGCCATGGCGCGCCGCACCCAGATGAGCCCGGCCGAGCGCCGCTCCAGCCGGATCTCGCCGCCGCCTCCACCCGCGCGGCTCCTGTCCGTCACCGCCGTCACCGCACCCGACAGCCGGTCGACCCCTAGGACCGTCAGCCGTGTGCCTGGAAACACTCGGTGCCGCTCCAGATACGCCAGCAGGTCGAGATCGGCCTCGGCCTCCTCGGTGATCCGGCCGACAATCACCTCGTCGCCCGGCTTGACTTGGTCGAGGTAGAGCCCGTTGTGGTCGATCGTGGCCTGCCCCGGAATGGGATTCCCATGCGGGCACGTCTCCGGCCGGCCGAGCGCCTCGGAGAGCCGATCGAGCAACGCCGGCGTGAAGCCTGGCTCCAGCCGCTCGGCGGCCTGGTGTGCCTCGGTGAACGACAGGTCGAGCGCCTGCTGGAGCCAGCACTCGATCAGGCGGTGCTTCCGCGTCGCCGCCTCCCCGATCGCGCGCCCCGCTTGGGTGAGCAGGACTTCCTTGCGGCCGCCGTGGTCCGCGAGGCGCACGAAGCCCTCGCGCTCCAGGCGCTGGAGCCGCTGTGTCACCGACGGGGGCGAGACGCGCAGGTGCTGCGCCAGACGCGCCCCGATCACCGCCTTCCGCTCCGCCGCCAGCGCGTAGATGGCTTGCAGGTAGTGCGCGGTCCCGGCCGTCAGCCTGGCGTCGTTCATCGTTCTGAGCCGGCCTTTGGCGCGGCGACCTGACGGCAGGCGGGGCACACGCCCCAAAAGACGACCTGGGCCTCCTCGATCAGGTAGCCACGGGCGTCGGCCGGCTCCAGGTACGGCGTCTGGTCGGCAGCGTAGTCGACGTCGGCGGTTGCCCCGCAGACGCGGCAGACGGCGTGGGGGTGGCTGTTGCCCGCCCGCACCTCGTAGCACGCCGGCCCGCCCCGAAGCTGCACCCGCCGCAGCAGCCCCGCCTCCGTCAGCGCCGCCAGGGCGTTGTAGACGGCCTGCGTCGACACGCTGCCCAGGCGGGTACGTGCAGCGGCCGCGGCCGCGTCCGCGTCGAGGTGGCGGTTCGGGCCCGCTAGCGCCTCCAGCATGGCCAGGCGCAACGGCGTGACCCGCAGCCCGGCCCGGCGTAGACGGCCGGCCGGCGACTCCAGGTGCGAGGTATTCGAGGTAGTGTTCATGCGCCCTACGCGCCAAGTATGGCACCTGCAATGGAATAAATCAAGTGTTAGACTCCTTCCATTCACCAGCCGCTGAGGACGGCGACGCGCGCTGGCTCGAGGGGACCTTCGACGGCTAGCGCCTTAGTGGTCGACGCAAGTCTGGTCGCCATGTGGGTGCTCGAGGAGCCGCTCAGTCATCGCGGAGACGCTCTGGTCGAGGAATGGAGCCGCGCCGGTATCCAGTTGCTGTCGCCTTCGTTCATGTTGGCGGAAGTGAGTAACGCCATCTACAAGCGCGTGCGGCGGGGCGAGTTCACGCTTGAAGAGGCCCAGGAGGCGTTGGACATCGTCCTCGATTTCAACATCGACCTAGTCGAAGAGCCAGACCTACACCGCCGTGCCGTTGCCCTGGCGCATGAGCTAGACCGTCCCACTCCGTACGATGCGCACTATCTTGCCCTGGCAGAGCTGCGGAATTGCCATATGCGGACCGGTGTTGAGCGGCTCCACAATGCGGTAGGGGCGAGGTTTTCCCGTTTGCGCTGGATCGGTAGCGAGACGCAGCCGGCCTGATGTGTGCGACGGTCTCGAAAGAGTGCCGAGTCCGTCGACAGCCGGGCAGCCGGCCGATGGCAGGGGCATCGCACCTGACCTTTGGGTAGATAGCGCACCAGGCAGCGCTCAGGTGACCTGCGTCTCGCCGTCGACCAATCGCAGCCGCACGGCCGGCTGGCCGGATAGGCGCTCGATCTCGTCGGCCAGCGCCCGGGAGTGGGTGGTGATCCAGAGCTGCGACGTGCGCGCGGCGCGGACGACGAGCTGCGCCAGCGGCGCGAGGAGGTCGGGATGGAGGCTGGTCTCTGGCTCGTTGAGCGCGAGGAGCGCGGGCGGACGCGGGCTCAGCAGCGCGGCGACGAGGCACAGGTAGCGCAGCGTGCCGTCGGAGAGCTCGGGCGCGGCCAGGGGCCGCAGCACGCTCGGCAGGCGCAGCAGCACCTGAAAGCGGATCTGGTCGGCACCAATCTCCAGCTTCGCTCCAGGGAACGCCCGGTCGACCGCCTCGGCGAGCGCGCGGTCGTCGCCAATCTCTCTGATCGTCTGGAGCGCGGCCGCGAGGTCGGCGCCATCGAGGCCGAGCACGGGCGTGAGCACTCCTACCTGTGGGTGGCGGATCGGGGCATCGCGGTCGGTGCGGAAGTGGTGGTAGAAGCGCCAGCGGCGCAGCGTCTCCCGCAGCAGCGAGAGCTCGGGGTAGACGTGTGGCTCCTGGATCTGCGACAGCACCGACTCGGTCGTGTAGAGCGCAAGGGGGCAGCGCACCATGCGGCCGTTGGCGTCGCGAATCGAGGCGGTGGCGTCGGCACGCTCGACGAACGTCACCCGGCGCGCCCGCGAGCCGGCCGACGAAGGCGGGGTAGTGCGAGTCGCGCCACCGGTCTCGCTGCCACGGTCGGCTTCTGTGCGGCCGGCGAGCCAGACGGTTTCCTCCTTGATCTGTGGATCGAACAGGAACTTCGAGCCACCCGGCGGGCCGCTCTGTGGCAGGCCGCACTGCAGCTCGTAGCCGAAGTCGTCGAGCGTTACGGCGAGGCAGACCCGTCGCGGCGGCGCCCGGCGCGTCAGGCGCTTCCCTTCCGGTCCGGCCCAGAGCACCGACGGCATACCGCCCTCGTCGGCGATGGCGCGGGCGAAGCTCCCTTCCGCCGCCCGCGCGAGCAGGAAAACGGCATTGTAGAGGTTGCTCTTGCCACAGCCGTTGGGGCCGGTGAGGACGTTGATCTGTCCCAGCATCAGCCGCAAGTCCCGGATCGACCGGTAGCCCGAGATCTCCAGCTCGCGGGTGGCCATAGGTCCCCGAGCGTAGCAGCGTCGCCGAGGTCGCGGCCAACTTGGGGTGCCTGGCGCGGCGCATCGGTCAGGCGTCGGCCCGTACCGGTTCGCTGGCGCCGGCCAAATGCTTCCACAGAGGTCTACCTTTCGGCCTGGAGCCGGCACCGGGCCACTCACCGAAGAGGCGATCGCTGCCTACCGGGTTGAAACCCGATGGCTGTGCTGGGCGCCTTACATGCAGCTACTATCTGCTGGCGGCGCTGCCCGATGGTACCGGGCACGTGCCTCAGAGCGCGCTCAGAGCGCGCGGAAGACCTGGGCGAAGGCGATGCGGCCCGAGGCGTCGGTCGCCGCGCCGACTGCCATGCGGTTGAACGTCGGGCCCAGGATGTTGGCACGATGCGTCGGGCTGTCCATCAGCGCCTGCTCCGCCTGTTCCGCTGCCGCCGCTTCGGGGGCGTGGAGCCGCGCCAAGTTCTCGCCGGCCAGCGAGTAGCGCAGACCGGCGCGCTCGATAAGCTCGACGAACGCCAGCTTGCCGCTCCCGTCGTAATGCGAGAGCTGTGGCGCTGAAAGCTGTGCCGCGGCGCGCGTGCGCGCGATCGGCAGGAGCGCCGGATCGGGTTGCACCGGCTGCAGCCCGGCATTCAGCCGGTCGGCATTGACACGCTCGAACAGCGCCGCTTCGAGCGGCGTCCCGAGCGCCGGCAACTGCAGCGCTGCCTGGAGGGGCGGCGGCTCGCCTCGTGCCGATTGTGCAATCGTCCTGGCCGGCGCCTCCGCGGTCGCCGCGCCGGCAGCGCCGCCGGCGCCGGTGGACCCGCTCGCCCCAGCCGCGCCGCCTCCGCTCGCCTCCGCGGTCAGGTCGGCCGCGATGCTCTCGCTCTCCGCCTCCCAGGCGAACCGTTGGGTGTTGAAGCGTGTCTGCAAGCCATCCGGCCCGTTCACCCACGACCGGTAGCCATCGGTGAACGCGGTAAAGTTGTCGATCTTTCGCCAGACCAGTAGTCCGTTCGTCGTTCGCTGCTCGGCGTTCCCATTAGGCACGAAGCGCTGGTCCTCGACACAGGCGCCGACGCGCTCCGGGCCGAGCAGACTCCACAACGCGGCGAAGCCGAGCACGAACCGGCAATCAGGCACCGCGGCCGTTTTTGCTGCAACCAGGAGGCTGCCGGCCGGCACACCCGCAGCCAAGCCGGCGACCAAGAGCGAGAAACCGGCCACGCGAAACGCGTGGTGCAGACGTGGGAACAGTGCCGAAGCCGATGGCCGAACCGCGCGCAAGTGGCAAACTCCTCTATGGTGCATATGGGTGTGTATGGTGGCGTTGCTGTCGATGCTGTGCACGACATCCGGCCGGCCGATCGCGGTACCGCGATCGGCGGCTTTGAGGACGCGGCTACCGTGATACAGACACGGCGTACGGGTGATTTTCAAACATAGCGCCGTCGTGTAACTACTTGTAACGCAAAAGTACCATTGGGCCGTTCACGTACCCATGGCCTCCAAGACAGAACGGACCAAACGGCCGCAGCCGCGCCAATCTGCGTCTTGGCCCGTTTCACTCTTCAACTCCCCGCGCCGCGCTGGCGGAACGGACCTGGGCCGAAGGTACTCGGGACACGCTGCGCTGCCGAGACTGCGGTAGGATCGACGCGCACCGCACGGGGCGAGCAGGACCAAGGACCACGGGATACACTGAGGACGCTGAAATGTGCGGGATCATGGCTTATGCCGGACGCGAGGCAGCGTTGCCGGTCGTGCTCGACGGCCTGCAGCGCCTCGAGTACCGCGGCTACGACTCGGCAGGCGTGGCCATCGTTATCGGCGGCGATGACGACGGCCACCGAAGCCACGGGAGTCCGACGGACGAGCACGCGGCGAAGATCGTCGTCCGCCGCGCGCCCGGCAAGCTGCGGCGCCTTTCAGACCTGGTGGCGGCCGACGTCGCCGCCGGCCGCCTCGACGGCCGCGTGGCCATCGGCCACACCCGCTGGGCGACGCACGGGCCGCCGACCGAGGCCAACGCACACCCGCACGCCGACTGCCGTGGCGAGACGGTCGTGACGCACAACGGCATCGTCGAGAACTACGAGGTGCTGCGCGTACAACTCATCGCCGAGGGTCATTGCTTCACCTCGGAGACCGACTCGGAGGTCATCGCCCACCTGATCGAACGCTACGTCGCCGGCGGCGCGGACTTTCCCGAGGCGGCGCGCCGCGCGCTCGGCGAGATCCGCGGTGCCAACGCGATCACCGCCATCCACGCTCGCCGGCCGGAAATGATCGTCGCCGGGCGCACCGGCCACGCCGGCGGACTGGTCGTCGGCCGCGGCGAGGGGGAGATGTACGTTGCCTCCGACCTCCCCGCCATGCTCGAGCGCACGCGCGAGGTCGTTTTCCTTGAAAGCGGCGACATGGCGATCGTCACCGCCGGCGGCGCACGTTTCCAGCGGCTCGACGGCACGCCGGTCGAGCGTGGGTTCGTGACCGTGCCTTACGACCCCACCGCGGCGGTCAAGGGCGGCTATCGCCACTTTATGCTCAAGGAGATTCACGACCAACCGCGCGCGCTGCTCGATACGCTCCAGGGGCGCCTGCTTGGCCACGCCCCCTGGATCCGGCTCGAAGACGTGTGCCTTGCGCCGGAGGCGGTGCGCGCGCTCGAGCGCGTCGTTTTCGTCGCCTGCGGCACCGCCTGGCACGCCGGCCTGGTCGGCAAGTTCCTCGTCGAGGAGATCGCCGGCATTCCGGTCGAGGTCGACTACGCCTCGGAGTTCCGTTACCGGCGGCCCTTGCTCACCCCCAGAACGCTCGTCGTCGCCATCTCCCAGTCGGGCGAGACCGCCGACACGCTCGTGTCACTCGAGGCCGCACGGCAGGCGGGCGCGCAGGTGTTGGGTGTCGTCAACGTCGTCGGCAGCCAGGCGGCGCGCCTGACCGCCGAATCCGCCGGCGTGCTCTACACCCGCGCCGGGCCGGAGATCGGCGTCGCCTCGACCAAGGCGTTCACGGCGCAGCTTGCGGCGCTCGCCTTGCTCGCGCTCCACCTCGGCAGCGTCCGCGGCGCGCTCGACGCGCCGGCGGCGCTCGCGCTCGTCGCCGCGCTCGAAGCGCTGCCCGACCAGGCCGCCGCCGTGCTCGGCCACGACGGAGCGGCCGGCGCCGCCGTTGCGGCCAGCGCCTCGCCGGTGGGGCCGTTGGGCCAGCCGGCATCGGCAACGCACGACGAGTACGAGTCGCTCGCCTCGCGCTACCACCGCGCGAAGGACGTGCTCTACATCGGCCGGGGCATCCAGTATCCCATCGCGCTCGAAGGCGCGCTCAAGCTCAAGGAGATCAGCTACATCCACGCCGAGGGCTACCCCGCCGGCGAGATGAAGCACGGCCCCATCGCCTTGATCGACCGCGACGTCCCGGTTGTAGCGATCGCCGTCCGTGATCGGGTCTACGAGAAGATGCTCGCCAACATGCAGGAGGCCAGGGCGCGCGAAGGGCAGGTCATCGCGATCGGCAGCCGGGGCGATACCGCGCTCGCCGCCAAGGCCAGCGCCGTGCTCGAAGTGCCGGAGACGCACCCCTTGCTCGCGCCGGTGCTCACCACGATCCCGCTGCAGTTGCTTGCCTACGCTATCGCCGTGCGCCGCGGCTGTGACGTCGACCAGCCACGCAATTTGGCCAAGAGCGTGACCGTCGAGTAGCCCGGCGTATTCACACCCTGTCCGCTCACCCTGAGCTGGTCGAAGGGTACGCGCGCACTACTCCGGAGCGGCAAGTAATCCAGGTTAACCTGGGGGAACCGGCCCGGAATCCGTACAATGGGCGGGGAGGCGTCGCTTCCCAAGAAACGGGCTGCGGCCAGCAGGCAATGCGTGAGCTTTCGTGGGCGCTCCAGGCAGAACTTCTCGGACGGCTCCTGCTGTCGGTGTTGCTCGGCAGCGTGCTCGGCTGGGAGCGCCAAATGGGCCAGCACCCCGCAGGCCTGCGCACCCACATGCTCGTCGCGCTCGGCGCCACCGCCTACACGATCGCCGGCACGTATGGTGTCGCCGGGTTGGGCACCGTCCAGGACCCCGGCCGCGTTGCCGCGCAAATCGTCACCGGGATCGGCTTCATCGGCGCCGGCACGATCTGGCGCAGCAGCAGCGAACAAGGCATCATCCGGGGCCTGACCACCGCCGCCAGCATCTGGGTCGCCGCCTCGATCGGTATGCTCGCCGGATTCGGTCTCTACGTCCTGGCTATCGGGAGCGCGCTCCTCGGACTGGTCGTGCTCCGCTTCTTGAAAGGGCTCGAGCGCGCGCCGATCGCCTTCGGTCGCGCCGTCGCGCGGCGCCTGCCGCGGCGGCGGGTGACCGGCCGCGTCGAGCCGCCCTACGCTGTGCCGGCCGCACCCGCGCCGGCAGATGGCACCACCACCTGGTCGAGCGTGCCGGGCATCCCGACCACGCCGGCCCCAATTACCCCGCCGGCTGAGGCCGATCAGGAAGCCCTCGAGCGGCCGCCCAAGCGCAAGCGACTGCGCAAGAAGGAACGCAAAAAGAAACGGAGCAAGACCACCGTTGACCATAGCGACCAGATCTCCGATGCCCCAGACTCCAACCGCTAAGCACAAGCAGGCGGTGCCGCTCACCGTGGCGGCGGACCGGCCGGCCTCCCTTTCAACAAACCAGCGGATACTCAACCGGCGTGATGTCGACTTGCACGTCCATACCGTGACGTCGAGCTGCGGCTTTACGACACACCGACGCATCCTCGACCTCGCGCGCGCCGCCGGCCGCGGCGTCGTCGCCGTCACCGACCACGATACGGCCGAGGGCGCCCTCGCGGTGCGCGAGCTGGCGGCGCAGACCGGCGACGACGTGCTCGTCCTCGTGGGCATGGAGCTCACGACGTCCGACTTCGGCCACGTCGTCCTGTTCGGTCGTGGCGTCGAAGACGATTGGGGCTGGGTGCGCCACAGCCCGTTTCCGCGCCACATACCCGAGCATTGGGTCGCCATCCAGGCACATCCCTTTCGCGGGAAGGTGGTGGTGCACAACGGCGCGCTCGAAGCCCCGCCGCTGCCCGATCTGCCGGAGCGCATCGACGCCGTCGAGGTATGGAACGGCGGCGACTTGGTCAAGAAGACGCCGCACCTGCGCGACGACCTCAACACGCTCTCGTGGGATTACGTCCGGCACCAGGGAAAGATCGCCGTCGCCAGCTCCGACGGCCACCGCCCCATCTGGGTGCACAGCTTCTTCACCCGGTTCGCCCGCCCCATCGAGCACGTCGACGATCTCGTCGAGCAGATCAGGAACGGCGATGTCAGCCCGCAGGCGCAGGACCAGTCGCACGTCGACCGGTGCATCGACGGCTGGCGCCGTCGCGAGGTCGTCGAGTGGCACGAGGCCGGCAAAGACTGGCGCGCGCTCGCCGAGGCTGCCGGCCACGACCTCGAGTACGCTGCGGAGAGCATCCGCACTTTCCAGGAAATCCGCGCACTACACGAGCGCGGCGCGACGCTCGCCCAGATCGGCGAAGCTACCTGCCTGTCCTCCGCGCACGTCGCCGACTACCTCGACATCGTCGAAGAAGAGCACCACTCCGCCCGCAAGCGGCTCGCCCGAAGACTCCCCTTTTCCAAAGGAGAAGGGTGAGAGCTCAACGTATGCACCTATCGCCTGAAGAAGAATCCATCCTGCGCGGCGACGCCGGCGAAGCGGCGCGTCGCGCCCTACAACAGCAGATCGAGGTCGGTCGCTTTTTCGGCGCCAAGGACTTCGTGCCGGTCGGCTCCGTCCACCTCGCCGGCGACGCCGAGGCGATGCACGAAGCCGGCGTACGGTACCTCGAGGAGATGGTGCGCCTCGGCGCGACGTGCCGCGTCCCGACGACGATCAACCCGCGCAGTGTCGACTTCGCGCACGCGGCCGAGCTCGGCCAGGAAGCGCGGTACGTCGCGTGGGAGGAGCGTCTCGTGCGCGCCTACACAGCGATGGGCGCGCTCACCCTCAACACGTGCGTCAACTACCAGATCATCAGCCAGCCTCGCTTCGGCGAGCACCTCGCCTGGGGTGATACCGGCACCGTCATCTGGGCCAACTCGGTGGCCGGTGCGCGCTCGAACTTCGAGGCCGGCCCAGCCGCGCTGCACGCCGCCATCACCGGGCGTGTCCCGCGCTACGGCTACCACCTGCCCGAGCAGCGCCGCGGCACCGTTCTCGTTCGTGTGCACGACGTGCCCCAGTCCAGTGCCGATTGGGGCGCGCTCGCCTGCCACACCGGCCGTATCGTCAACGACTACTGGCAGGTGCCCGTCTTCGTCTTCGACGAGCTCCCCCAGCGGCAGCCGACCGCCGACCAGCTCAAGCACTTCGGCGCCGCGCTCGCCAGTTACGGCTCGCTCGCCATGTTCCACATCGCCGGCCTCACGCCGGAAGCACGTACGCTCGACGAGGCATTTGGGGGCGCGACGCCCCAAAGGCAGCTCGACCTCGATCCGGGCACGCTGGCGCGAACCTACGCCACGTTCGTTCCCGAAAGGGACGAGGTCGATCTGGTCGTCTTCGGCACGCCGCAGCTCTCGCTCTTCGAAGTCCGCGACCTCGCCTGCCTGCTCCACGGCCAGCGCGTCCACACCAACACCCGCATGCTCTTGACGACGAGTGACGCCGTGAAATCGATGGCCGACCGGCTCGGCTACACCAAGGTGGTCGAAGCGGCCGGCGCCACCGTACTCACCGGCGTCTGCTACTACATCATGACCGCGCGCGAGCTCGGCGAGCGCCACGGCTTCCGCACGATCCTCACCGACTCGGCCAAGCTCGCCAACATCATCGCCGGCTACGGCTACAACCCCGTCTTCCGCCCCACCGACCAATGCATCGCCGC
>JACQGX010000333.1 GCA_016199265.1 Chloroflexota bacterium | reverse complement strand
TAACATCAGCGGCATCATCGACGTGACTTGCCATTGATTCCCCACGCCACGTCCCGCTGAAGCACATCCCGCTGGTACTCGACGGCTGCCAATGCTTCTGGCCTGATTTCTTGGAGGACTTGCTCGCGCGGAGCTTGCCCTAGCAGATAGGCTTCAACCAATGCCTCGCGGTAGAGCACATCTACTCCCGCTTGGACAGCGTGGGCGAGTATGGTCGCTTCGTCCTCCTGTCGGTGGCGCTGTACGAAAGCCAGCTTTTCGATAAGCTGAGGCTGGACCATAGCTGGCTCTCCGTAGTTTCCACTTCTACTATCGCAGTTTCACCATTCACGTGTACCGATGGTGACGGGTGCAGGCAGAACTTCCGGCGGCTGCTCCGCTCACCCTGAGCGTGTCGAAGGGGCCTCCCGTTCGCCCCTTCGACACGCTCAGGGTGAGCGGTACGAGTCCGGAACTATTCCTCGTACCCGATGGTGACTGGTGGTGGTCCGCCGATTTCGCCGATGGTAACTATCACAAGCCGCTGTCCTACTCCAGCGCCGCGTTCCCGCCGCCCTTCTGCACCAACTCGGCGATCTCCTCGTCGGTGAAGCCGGCGATCTTGAGCGAGATGACGTTCACCGGCGTCGGGTCGTCCTTCTTCGCCGCACCTGCTGCGGCGCCGTTCGCCGCCGGCTTCGGCTCGCCCGCCTTGCCGTCGCCGCCGAGCGCCTCTTTGACGAGCGCGGCGATCTTGCCGTCGTGCGCCTTGCGCATCGCTTCGTTCTCTTCGGTCAGCGCGCGCAGCTTCTCCGGGTCGTCGTGCAGCAGCCACTTCACCCAGCGGTTGCCGAAGAGCACGTGGCGCGTCTCGTCGGCCTGGATGAAGTCGAACATCACCGCGCCGGTCTCGTCGCCCATCTCGCGGAACGTGTTGCGGCTCTTGAGCAGCCCGCTCAGCCCGCCCAGCTCGCCCCGCCGGTGCAAATCCTGTAAACGGTGCAGCAAGTCAAGCTGGATGCGGTAGCCGAAGTTCCCCGGCACAATGGGATACATGCCCGGGGAGCCGCCCAGATCGACCAGGTGTTTGTACGTTTCCTCGGAGTGGCGGATCTCGTCCCACACGACGCGCGCCATGTCCAGGTGGAACTGCCACGGCATGCGCGGGAACTCGTACATGTTCCGGCCGGAGAGCTCGGCCGCGTGCATCTCGTTATCCATCATCGCGTGCATCAGCCGGCGCGACTTCTCCAACCAGTCGTCGCCGGGGGTGGGGTGGCCTGGTGAGGAGTCTGCCGTGCGCAGCACCATCCGCCGCGCCTGCTCGGCCGGGTGCACCATAGCGAAGCGGTCGTCGCGCTGGCCCAGGCGCACCGGCGGCGGGAGCCCCCGCTCGCCCTCGACTGGACGCTGCTCCGGCTCGGCCGGCTCGCCGCTGCTGCGTCGCACGTTGGCCAGCGCTTCCTCCAGCTCCAGCAGCTCCGGCGGCTCGTCGTCCTCCGGCAGTACCCGCGGGCTCATGTCGATATAGAAGCGCGCGTCGCGCGCGGCCACCACCAGCCTCTCCGAGCGCGGCATCTTCGCGCCCGGCAGTTCCGCGATGCTGCGCATCGCCACCTCGGGTGTGAGCGGCGCCTCCGGCGGCTGCGGTGTGCCGGTGGCGACGATCCCACCTGCGGTGGCCAGGATCTCTTCCATCTGCCGCTGCCACGCGGCGGCTGCGGCCGCCCGCGCCGGCTCGCCGCCGATCAGCGCCTCAACCGCCGCTTCGCCCCAGCGAATCTGCTCGCCCAACTCCGCCACAAGCGGCTTCAGCGTGCGCACCGTCGGCGCGTCGCACACCTGGTCGGTGGCCACGACGTGGTACTGCATCGCGCTCGCCAGCCGCGGCTTCGCCACGCGGTAGATCCCCACCAGGAACTGCAGCGGCGTGGCCGCCTCGTCCAGCGCCTCCAGAAACCGCTGCACCTCGACCGGCGCGCGCCGGTCGGCGTCGGCGGGCACGCGCAGCTCCGACGTGCGCTGGCGGAGCGCTCCGGCTGCCTGTGCATCCTGCCACACGTGTCGCCCAATCTCGAACTTGAGCTCGAACTCCGGAATCTTGGCCAGCCACCCGCCGAGCAGGCGCATCACGTGGAACGTGACCGTCTCGTACCGCACCATGCGCCGTCCCGCCTCCTTCACGTCGAACGCCCCGCCGAGCCGCCGCGTATCCGGCACCACCGGCGCCAGGTGCGGACCAAGCCGTCTGGCGCCGTTCCACTGCCCATGACCTTCGGCGTTGGTGGCCGGCGCATCCACCACCGCCGGTTCTGGCCGAGTCGCTACCATGATCTCCCTCCTCTATGTCCGTTCTCTAGTCGACCAGCACGACTGCTATCGTCGTTCGTGTGTCTATGGTAGCGGCATTCACAGGATCGTGCAGCCCGGCGAGCGCGGTGCGTACATACCTGCTCCCGCTTTCGACTCAGATATGGTACAAGGTGCCCGCAGTCGGGCACACTTTCTTCGGCGAGGTATGCAATGGCAGCAGTGGTGGCGAAGCCAATCGAGATGCCGCGGCGGCGGTTCACCGTCGACGAGTACTACCGCATGGCCGAGGCGGGGATTCTGGCCGAAGACGACCGCGTGGAGCTGATCGATGGAGAAATCGTGCACATGAGTCCAATCAGCAGCCGCCACGCGGCCGGAGTGAAGCGTGTACGCCGCCTGTTCGACCGGCGACTGGGAGATCGCGTTGTCGTGAGCGTTCAAGACCCAGTTCGCCTGGGCTCATTCGCTGAACCACAACCGGATATTGCGCTGCTCCATCCACGCGAAGATCTATACGCCGAAGCGCATCCGGGCCCAGAGAATGTTCTGCTCATCGTGGAGGTAGCCGACACGTCGATCCAGTACGACCGACAGGTTAAAGTACCACTCTACGCGCGCGCCGGCGTTCCAGAGGTCTGGCTCGCTGATCTGACGGGTGACGCCGTCGAGGCCTACCGCGAACCATCACCGGATGGTTATCGGGTCGTCCGGCGCCTGCGCCGTGGCGAACGAATCGCTCCGCAAGCGCTCCCGGACCTCGAAATCGCCGTGGACGAGCTTCTTGGTCCGGCTAAAGCACCGGAGCGGTGAATGAGGTGAATGGTGGAATGGGTCTACGGGCAGCCCGCGAAACCGTATCCTCTGATCCATGCGAACCATCGCCGACGTCCGCGACGCGGCGCTCTCGTTCGGTACCGTACATGGTCCCGTGCAATGCGCCGGTGCGCCGTCTGGGTGTACTATCTCTACCTGTCACGCCGCTGCCCGTGTGGCGGTTGTGACATGGCGGTTACTTCGCAGTGAATGCCACGTTGTTTCTGTTAGTATCGAGTGATTCCATGAACAGCAGAAGAACCCCCCAGCGCCGCCTGCGCGTGACGCGTGCCATTTCCTTCCGGCGCAACGGTGCTCTTGCACCATCCGGCGCCGGCTCAAGATCATCCGCTCCCGCTCAGGTGTCGTCGGGCGCGGCGAGTGCATCCTCCGTACCGGCATCCAAACGTTACGCGCCGGTCGAAGCCGACCACACAGCGCTGCTCGTGCCGGTCGAGGACCTCGTGCCCGGCAAGAACGCCCGTAGTGGGTGGGACCAGGTCGACGAGCGCCTGCTCCAGCTCGTCGAGAGCATCGAAGAACAGGGCATCCTCGAGCCCATCCTCGTGCGCGAGCTTCGCACCAAGAGCACCGCTTCCCGGCGGATGTTCGAAGTGCTCGCCGGGTTCCGCCGCTGGCGCGCCGCCCAGCACCTGGGACTCGCCCGCGTGCCGGTGCGCGTTGTCGCGGCGGCCGACGACGAGTCGATGGCGATCAACCTCGCCGAGAACCTCGCGCGGGCCGATCTGCCCGAGATCGACGCCTTGCGGTTCGTCCAGCAGCTCAGCGAGACGTACACGTGGGGCGTGCGCAAGATTGCGCGTGCCACCGGCCGCTCGCCGAGCTGGATCTCCGAGCTCCTCTCGGTCGCCCGCAGCAAGGAGGAGCGTGCTGCGGTGCAGACCGGCCAGCTCGGCCTCGACGCCGCCGCCCGCATCGTGCGCCTGCGCGAAGAGTTTCCCGAAAAGCGCGACGAGCTCCTCCGACGCCTGCAATCCGGCGAGCGACTGCAGGCCCACGACGTGCCACGCATGAAGCGCCTGCGGCCGGGCGCCGAGCCAGAAAACGCCGCCGAGTCCGCCTCCGAGCGCGAGGCGCACCCAGAAGAAAACGGGAACGGCCTGGTATCGTATTCCGCCGCACCATCGCGCGGTACCGGGGTAGAAGCTGGCGGTGCGCCGCGCATTGCCCCATCATTCACGCTGCCGCCTCGTCCGCCGGCTCCGGTGGTGCCCGGCGCCGTTGCCAACGTACTCGAACTCGACGCGCAGGAGCGCGCGCTCGTGCGCAACATGTACCTCGTCGTGCGCCAGGTGCTCAGTACGCTGCACGGCGCCTGGGAAGAGCAGGGCGCCGACCACGCCCTCCCAGCCGACGTGCAGGACTATCTCTACCGCACCGGCGAGGAAATCGCCAACTTCCTCACCCGCTCCCGCCGGCCCTAAGCCCCCTCTCCATCGAGTCGAGACCGGGCAAACGGCAGAGGGGACAAGGCGGCAGAGCGGTGCTCCCTCGTCTCCTCTCCCCCTGGGAGAGGGCTAGGGTGAGGGCGGCCGTCCCTCCGTAACCATCTCTGGCGTTTCGGGCGCGGCTGCCCTCACTACCGTCGGCCGCTCCCCACCGGCTCCCGCCGGTACCACCGGCGCCACCGGGACTGGCCGTCCTGTCCCATAGTCCGCCGCCCGCACCGGACTAAAGCTCCCCTCCACGACTCGCTGCTGCCCGATCGGCGCCACGCCGAAGGCCGAGGCCGCCGCGCCGCCGCCGACCAGAAACAACAGCGCCACGCCACCGAGTGTCACGGCGACCTTCGTTCCCGACGGTGGCGACACCGTCGCCCCCCGTGTGCGGCGCCTGCCGATTGCTCGTTCCTCCCTCGCGTGCCTGCCGCTCATCGCCGGTGTTACAGATGCCATAAGTACCGTAGTGGAACGTGCGGCCGCGCCACTTCGTTACGCTGGCGCAATGCTGGCTGACCATCGCCCCCCGAGTCTTAGCGTACACTTCGCAGTGGGAAGGTGGGGGTAAGGATATGGTCAGCATTCACGTTCTGCCGGACGAAGCCAGCATCGAGCTGCTCCCTGGCGAAACGATCTTGCGAGCGTCGCTGCGCGCCGGCGTGCCACACGCGCATGCCTGCGGTGGTCAGGCCCAGTGCTCCACCTGCCGCGTGTGGGTGCTCCAGGGGATCGAACACTGTGCGCCGCGCGGCGAGAAGGAACGCGCGCTTGCCGAACCGCTGCGCTTTGATCCGCACATCCGCCTCGCGTGCCAGACGACCGTCGCCGGTGTCGCCGGCAACGTCAAGCTCCGCCGCCTCGTCCTTGATGACGACGACCTCGAGATCACCAGCCGTCTCGGGCAGACCATCGCCATTCGCGAAGGGCAGGAGCAGCACGTCGCGATCATGTTCGCCGACATCCGCGGCTTCACCGCCTTCTCCGAGCCGTTGCCGCCCTACGACGTGATCTTCATCCTCAACCGCTACTTCCACCAGATGGGCAAGGCGATCTACCGCCACGGCGGCACGATCGACAACTACATGGGCGATGGCCTGATGGCCCTGTTTGGCATCAGTACTGGCGAGAACGCCTCCGATCCCGCCGGCGCGCCGCTCGACGCCATCCGCGCCGGTCTCGACATGCTCGAAGCGATGGAGGACCTCAACGCCTACCTCGCCGCCAACTACGACCGCGCGCTCGATATGGGCATCGGCATCCACTACGGCAAGGTCGTGCTCGGCACACTCGGCTATGCGGAGAATCGCCGTCTCACCACCGTCGGCGACGCCGTTAACCTGGCCAGCCGTATCGAGAGCGCGAACAAAGAAGCGCGGACTCGATTCCTCATCTCTGAAGCGCTCTACGTCTTGGTGCGCGACTCGATCCGCACCGGCCGCCGCGCCGAGATCGAGCTCAAAGGCAAGACCGGGACATACCCGCTTTACGAGGTGCTCGGCCTCGCCGGCCAGGCATTGACGGATGATGGCAGCGGCCGCCTGTCCGGCTCCGGTACCGGTGTGCTCGAGCAGGTCGACGATGGTGAAATGGTGTGGATCAAAGTGCTGCCCCAGGAGCATCTCTCCGGCACGTCGCCACAGGAGGTCAAGCTCGACGGCCGCACGCTGCTCCTCTTCCAGCGGGATGATCTACTCTTCGCCGTGGAGCATCGCTGCCCGCACCTGCGTCTCCCGCTCAACCGCGCCAGGATCACCGACGACCTCTGCCTGGTGTGCCCCTGGCACCACAGCGCCTACGATCTCCGCACCGGCACGGTCAGAGCGTGGTCGCCGTGGCCTCCCCTCGTCGGCCCTGCCCTCGCCGCCCTCCGCGAGCGCCGCTCCCTCTACGTCGTGCCCGCGTGCCTCAAAGACGGCTTCATCTGTATCGCCGCCGAGCACTGAGCCTTACCAACGCAGGTAAAGATGGCCCATCCGACCATTTATCCTGGATTAACCATGACCAGCGGACGTGCGGACGTGCGTCCGCTCACCCTGAGCTTGTCGAAGGGTGAGCGGAAAATGCGTGAATAATCCGGGCTATCGGCGCTCATCGGCGTTCATCGGCGTTCATCGGCGGTTCCAATCCGCCCACTCGCCCACTCGCCATCTCTCCCCGCCCCCGCATCTCCGCGTCGCCGCATCACGCCTCCACCCACGCCGGCGAGCTCCACGCCCACTGGCCGTTGCGTTGCGCCACGCGTACGCGATAGCAGTCGGTCCCCTCCACGGCTCTGGGCTCGTCTTCGACCGTCCCTGTCACGCGGCACAGCTCCGCCGGAAGCGCGCGGTGCAGCACGATCGCCTCGCTGCGCCACCCGCGCAGGAAGTGCGACGACGACGCCTCGAGCAGCTCGGCCAGCGTGTGCCGGTAGCGCCGTCCATTTGCTTCCAGCACCAATTCGGCGCCGGGCGTCAGCTCTACCTCCACGATAAGCGCCTGCGTCGCCGGGTGGCGCACCGTCGGATTGGGTACCGTCTCGGACCGCCACGCGACCGAGGTAGCATCCCGCGCCAGCACTTCGTGCGGTAAGCGCTCGCTCTCCTCGTAGTGTTCTTGCGGCGCGACGATCGCCGGCCCGGCGAAGCACGTCTCGACGTCAAGCAACTGTCCGTCGGGTAAAGACAAGCAGCACTCCCACGGCACCGGTCGTTCCTCGCCGCCCCATCCCCACTCGATACGCACGAGCGTGCGCACTGGTCGCGGTGTGCCGGCGTATTCGACGGCCCGTGCCGGGTCGGGTCCCGACCAGCGCCGCAGCGCTCGCTCGTTCTTGAGCAGCTCGACGTAATCGATTGCCCCCCGTCCCCGGACGTCAATTCGGATTTCTCGCTGCCCCACCGCGCTGAATTCCGCTCCCATCCAGTTATCGTTCACGTGGAAGTCGAGCCAAATCCGGTCGCCGGTCGCGGCGTACACCCGGCGTGCCAGGAAGCCCTCCCACAGCGCCTCGCGTGTCAACTCCCGCGCTGCCACTGCCTGCCGGCCGTCGCCGTAGCTGCCGGGGTAGCCCGAATGATGGTCGGTCGACGCCACCAGTCCGACGCGGTGCCCTTGCTGCAGTCCCCACGCCGCCGTCGCCTGGCCGTCGCGGGGGCCCATGCGGTGCAGCATCGGGTACGGCGCCTCGTCGCTCTCCGAGCAGCCGTGCAGCGAGAAGATCTCGACGAACGGTGACATCTCGGGTGTGAACGTCTCCCAGTTGATCCCCCGATACCCCGCGCCGTAGCCGATGTGGTGCGGGATGGCCAGCGCTGCCGGCGCCTCGCCCCGCTCGGCGGCACCCCGCAGCGCCGCCTTGAGGTCCCAAATCCGCTCGCCGCCCAGCAGCGGGCCATGGTCGCCGCGGTAGACCACGTGGTGATCGCCGTCGTGGATCGAGTGCCACTCGTACGAGAGGAACGTCTCGAATTGCCCCGGCAC
>JACQGX010000350.1 GCA_016199265.1 Chloroflexota bacterium | reverse complement strand
TATGAGACTGCTATGGTAGGGCTCACCCCTTGTGACGGGACCACAGGGCGCTGGGTGGGGGCAAATGGTCGGGGACCGCCACTCGCTGTTGGGGCTTATCGAGATCCGCCCGCCCGCCGCCCCTGGGCTTATCACTATACCCCCCTACAGGAAAGCCACGCCGCCGGAACTCTTGCTGCACCCCCGGACTGTGGGCACACGGTTAGGCTCGAGGTTGCATCCCTATGGCGGTCGCAGTATAGTGGGGACACCCTGGCCCGGTAAAGCCAGCCAAATGTGCCAGAGCCCATGTGGCGGTCCACTTCCGGTAGGCCGCCGCGCGTGTGCTCGTGGTGGTCAGCCGACGGAGGAACGCCATGCTCTCTACAGAATCGCAGCCCCGTTTGACGCGCCGACGACCCCTCACCCGCCGGCGAGTGACCCTCGCAGCGGCCTCGGCCGCGCTTGCCGCCCCCGCCTGTGCCCTGCCGGGGCAGCGAAGCGGGGAACAGCCGCCGGCCTCGGCCGAGGTAGTGAAGGTGACGTTCTTCTCGCGTACCGCCGAGGAAGAGGCGTTCACCAAGCGCGTCGACGCCTTCCACGAGAAGCACCCGCGCATCCGGCTGGACTACCAGGCGCTCGCCGGCAACTACCTAGAGGTGATCCGTACGCACGCGGCGGCCGGCACACTGGCCGACGTGATCTACAACCAGAACCTCCTCTTCGAGGCGCTGGCCGTGGGCGGCAGCCTCCAGCCGATCGACAAGCTGGTGCAGCGGGACAAGCTCAACCTCAAGCAGTGGTACGAGAGCGGGACCGGGGCCCTCCGCCTGGACGGCAAGCTCTTCGGCCTGCCCGCGCGCGGCCAGGTGGGCTACTGCTTCCTGTTCTTTAACCGCGACGCCTTCGCCCGCGCCGGTATCCGCGAGCCGCACGACGCCTGGACGCTCGACGACCTCGTCACCGCGGCCGAGAAGCTGACGGTACACGACGGCAGCCGCTTCGGCTACAACACCCAGTGGGGCAACTTCCAGCACACGCTGGCCGCCTTCCGCCGCTTCGGCGGCGACCTGCTCTCGCCCGATGGCAAGCGCTGCGTCGCCGATAGCCCGCAGGCGCTGCAGGCCGTCCAGTGGCATTGGGACCTCTGGCACCGCAAGGAGGTGATGCCGGCCAAGGCCTTCGCCAACGCCGACTTCGGCAACGGCAGCGTCGCCATGGCCGGCCAGATGCTGGCCGGGGCCCGGAGCGGCCTGCGCGACGCCGTCAAGGACGGCTTCAAGTGGTCGATGGTAGCCATGCCCAAGGGCCCGACCGGCAAGTTTGGCGCGGAGCTGAGCGTCGCTCCAGTGGCGCTCAACAGCAAGACCCGCGTGCTCGATGAAGGCTGGCAGGTGCTCCAATGGTTCACCGACCGGGAGTCCGGCGTCGCCCTTGGCTTGCAGACCCGCGGCTCGAATACGCCGGGCATGCGGCACGACGTCTACTGCGACGAGCGGCTGCTCAACGATCCGGCCTACCCGCGCGAGATGCTGGAGCGTGTCTGCAAGACAATGGACCAGTATGCCGGGACGGTGACCTACAGCGTGGCCGCTAACTTCCGGCAGGCGGAGGTCGACCAGGTGGTGGTCAAACACACGAACGCCTTCCGCGAGAACAGGACCGCCCCCAGCGCCCCGGCTCTACGCGTGATGGCGGCCGAGGTCCAGGCCATCCTCGACCAGCCGCGGTAGCGGCCGGGCGGCCTCGGTGTTCGCCGCGCGCCTGGCGCTTGCGTACACATGATTGATAGGCTCCCGTCAGCACACAGTTAGCACACAGGCGGAGGAATGCCATGCGCGTTGTGGTTACCGGCGGGAACGGCCGGATCGGACGGCCGACCGTCCGGGAACTGTGCGAGCACGGACACGAGGTCACGGTGTTCGAGCTCATGCCGCCGGCGGCGCCGCATCCGGCCGGCACCAGGCTTATCCTGGGCACGGTAGACGACGCCGGCGCGGTGATGACGGTGCTCCGCAACGCGCGGGCCGACGCCATCGTCCACCTGGCGCGCGCCACGACCAACCACGACGACCTGACCGTCTATCGCAGCAACGTCTTGGGGACGTATCACGTGCTCCAAGCAGCGGCGACGTGCGGGCTCGCCGCCGCGGTGGTGGCCAGCAGCATCCAAGCGCTAGGCGACTACTGGACGCTGCGCCAGGCACCCCACTACTTGCCACTCGACGAGGACCACCCTTGCGCGCCGCGCGGCGCGTACCAGATCGCCAAGCTGGTCATCGAGGAGACGTGCCGCGCCATCAGCCGCGAGCACGGCCTGACCACGGTGGCCATCCGGCCGACGGCGGTGATCGTCCCAGAGCGCTGGCCGGAGCTGCTGCGTGGCCGCTCGGCCCGGGGCGCCGGTGGCCAGCCGGCGCAAAATCCGCTGGCGGCGTACGTCGATGCGCGCGACGTTGGCCAGTTGATCCGGCGCGCCGTCGAACGGGGCTGCAACCACGAACTGCACGGCGCGCACGTTTTCCATGCCAGCGGCGCCGATCCGCTCTTTGTCGATTCGCTGTCCAAACGGATCGCCGAGGCGTCTCCAGACATTGCGCCCCTGGCAGCGCGCCTCGCGCCGGGCCAGCCGGGCGTCAGTATCGCCCGCGCGCAGCAGCTCATCGGCTACGAGCCTCGCTACCACTGGCGCGACGTGCTCGAAACGACGGGGCCGCAGGGAACGTGAGAGGCGGTACGACGCTACGCGAACACGTCCGCGACGGCAGCGGTAAGGTCAGAGAGCACTTCGGAACGCAGGACCTCCCCGATGGGACATACACGCCGTCGGCCCCTCGCATCGCCCGGCGCCTTCGTCTACAATGGCATCGAGCGAGGTACGGTCGATGAAACGAGTGAACATCCGCGAGGCGTTTGTGGGCGAGCCGAACCGGAGCCAGGAGGGCCTGAGCACCGTGTTCGACGAGGGGCTCGAGGCACTCCTGCTCGGCGTGCGTGGGGGTGAGCTGACGATCGTGGTGCCGGCCGGCACCGAGGAGGGCCGCGCGGTGCAGGAGGCCGAGTGCGTGCGCGGCGTGTTGCGGCTGGAGAACGAGCGGGTACTGACGTTCGAGATCCAGGCCCATTCGGTCGGCGCATTCTTCGAGGACGAGCCGGCCGCGCTCCACCGCCGCCGCCAGCGCGAGAGCGGCGTCGACATGTCGGCCATCGGCGGCAGCCACGACTACATGGCGGCCGCGCGCCCCGTCTCCGCGCGCGAGGCGATGACGCCCGACCCGATCACGATACGCCCGGAGCAATCGGTGACCGAGGCGGCCGAGCTGCTGGCCTACCACCGCATCAGCGGCCTGCCGGTGCTGGACGGGAGCGGCGCGCTCGTCGGCGTGGTCAGCGAGGCGGACATCATCGCCAAGAAGGGCGAGACCGTCGGCGACATCATGACGCACGAGGTCATCACGGCTTCTGCCGGCGCGCGCGTCGAGGAGGTGGCCGCGATCATGGCGCGCGAGCGCATCAAGCGCATCCCCGTGCTCGACGGCGACCGCTTGGCCGGCATCATCAGCCGCGCCGATATCGTACGCTGGGTGGCGAGCTAAGCGGCGGGCAAACGGTAGAGTCAGGGCGTGACGACACTCGACCTTCGCTTTCGCCGCCTCTCCGACACGCCGCTGCTGGACACGCGCGCTGTCCCGTGGTGCCTCGAGGAGGCGCGACCGCGGCCGACAGTTATCTTCCCAACGGTGGTGGATAGCGCCGCCTACAAGGACGTGCTGCCGCGGCCGCTCGATCGGTTCTACATGTATTACGCGCCCCATCACAGCCACGGCATCGGCCTGGCCTCCGCACCGCACCCGGAAGGGCCGTGGACGGCGTTTGCGGGCAACCCGATCTTCCGGCTAGAGGACGTACCGGGGCTGCGCGGCCACATCTCTTCGCCGGAGCTCGTCTACCGCCCGGACCATCCGGAGGCCGCGTTCTGGCTCTACTTCCACGGGCAGGCGCTGCCGCCGGGCGGCGGGCAGCAGACGTGCCTGGCGACGTCGCCCGACGGTCTGCGCTGGTCGCTCTACGCACCCGAGCCGGTGCTGACAGCAACGGCCGAGCAGACCAGCGATCACCATACGGCGGCGTACGTGCGCGTCTTCCGTATCGGACGTTGGTGGTATGGCCTCTACAAGGCGGAGAAAGCGCACGGGCTCGCCCGCTCGAGCGACGGCATCTCCTGGGAGCACTGGCCGCACAACCCCGTGATCCGGCCGGAAGCCGCGGCGAGCGAGTACGACCGCATTCGCCACACGGGAATCGTCGTCCAGGACGGCATGCTCTTCATCCTCTACTCGACGCTGACGCGGCCCGACCTGAGCCGCGAAGAGATCACGCTGGCGACCCTGCCGGTCGCGGACGACGACTGGACGCGCTGGGGCCCGCTGCACCGCCACGGCGTCGTTCTCACCCCCGAGCACGAATGGGAAGCCGGTGATCTGCGCGACCCCTTCATTCTCCGACACGACGACTCGCTGTACCTCTTCTACACCGGCGGCCACGAACAGGGCATCGGTCTCGCCAAAACGTGCACCGATGCCCTGACTCATATCAGCCTTGCGGCTCAAACGGGTTGAGCAGCCGCACGCCGGTGCGCACCAGGTCGGCGGCGTTCCGCGTGACAAACGTGAAACCGTGTACCTTTGCCGTCGCGGCCATGAGCCCATCAACCGTCGACACCGGATCCGGGACATTCATCCGTCCCCATTCTTCCGCAATCTCGGCGGTAATGGGGAGGATCCGATCGGCATAGTCATGCAAGAGGGTGATGAGCCACGTCCCGTACAGGTTGGCTTGGGCCGGGTCCCGTCGGCGCAGGCGCTCGATACCGCGCCGGATCTCGCCGATCACGAGCACACTCAGATACAACTCGCTCGCAGACACCGACGCCAGCCAAGTCTTGACGTTGTCGCTGCCATTCGGTTTCCGTGCTTCGGAAACGACTTTGGTATCCAGCAGGTTGTTCACAGCTCAACATCCCTTGGCAACTGTCGGGTGCGTTCCAAGTCGAGTGCGCTCAGATCAGGACCGGAGAGGAGAAAGGTCGTGAAGTCTGGCTTGCTGCCGGCGAGGCGCCGGTATTCCTTCGCCGAGACGACGACGACCACCTCCTGGCCGCGCTTGGTCACTATCTGAGGACCGTCATCGAGCGCCCGCTGCACCAGTTCACTAAATCGCTGCTTCGCCTCCTGTACTTGCCACGGCATAGTGCTTCTCCTTCTCCGAGCGTGTGTCTAGGTTGTCTAGACAGTATGCCATTCTTCAGCGGGCGTCAAGGGGGCACGCGCGTAACGGCGGACCCGGCTCCGACTAGCCGTTGGCCGGCACTTCGGATACGCCGCTAAAGGCGAGAGTGGCGGCGTTACCCGGCTCAACTGTGCCGCTGCTGCCCAGAGGGAGCAGCGGCTTTCGGCGGCAATGACGCGAAGGCGAGCGCCACGCCGACCTGCATCAACGGTAGTCCAGCGCCGGCTCTACTGTGTGCGTCGTGCATAATGTCATCGTCCGCCGTTTCCGCATCAGAATAGAGCCCAGCTAGGACACACAATGACCACCGCAGCAATGCCGTCCCTTCCCCCATTCCCCTACGGCGCGGTCTACTTCCGCAAGTCCAATCCGCCCCGCGAAGACTGGGAGCGCGACTATGCGACCGCGGCGGCGGATGGCATGAATTGCTTCCGCCACTGGTTCCTGTGGAGCGCCATCGAGGTCGCACCCAATACCTTTGATTGGGCCGACTACGACGCGCAGCTCGATCTCGCCGCGCGCCACGGCATCAAGACGATCGTCGCCGAGATGATGACCGCCGCGCCCGAGTGGGCCTGGCACCAACTCGCCCACGCCCGCTACCAGGCGCGCGATGGCACGCCGGCCCACAGTACGATCAGCGCGAGCTGCGCTACCGGCGGCTTCCCTGGGCTGTGCCTGGACAATGACGACGCCCGTGCCTTGGCCGAACGCTTTCTGACCCAGCTCGTCGAACGTTACCGCGATCACCCCGACCTGGGCGCCTACGACATCTGGAACGAGTGCAACGTTTCCCGCCAGTATTGCTACTGCCCGGCCACCCGCGCGCGCTTTCGTGATTGGCTGCGCGAGAAGTACGGCGATCTGAAAGGTCTGGGCAATGCCTGGTACCGCCACAGCTACACGAGCTGGGATGAGGTCCAGCCGCCGCCCAACTCGACCGGCTACCCCGAATCGCTCGACTGGATCCAGTTCCGCATCGACAACGCGTATCGCCTGATGCGCTGGCGGGCGGCGCATATCCGGCGGCTCGACCCCCACCATCCAGTCACCGCACACGGCGTCACGCAAACGCTGACCGACCACGCGCCGAGCGCGAACGACGAGTGGCGCGCCGCGGCCGAAGTCGATAGCTACGGCTTCACCTGGATCGCGGCCCGGCGGGGCGACGAGCCGTGGAAAGCCTTCCAGGCGGTCGACATCGTCCGCGCCGGCTGCCGCGGCAAGCGATTCTGGCACGCGGAGGCGCAGGCCGGCCCATTGTGGATGCAGCCGCAAGTGGCAGGGCGCCCGCGCGATGATGGGCGCATCGCCACGCCGGAGGACATCTGCTACTGGAACCTCGTCTCGTTCGCCGGCGGCGCCACCGGCTGGCTTTGCCCCCGCTGGCGCCCGCTGCTCGACGGCCCGCTCTTCGGCGCCTTCGGCATGTACGGCCTGGACGGCGCGCGCACGCCGCGCTCGGCGATGACCGGCCGGATCGCCAAGTGGGCCAACGCGCCCGAGCAAGCGGCGCTCTGGCGCGCGCGCCCGGTGCGCGGCGAAGCCGGCATTCTGTTCGTCCCCGAATCGAACCACTTCGCCTACGTCCAGCAAGGACACACCGACTGGTACGCCGAGGCCGCCCGCGGCGCCTACCAGGGCTTCTTCGACCTCGGCCTCCAGCCCGATTGGGTCCACGTCGACGATCTCTTCGACCAGAACGGCGAGCCGGCACCCTATCGCCTGCTCTACCTGCCGTATCCTATCCATCTGCGCCGGTCGACGGCTGAGACGCTCCGCGCCTGGGTCGAGCGCGGCGGCACGCTGGTGAGCGAAGGCTGTCCCGGCTACTTCGGCGACCGCGGCCGCGCCGGCACCGTCCAGCCAAACCTGGGTCTCGATGCCCTCTTTGGTGCCCGCGAGCGCTACGTCGAGTTCACGCCCGACGTGAGCGACGACCTCACCTTCTCCATGGACGGCATAGACGCACCCGTTCCCGGCGCGCTCGTCCTGCAGGCGTACGAACCGGCCGAGGGCACGGCGGCCGGGTGGTATCCAGAAGGCTACAGCTTCGCCGGCGGCCTGCCCGCCGTCGTCGACCATCACTACGGCGCCGGCCGCACGCGGCTGATCGGCACCTTCCCCGGCGTCGGACGCACCCGCGCCGGGCTCCCGGTCGAGCGCCGCGGCGCACCCAGCGGCACGACGTTCACCACCCACCAGCATGCCGAGGTGACCGGTCGCCCGTCGGACGAGCGCCTGGCCAGCGCGCAGGCTTTCTACAGGGGACTCATCGAGTGGGCCGGCATCACGCCGCACGTGCAATCGAACGATCCGCGCGTCATCGTGCGCTTGCACCAGGACGGTGAGACACGCACCGTCGCATTGTGGGCGCTCAATCCGACGCGCGAGGCGCGAACCGTACGGTTGACACTGTCCGACGCGTGGGGGCCGTTTGCCCAGACGCACGTACACTGGGGCGAGCCGCACTCGGTCTCACTGGCCAATGACCGCACCGTCATCATGCGCGTCGCCGCGCGCGACGGCGCGGTGGTGCGCTTGGAGCCCTCGTGAATGATGCGGGCAAGAGTGGTGCTCGTAGATGGTTCTGGTTTATAGTGCTTGCCAGGGGGCACTATCACGTGTTGGTTGTGGAGGGAACGATACAGTGATCAACCCTAGACTGCACCGCTACGTCGACCGGCTCAATCCGACCCAGGACTATCTCGTGCGGGAGTTCGTCGACAACTATGAAGATGGCATGATGCCGCGCCGTGATTTGCTAGAGCGCGTCTTTCGCATCACCGGGAGCACCGCCGCGACGGCAGGCACGTTGCTGGCACTGGGCGTCAAGCCGGCGCTTGCCGATCCGCTGGCTTCGGCCACGTTCCAGGCTCAGCCGCCATCGGGGCCGCAGAGCCCGCTCAGCGTGCCGGAGGACGATCCCAGCATCATCGCCGGGCCGGTGACGTTCCCCAGCGGCGGCGCCGAGATCCAGGCGTACTGGGCGCGTCCGCGCGCCGCCGGCCGTTTTCCGGCAGTTCTCATCTGCCATGAGAACATGGGTACCGGCGAGCATTACCGCGATGTCACCCGCCGCTTCGCCAAGAACGGCTACGTCGGGCTGCACGTTGACCTCCTCTCGCGGGAGGGCGGCACCGACGCCGTTCCGCCGAACGAGCGCGGCGCGCTGCTCTCCGGCATGGAGCGCATTGACCAGTTCGTCGCAGACTTCCGGGCCGGCACGGTCTTCTTGCGCCGCCAGCCGTTCGTCATTGCCGACCGCATCGGCATGACCGGCTACTGCTTCGGCGGCGGCATCACCTGGAACGTGGCGATCAAGGAGCCGACGCTCCGCGCCGCCGTGCCGTATTACGGCACGCCTGCGTATCCGGATGAGATCGGCAACATTCGCGCGGCCGTGCTCGGGGTCTACGGCGAAACCGACCAGCGCGTTAACGCCAGCATCCCCAATGTAGAGCAGCAGCTCACCGCCGCCGGCCGCACGTTCACGATCAACGTCTATCCGGGGGCCGGCCACGCCTTCTTCAACGACACCCGACCGGCCTACCACGAGGCCGCCGCGCTCTCCGCCTGGCGTGACACGCTCGAGTGGTTCGGCACCTACCTGCGCGGCGTTGGCCTCCCCGCGACCGGCGATACTGAATCCGCCGGTGACTGCGACGAGCCCACCGAAAGCGAGGAGTAGAACGGGTTCACCGCAGAGACGCAGAGACGCAGAGAGGGCGCAGAGAGAACCGGAGTCTTTTGCCACAGAGAACACAGAGTTCACAGAGTTCACAGAGATGACTATGCCGGAGAGCACGGACTCCTTCTCTGTGTGCTCCGTGTACTCTGGTGCTCCGTGTACTCTGTGGCTGATCTCTCTGCGCCCTCTCTGCGTCTCTGCGTC
>JACQGX010000340.1 GCA_016199265.1 Chloroflexota bacterium | reverse complement strand
GGCGTACGGAGGCGTGGCTGGTCAGGAACCCCGCGACGGCCTCGGGCGGCTGCGCCTGCCCCAAGAACTCGGCCGCCTCCTGCAGGAACTGTTCGCGAGCGCGCCGCTCGCGGTAGATCAGTCGATCGAGCCGGCGCTGTACCTCCCGCGCGGCCGGCGTGTCCGCCTGCAGACCGACAATGCGGTCGAGGCTCACAGTGGCGGCGGTGTAGCCGACAACCCAGGCGAGCGCTGCCAGGAGCGTGTAGCTGATGGTTGCCCGCAGGAGCGTGCCCACCTCGAACAGCCGGTAGCGCAGAATGGCGAAGCCGACGGCGAGTGGAATGGCTGAGCTGGCAATAGTGAACGTCCACCACGGCGGCTGCGGTAGCCACGCCACCCCGGCCATGCGCGAGATGGACCACGCCATGTGGGTCAGGAAGAGGATGAACGAGAGCAGAATCCAGGAGACCTGTGCCCGCGTCAGTGGGGTCGCAGGACGGAGGTAGCTGTGCGCTAAGCCAGCGGCGGCGCCGCCGAGCAGCACCAGCAGGACCACATAAAGCGCCGTCTCCGACCCCGGCAGGTCGCGGTTGACAAAGAGGAACGTCCACGCCGCGAAAGGCGCGGCGTAGAGCAGGACAGTAGCGCCGCCGGCGCGCCGCAGCCATGCCGGTCCGGCAGCGCGCAGTCGCCTCAGCAGGGGATGGGTCGGGGGAAAGGCAAGAAAGAGGTGTAATGCCGCCGTGCCCGCTACTAGATTCATCAGGTGCGCCAGGGCGACTAGCGAGACAATTGGCCCGCCAAGATAGAGCCGACTGCGCACCTCGGGTAGGATGCTGGCCGGTACGACGGGGCCCAAGAAGGCGAGTGCGCCGCTGGCCCCGACTACCAGGAGCAGACGTGACGCACTATCCTCAGGACGGGCGACGGCCACGACGATGGCGATACCGAGGAACAGTAAGCCGACGACATGCTGTGCTACCACTTCGACAAACGAACGTGGCGCTTCGAGCATAAGCGACACGTCCTGCTCGACGCTTGGCAGCGAGCCTTCCGGGGCGCGTCGGACGCGAACGATCGCCCGATCGCCGGGATGCTGGCCGTCGATGGCGCGCCGGACCGCGGCCGTATCGCCAATGGGGATGCTGTTCCACGACAGTACGGTATCGCCTCGACCGATACCGGCCTGCCCCGCCGGCCCGTGCGGATCGACGTACATGACGACCAGCCCGCCGTCCTCGGTCGGGCGGAGCGCCCAAACCGGCATGGCGTGCCAGTAACGCATGATCGCAAGCCACGCCGTCCCGAGCAGGACGAGGTAGAGCACGCCAAACGCGACTGCAGTGAGCGGCAACCAGGGGCGGTGTCTTCGTCCATCGACCGCAGATAGCGGTAACGACGCCGTCATCGGCATCTGCGATTGGGGCAGTGGAACAGCCATCGACGTGCTATAGCCTCCTGCGCGTGCCGCGCGCTTGCCATCGCGTCTGCCTTGCTGCCAAGCATGCGCATGCGTCGTGGCAGGATACTAGCCCTGAGGCGCGGCGTCAATTGCGCTACCGGCAGTAGGGTGGGGACAACCTGGTAGACACTGGGTGGAGGCACTGTGGTGGCTGGTGCTCCCCGTCGTTGACCGTTCCGCTCAGCGCACTGTACGATGGGTCGGCCGTGAGGTCCGCGGCATGACCAAGTCGCCGGCAATCCGCCTAAATGGGCTGGTTGGAGCCTGGTTGGCGCGGCGCCGAGCCCAGGTAAGAACCTAACCAAACCTCATATAAGGAGTAGACCTCAATGCGGGGCGGCGCACAGCCGTGTGCCTGGGCGGGCATACCGTTCTGTGGCTGGCAGTTGGCGTTTAGCTCAACCGCCTGGTGGGCCGGCGTGGTGTTCCCGCTGCTCGCCGCCGGTACCGGTTGCTTGCTTGTCGCCTTGGTGAAGTCGGCGCGCGTGGCGCATGACTCGAGTTGGGACCTGCGGCGGTGTCGCACCTGCGGAACGGCTGCGCCAGAGCACGTGGCGATCTGCCCGCGCTGTAATGGCACCGACTTTGGCGTCCAGCAGCGGCCACACGTCGGTTCGGCTCTGCGGCGATGGGGCACTGTATTCATGGCGTTGGGCAGCATCGCCGCCGCGCTCGGCGCCGCCGCCGTCCTGACGTTCTAGCCGCAACTGGCCGCGCCGCACAGGCTTTCCTCGCTCGTTCGCGCGCGTCCCCAGGTTAAGCTATGCGCTGGGTGTCGGCGGAAGCTACACTGATGGCACGCTGCCATGGCTTACGCGCCCACCCGCCGTGTTCTCAACGGCGACGTCAACCGCCTGCTCCCCGAAGACCGGGCGATCCATAATTGGTACCGCTTCGTCCTGTCGTACCCGCCGCACCTCGTCCGTGAGTACCTCGACCGTTTCGAACTGCGAGACGGGCAGTGCGTGCTCGATCCCTTCTGCGGTACCGGCACGACACTGGTGGAGTGCAAGAAGCTAGGCATCACCAGCATCGGCATCGAGCACAACCCCATGGCCCACTTCGCCAGCCAGACAAAGGTCGATTGGTCGCCCGATCCAGACGACCTGATCGACCATGCCCGCCGCGTTGCCGGCGCGGCGCTGGCCGAGCTCGCCCGCTCTGGTGTCGACGATGTCAGTCCACTACTCCCGGCCGATAGTGCCGAGAGCTCAACGCAACTCCGAACGCTACCTAGGCAGCGTGACGAGCTGCTCCTGACCGCCTCGATCAGTCCGCTCCCGCGCCACAAGGCGCTGGTGCTTCTCGAGTGCCTCGAGCGGTGCCGGGACGAGCGCTACGCCGCCCACGAGCGCCTAGCGCTGGCGAAGACACTGGTATTCACCAGCAGTAACCTGCACTTTGGGCCTGAGGTCGGCGTCGGCCCGGCCAAAGCCGACGCCGCCGTAATCTCGCCGTGGCTCAGCAACGTACGAGCGATCGCGGCAGATCTCGCGCGGTACAGAGCCCTTAAAGACGTGCCATCGGCCGTGCACCGCGGTGACGCGCGTGACGTACACAGCGTGCTGGCCGGCAACTCAATCGACGCCATCGTCACCTCGCCACCCTACCCGAACGAGAAGGACTACACGCGCACGACGCGGCTCGAGTCGGTGTTGCTCGGGTTCATTCGCGACCGAGCCGACCTCCGTACGCTGAAGAAGGGACTCGTGCGTTCGAATACCCGGGGCGTATACGTCGACGACGGCGACGACCGGTGGGTGGCCGGCCATCCAGAGATCGAGCGCATCGCCGCCGACATCGAGGCACGCCGGATCGAGCTAGGCAAGACGTCCGGCTTCGAGCGGCAGTATGCTCGTGTGACAAAGCTCTATTTCGGTGGCATGGCGCGCCACCTTGCCGGGCTGCGGCCGGTATTGCGTCCCGGCGCAAAGCTGGCGTATGTCGTCGGCGATCAGGCCTCCTATCTGCGAGTGATGATCCGCACTGGTCGGCTGCTTGCCGGCATGGCCGAATCACTCGGCTACGAGGTGGTCGGTATCGACCTCTTCAGAACCAGGCTGGCTACGGCGACACGCGAACACTTACGGGAAGAAGTGGTGGTGCTGCGATGGCCGGGCCAGTAGAGCAGTCGCAGGAACCGGCGGCCAGACGGCCGAACCGATACGTTCGGCTCTTCGAGCGGCTCTTCGAGCGCCACTACACCGTGGACGCCACCGAGCTCACGTTCGAGCGCGAGGACATCGAGCGGGTTGCGCGCGAGCTTGGTCTCATGCTGCCGAAAAACCTGGGCGACGTCATCTACAGCTTCCGATGCCGCACTGCGCTCCCGGCGACCATTCAGGCGAAGGCGCCTGCCGGCCGCGAGTGGATCATCCGGCCCGCCGGACGCGGGCGCTACACCTTCGTCGCGGTCGGCACACCGCCGACGATCGTTCCCGACGCGCTGCTGGCCGAGACGAAAGTGCCCGACGCAACACCGGGCATGATCACGATGTACGCCTTGAGCGACGAGCAGGCGCTCTTGGCGAGGCTGCGCTGCTACGGTCAATGGCAACGCCGACGATGTGCTGGTCGTCCCTTCGCCTGCCCGCGCGCCGACGCCGCAACTGGCGGAAATCGGCGACTGGGTGAGAGAGCGCCTCACGGGGGAAGATCGCGCCTTCGTACGCTCGTTCGGGGACACGTGTGAGGTGGCACTCGGCGGCGCATCGCTTCTCTGCTTCCACGGCTCACCGCGATCGAACACGGATCGGGTCCTCCCCACGACTCCCGACGAGCAGCTCAGCTCGCTGCTTGGCGAGCACCGGGCGACGGTGCTGGCGGGCGGCCACACGCACGTCCAGATGCTGCGGCCGTTCGGCGGGATACTGCTGGTAAACCCCGGCACGATCGGTTCGCCGCTTCGGCCGGGCGGCGCCATCGGATGCGTCGCGGAGTACGCGCTGGTGGAGTGGAGGGACGGCACACTCTCGGTCGAGTTCCGCCGTGTTCCCTTTGACGGTCACGCCGCGCTGGCTGCCGCGATTGCCGCTGGAATGCCCCACGCGCAGTGGTGGGACGGCTTGTGGGGACTCAGCGCGTAACGCACTCCGCTCCTGTGCCCCAGCCGGTCCACAGTTCGGACAATGGTGCCTCCATTCGTTCTGGTGCGTCGGAGGATCTGCCACCGGCGATGAGTGCAGCGCGCGGCTTTTGCCCACGGCAGTCGCGAACGGCGTACTCCGCAGCCCAGCCCGATGCCGCCCGTGCTATGGGATGGCGGCCGCCTGACCCTCGAGCGCGTACGCGACAGCCTGCTCGAGGGACATCGCCTGGCCCTCTGCCAGCGCCCGTGCCCGCACCGGCTCTGCGAGCACCTGCTGAGCGGTCGCCATCGCCTGCTGAACCATCGATTGCACAATGCCCGGGAACGCCGCCCGCATGGACTTGGCGAGCGCGCTCGCGGCTCCATGCAGATGCAGGGCCCGCTCGAACTCGCCCCTCGCTGCCGCCAGGCAGGAAGCTGCCTCCAGGCCAAGTGCCGTGCCCCAACGGTCCTTCAGCTCGGCATGGGTGCGCACTGCCTCGTTGATGAGCGTGCCGGCGCGTGTCAGATCGCCTTGCCACGACGACCTGTCCCCCGTGCGCCGTGCTCATCAGGCGTGCGCACCGCACCAGCGGCGCGACGAAGTAGACGCTGCCGTGCAGCTCGATCTCACCCAGGTCGATGCCCATCCGCACTCTGATGGGTGTCTCGCCCCAGTCCTCGGTCTGGAGCGCCAGTTGACCCCACAGCGCGGCTGCGACGGCGTCGCTCGGCCTGGCAAACGCCGCATAGACCCCATCGCCCACCGTTTCGAACACCACCCCATGGTTCACCGCGATGGCTTCGGCCAGCAAGTCGTGGTGCCGCTGGATGGCACGCCGGTACGCATCTGGATGCGCGTTGAGCAGCCTCGTACTGCCCTCCACGTCCGTGAAGAGGAAGGTGACCGTGCCGGTCGGGAGGCTCATGTTGGCGTGGAGCATAGAAGGGAACGCCACGCTTGTCAACTTGCTGTGGCCCCGGGCTTGCGCAGCGGCCGGGTGCTGAGCCAAGCAGGGC
>JACQGX010000339.1 GCA_016199265.1 Chloroflexota bacterium | reverse complement strand
GGTGGTGAGCGCCGTGGAGTTGCTGGTACGCCCCCTGCGCACCGGGCAGGAAAAGTTCACCTTCATGCACACGTTCCTCACGCAGTACCCGTATCTCACCGTGCTCCCGATGGATATGACAGTGGCCGTGCAAGCGGCTACGCTGCGGGCTACGCTCAACATCCCGCTTCCGGATGCCGTGGTGATCGCTTCCGGGCTCCTGGCCGGCTGCGAGGCCATCGTGACGAACGACGCCCGTTGGAAGAGACGAGGTGAAGCCCTCTTTCGCCAGTTCCGCTGGCTCTATCTTGAGGACTACTGCTGACGGCGTGACGGCTCGGCCGTCCTCTACAACGACTACCCCACCGGCATCGCGCAACTCTGTCAGGTTGCTCGGGACGGCGCCGCTTCACGTCACCCCCGTCGGGCTGAGTCGCAGCCGGACGATATCAGGGAATTCCCCGATGCGCGCGAGGCGGGCCTGGGGTATCTCACTGGGGTATCGCAAGGGACGGAGGGAGGTGCCCACATGCAGACGACACTGACGCCGCGCGAACGGGTGCGCCGAGCGCTGCTTCGCCAGGAACCGGACCGGGTGCCGATTCACGAACACCCCTGGGCCTCGACGCTGACGCGCTGGCGCGCCGAGGGGCTGCCGGCTCACGTGCCGCCGGCAGACTACTTCGGTTTCGAGATCGCCGCGCTGTCGGCCAACTGCACCCCGCGCCTGCCGGCGCAGGTAGTGGCCGAGGACGCCGACCACATCACCGTGCGCGACGAGTACGGCTCGCTGGTGCGCGACTACCGCGACAAGGCGACCACGCCGGAGATGATCGAGCCCGCAGTGCGCACACGGGATGATTGGGAGCGCCTCAAGCCGCGCCTGCGGCCCGACGACACACGCGTCGACTGGGACGCGGCCCGGAAGCGGTACGAGCACGAGCGAGCCGCGGGGCGCTTCGTCGTCTTCAGCAACGGCGTCGGTTTCAACCGCCTGCAGCGGTACATGCGCACCGACGAGCTGCTGATGGCCATCGGCACCGACTCGGAGTGGGTGCGCGACATGTACGACACGATCGCCGATCTGGTGATGGTGATGTGCGACCGCATGCTGCAGCGCGGGTTCGCCTTCGACGGCGTGTGGCTCTCGTGCGATCTAGGCTACCGCAACGCGCTGTTCTTCTCGCTGCGCCACTACCGGGAGCAGCACCACCCCATGATGTGCCGGCTGGGCGCGTTCTTGGCCGAACGTGGCCTCCCGTGGATCCTGCACTCGTGCGGCCGCGTGTACGAGCTGCTGCCGGCGCTCATCGAATCGGGCGTCGCCTGCCTCCAGCCCCTGGAGGTCAAAGCGGGGAACGACGTGATCGCCCTCAAGCGGCAGTACGGGGACCAGATCGCGTTCATGGGCGGGATCGACGTGCGGGTCATGGCCGGCGACGACCCGCACGCGCTGGAGGAGGAGATCGCCACGAAGCTCACCGCGGCGAAGCCGGGCGGCGGGTACCTCTACCATTCCGACCACTCGATCCCGAAGAACGTCAGCCTGGCGCAATTCCGGCGCGTGCTGGAACTGGTACGCTACTACGGCCGGTACGACTAAACCAAGTGCAAAGTGCAGAATGCAAAGTGAGGCTGCCTGCGGGTCTCACCTTGGCTTTGGTGTAGACCATCGGCGATGACGGCGATTGTCGAGAGAGCACGCATGGCACGACGGCGGAGGCGGCAGAGACGGCGGCACATGGGACCGGTGCTGTTTCCGCTGCTGTTGGTCGTGCCGCTGCTCGGCTTCCTGGCCGGCCTGAGCGTGCGGCTGCTCACGCTGCCGTTCCGGCGCTTCCCGCTCGGGCTCCTACTGACTCCGTTTGCGATAGTGCTCGCGGCCACCGCCGTCGCGTTCTGGGTTGCCCTCGTGGCCGTAGCGTTTGCGCTCCTGGTGCTGTTGCTGGTGTTGGGCGGCCCGCTCTACCTGGCGTACGTGCTGCTGCGCTCGGCGGTGCAGGCCGAGACGAGGCCATGGCAGAGCGATGAGGCGCTGGAGCCACCGGCGAGCGTGGCGCCGGATGCGGTGCTGCGGCGGCGCTACGTCGCCGGCGAGCTGACGTACCAGGAGTTCCAGGGAGCGATGGTGGGGCTGTTAAAGGAGCGCTTCAAGCGCGGCGAACTGGCGGTCATGGAGTACGAGGCCGAACTAGAGCACCTGCTGCGGCCGGCCCGGCACCTCGATGTGCGGGGAGACCCCACGATCGCCGATGCACAGAGGCGGTAACCGGAGGGTCATTGGCCGCCAGACCACCACGCCGGCCAACGAGCGCCCTTGCACGCGCGCCAGTGCCGCGAGCGCCTGGCGCCGGCCATGCCCCAGCAGGTGGTACGTGTCTTCCACGAGGTTGTCACCCGGCGCGAGGCAACGCCGTGGGTCATTAGTCCTGCCCGCCGGCATGGGAGCAACGTTGCGATAGTATTTCTCTTTACGCATATATCGATTGTCGATCGTGCGCGCCTCATCGCCTACGGGAATGCTCTCGTCGGTGCGGGTGCTAGGCTGGAGGTGGGTCGTGCCAGAGCGGTCAACTCGGCCAGACGTGGCGGTCGCGCACCAGTGCCTGATCTGTGGCACCTGGCTGAGTGGCCCAGTGGCGGTCTTGTTTCGCGTCTTCGGCGTCGGTCGTAGCCCGCGCAACGCCAACCTCTGCACGCGGTGCAACACCCACGTAGAAGAGGGGCGCGTGGTCGAACTCACCGTCCTGTTTGCCGATCTCGCGTCGTTCACCGAACTCACGCACGCCATCGGACCGGAGCGGGTCCATGCAGTTGTCGATTCCTACCTGGCAATGGCGACCGCCGCGGTGGTGCAGCACGACGGCTTCATCGACAAGTACATCGGCGATGCGGTGATGGCGTTCTTCAACGTGCCCATTCGCCGCGCCGACCACGGCGCGCGGGCGGTCGCGGCGGGGAGCGACATTCTCGACGGTATCGCTCCGCTGGCCAGGCGCTTTGCGCTCGACCTCCAGGCGCGGGTCGGTGTCGCCATAGGATGGGCACACGTCGGACGGCTTGGGTCTGCGGACCGTCGGGATTACACCGCCATCGGCAGCGTGGTGAACCTGGCAGCACGGCTCGAGGCCCTGGCGGAGCCCGGCGAGATGGTTGCCGACCGAGCTGCCTTTCGCGATGTGGCGGCGGATTACCCGGCCGCGAGCGGCGAGTGGATCGTCCCCAAGGGCTTCCCCGAACCGGTTGAGATCTTCCGGCTGCACCCGGGCGGCGGCAGCGCCGTTCCAGTGCCGGCCACCACGCCCCCCACGGGTGACACGCAGCGGGGCGCCCGTGTGTCGGTCGGGGGTCATCGAACATCGCCCCTCTATGCCGGTGCCGCCTTGTTCTTTGCCGTGCTCGGGGCGCCATGCGCCGCAGCGCTGGCATTGGGGCCGCTCGCCGTGTGGGTCGGGTTGGGGGCCATGTTTGGCATGTCCAGCACGATATGGCTGTTTGATGCAGCCCCCATCCGCATCCCGCTCCTGGCGACGGCGACGCTGGGCGCTCTCGCGACGCTGCTCGCCGGATGGTACTCCAGGGCCGTCCGGTTGAGGCGGCGCGCCTTGGACGCTGTGCCGGCTTATACGCCGCAGGAGCGGCGGCGGGCGGCCGCGGCCATCGGAGCCTCCGCGCTCACGATCGTCATGGTGCTCGGCGAGGTGATCTCACACGCGGCGCTTGGCCATGCGTGGCCGTGAACCACCCCTCGGATGTCCTCGCGATCTCGCGGCCGTGGTGACACAATCTTCAAGATGATCAGATCCTCCGGCGTGCAGGAGTTGAGTCAGCTCCGATCTGCCCGATGCGCGCATCGTCGCCTCGCCCATATCTCGCCGGTCTCCTTCCCAATTCTAGGGCTTCTTCGCCGCGAGCCATTCAGATCAAGGACGAACGCGCACTCCTCAAAGCCCAAATGGCTGTGCCCGGAACCAGGGCGGCACGGTCGCGCAGTTCGGACAACACTGCTGCTTGACGTTGAGGCGGCTGGCGCGGGCCCGCCGGGGGCTAAAGCCCGCCGGCTGAGTCTGCGAAGCACGCTGAAGCGCGCTGCACGGCGGCCTGCTGGCGCCGGCTTTGCCTCCGCAGCCGGGCAGCTTCGATCCTTGGCAGCCCGCCTAGAGGTGGGTGGGTGTGAGGCGGCCATGGCGATAGCGGGGGATTCGCTGATGGGCGCGAGACGCGCGCGAGGTATGTCAGCGTGCAAAGTGCGAAGTGAGGATAGCTGCAGGTCCCACCTCGGCTTGGCGGGCGATGTAACGCAGATGGCGCCGGATTCCAGAACATTGTCTGATTGTCGATAGCCCGACGGCAGGCCCATCGCCGCCGAAACGATCCGCGGTCATGGCGATCGCCTCGCCCGCCAGTTCGCCGGCATGGGCTGGCGCCGCCTGCGCTTCGGCCACTCACCCCGACAAGTTACCCAGCAAGTTACCTGCGACCAAGCGGAACGTTACGATACGAGCGCCGGCGACTCGTAGCCGCGGCACGGGGGCGGACGCGTTTGGCTCAACCGGTGCGGCCGAAAGGGTCGTTTCTGATGGCTGCGTTCATGCCTTCCCAAATCGCTCCGATCGTTTGACGCGCTCCCGGCGACGGGAGTGCGCCGCTGTGCAGTCCACGTTTTCCGTGATGTGGTGCGAGGTTGCGGATGCCCCACGCTCTTGGACACACACAGTTGCCGCAATCCGACGACGCCCTCCCCCAAAAGTGCTGTGCCACAACGTCTACTGCGTCATCCAGTCCATGCATGAGTTGGGGGGATTAGCCCGGAGTTTGCGAGGGTGCGGCAGGTGCAGGCGGCGTAGTGGCCGCGTGTTGTGGGTAGGGGGGGCATGCGCGTCGTAACGCTTTCCAAATGAAGCTTGTGCTTTCCCACCGCTTTTCCTGCCGGGTGGTTCTCCGCTTTGACCCGTACCACCACATTCGTCAGGTTGAACGTGACCAATGCGTGCGGCGTGTGCTTGGTGATGATGGCGTCAGCCTCCATTCTTTGTAGCCATTGGCGAAGGCGTACCTGTCTCTTCTCAGCGTGTGGAATGCGTCGGGTACTCTCATCGTCCAACGCATCGCCCAGTTCAGGAACATCCTTGAGCAGCCCGCTCGGCGCGATCACGTGGCCTGCTACTTGGTTCGCAACGAGAACCGTGAAGACAGACCCATTGACCACATCGAAGATGAAGTCGATAAACGGACTGGTGATGTTGAGATTGTCGAGATTGACTCCAGTGCTGAACGCATACACCACGGCAGAGAGTTGGTTGCGATCTGCGGCGGTAATCGATACCAGCCAGTCATCGGCTGAGATGCGTTGCTCCAGTTCGCCTACCTGCGACTTCAACTGGTCTCGCTCGGTTCGCACATCGGATAGTTGTGCTGCGACCTCAGCGCCCAGGGGCGTGGGCGCGGGGGACTGCTGAGCCGACTTCGACCGGTAGTAGATCGTGATCAGCGCGGCGGCTAGTAACCGGTGGTGCTGGTACTCGTTCGCCACGCTGGACGCGCTCGATCCTGCGTCCTTCCAACGCCACTTGTGGCGCACGCTCGAGGATTTGTGGGTGCGGCTGCTCACCGACCGAGCCTTTGACGGTGCCGGAGCGCGAGTAGAGTGCTCGGGCACCGATTCACCGCTCGCGTAGGGCCTAGTGCCCAGAGCCTGGGCGCCGGCGTTGACAAATTGGGGCGGGCTCAAACGACATATACGAAATCATTCCAAGAATCTTGAAAAGATCGATACACTACGATCGGTCGAGCGACACTGATGCGTTTTCGCGACAGTCCTTCGGGGCAGGTTGTGCGAGTCGGCAGCGGGGACGCCGCCTACTTTGCCTTCGTGCCGGCGGCGCTGCCGCCCGACCTCGAGTACGGCCGCGACCTGTTCCGGCTGCAATCGGACGCCGACAGGGCGCTGGGTGAGCTGGCGGGATTGGGGCGGACTCTGCGGAACCCGCACCTGCTCTTGAGCCCGTTCATGCGCAAGGAGGCTGTGCTCAGTTCTCGGATCGAGGGAACGCAGACGGGACTGGCCGAGTTGTACGCGTTCGAGGCCGGACACACCCCGCCGCGCGATCGAGCCGACCCGGCAGCAAGCGACGCCCGCGAGGTGCTGAACTACGTGCGGGCGTTGGAGTACGGTCTGGAGCGGCTGAAGACGTTTCCGCTGAGCCTGCGGTTTCTCCGTGAGGTGCACGAGCGTCTCATGGCGGGCGTGCGCGGCGATCGGGCGACGCCGGGACAGTTTCGCACCACGCAAAACTGGATCGGTCCACCCGGCTGCACGCTCAAGGAGGCGTCGTTTGTGCCGCCACCCGTGCCCGAGATGACGGAGGCGCTGGACGCCCTTGAGGAGTACCTCCACCGCGACGACGGCAACCCGCCGCTCGTCCGCCTCGCGCTCATCCACTATCAGATCGAGGCAATTCACCCCTTCCTGGACGGCAACGGCCGCATCGGCCGGCTCCTCATCTCCCTGCTGCTCGTGGCGTGGGATCTGCTCCCGGTCCCGCTGCTGTACCTGAGCGCGTTCTTTGAGCGGCACCGCGACGACTACGGCGATCTCCTGTACGCGGTCAGCGAGCGGGGAGCATGGACGGACTGGGTGTCCTTCTTTCTCCGCGGTGTCGCAACGCAGGCGCGAGACGCCGTCGACCGCGCCAGGCGGCTGCAGGATCTGCTGCGTGAGTGGCGGGAGGAACTGGGCAAGCGGCGCGCCGGCGGCTCGGCGATCCGCCTGATGGAGAGCCTCTTCGAGGCGCCCCTGCTTTCAGTCCCGGATGCGCAGCGGACGCTCGGGCTGAGCTACCCTGCTGCCCAGACCAACGTGCAACGGCTGGTCGATGCCGGGATCTTGCGTCCTGTCGGCGACGCGACGTACGGCAGACGCTTCGTCGCCGATGGTGTGCTGAGAGCCATCGGCGACGTGGGCGGCGAGACGGTGAATTAAAGTTTCGTCTACGAAACTTGAAATCGGTCTGGACCGATTTCAAGTCGACTTTACATCCGCCAAAGGGGATTGTGTCCCACCGCCATGATGCCGCGGTCGGGACTCGATTTGGATCGCCACGAATGTGGACGTCGACCAGACGCCCGCCGAGCAGCAGGAGGTGCGGCGCCTCGAACCGGCGCTCGTGCATGCCTACCAGGAGAGCAAGCCCTGCCGAAGGCGACGAAGAGCAAGACGCAAGCCCCTACCGCGTCCGTTCACGAGAACCCAGCGGGATTGCCGCCTTCGCGCTCAGATTCCACCGGTCCCGCCGCAGGGCCATCGCCACCGGCCGGGAGTCGAAGTCCTTCCAATTCTCACCATGCTCGATGAGCGGGAACGCCACGCCGAGGGTGTCCCGAGAGAACTGCATCGAGCGGCCCACATCCGAAACGTTGACCACCGAACAGTCGCTGGCGCGCACCTTCATAGTGCCCTACCTCGTGTCCGGCTCAGTTGCCGGGCTCCGGTTTCGCTCCCGCCGGCCTGGCTTCTGCCCGCGAGGACGGCGCACAGTCGCTGCACAGGAGCGTGTCCGCCACTACCTTGTACTTCACCGGGAATTCGCGGTCGACGCCGCGTCCGCACGAGGCACAGGGGCCCACCTCGCACCACTCGATGACTTGGCCCTGCTCGTCGCGCTTCTCGATCCGGTGCCACGCCGTCGCCACGTGCGCCCGGTCCGCCCTGCGGGTCATGATGGCGCCACCACCAGGGCCAGCGGAGCTTGCACGGCGGCGGCGAGGCGCCGGAGCCAGCGCGCGGCCGCGGCTCGATCGCGCAGGCCCCAGGCCCGGCGCCGGCCGCCTTGCCGCACGGCATACAGCGTCGGGCCGTCATCAGTCTCCCGATAGAGAACGATCTGCCATCTGCCGGCTCGTCCTTGTTCCAACTGCGCCGCTTCAACCGGTGCGCGACCATGATAGAACAGAAGTTCCATCCTTGGCTACAATGCCTGCCATTGCGCGAACATTGATCGTGTTTGGTCGCTACCGCTACCGCATGGTGACGGCCAGCAGCACGCACGAGACGAGACCGGAGCCACTTTGGCGGCTTGTACTAGAGAGCCAGGATGAGGGCGCGTGCATGTGGCTCGAGGGCGGCGACCAGCAGCGGCCGCCGATGGACACACTGGCGTGGGACGAGCGGGAGATTGTTGTTGATCCGGCGAAGTTGCCTGCCTACTGGCGTGTCATCCTGCGGCCAGGAGCGCGACGGATGCCGTGTGAACCAATGGTGCTAGTTCGCTCACAGGCTGAATTGCGCGATGGAGAGAGGGATAAAGCCGTCTTCGTCTGGTTGCGGGCCGTGCCACTGCACCGGCAGGTTGAAGGCCGCCATCGTGTACGCCAGCCGGGCGCAGAAGTAGTCCCACCCGCGGTGCATCACCTTTTTGAAATGACAGATCAGGGTCAGCATCGACCGCACCGTCTCGATCAGCATGCGGTCATTCCACGCGCCCCGCGGACAGATTTTCAGGTTCGGGGGATCGCCCGCCGCGCGATGGAAGTTGGCGTCGGCCAACACCACCGTGGTGTGCTGCACCCCGGCCACCAGCCCCTGGAAGTGGCGGTCGTGGACGTTGGCCGTGGCACCATCCCAGCCCACGATGAGGCCCCACTGAGTGAGCAGCAAACACAACTTGCCCCCGACGATCCAGCGATGGTTGGACCGGCCCTTCGTGCCGATCTGCCGCGGGCTGCGCCCCTCCCGAATAGGATGGAGGCGTTCGCTGCCGTCGGTGTCGATCACGCCCAAGAGGGTGGGGGAGGCCAGGAACTGCCCCGTCCAGCCCCGGTGGGTCTTGAACCGGCGGAAGAGGCGCGTACGGTGGGGCAGCCGCGGAAACAACGACCGCCAGTTCTGGTCCACCCAGCGGGAGACGGCCCGATTGCCCACCCCCTTGAGGGCAAACAGCAGGCCCAAGGTGACCACCTCGCTCGCTGCCAGACACGCTTGCGGATGCGGTGGGATGGTCCCCAACGCCTCGTCCACTCGCCAGTACAGGTCGATGAGAAAGTCCCCAGTGGGCATGCGGTGCTCCTTTCGCTGAGATCTGCCCTTCTCTAGCATGGGGGCACCGCCTGCCTTATTGTCAAGTCCCGCTCAACCTAGCCTCGAGTTCCGCCATTATGCCTGAAGGCACCGGGGAGGGTGTCGTCGGCGCGCCGCTTTTTGCAGGCGCCGTGGCGGACACGGTGGCGTGGAAAAGCCCACGGCGAGGTACCCTCTGGCGAGAGTCGCCTGGGCGAGGCCCCGCTGGCGGAGGGTGGCCAGCACATCGGCGAACGAGGGCGCGGCCTTGCGCCGGTACCACGGGCGGACGACCCAGGTGGCCGCGCGGCCGGCCTGCAGTTCGGTGGCGTACCACCGCACGAGCAGCGCGAAGACGAGGCCGGCAAGCGGCGCGGTGCGCCGCACGGCGAGCACCGTCTGGTGCTGGGGCTCGTCGAAGCCGAGCCGCCCCTTCACGAGGAAGCAGGTCACCTCCCAGGTCCACCGTTTCGCGTACGTCTCCAGGAGGAAGGCGACGCTGACGCCCACATCGGTGCCGCAGCAGGCGGCATCTTGGCGCCGGCCACTGGGGTCGCGCACGACGACGGAGCGCACCGGCGCATCGCGCAGCACGCGGTACCAGAGCGCCGTGCCGCGGCAGACCAGCGGGCGGCCGGTGCGGCCGGAGAGGGTGACGGGCAGCGCAGGCCAGTGCTGCCGCGCCTGCGCCTGGGCCGCTGGGGCTGGCAGGCGGTCGCCCCGCTTGCGGGGCCGGCCCTTCTGGCCGGGTCGCCGCGGGGGTGGTGGCGTCCACCGCGCCCCATCCAGGCGCAAGGGCCCGATGACC
>JACQGX010000338.1 GCA_016199265.1 Chloroflexota bacterium | reverse complement strand
CCCGCGCATCAAAGAGTCCCGCCTTGCACGAAGTCGTCCCGACGTCGAGCCCAATCAGTTGCGGCTCAGCACTCACCCCAACGCTCCCCAACGGAAACTCACCGCAGAGACGCAGAGATCACGCAGAGATTGCCCAGAGAGATAGAAATAGAGATAGTGCATGGTGCTTCTCGGCGATAGTAGACCGGGACCTTAAGATGACAGCCTCCCTCGTTTGCCTTCCCATGCTCTGCGCCCCCTCTGCGTAATCTCTGCGTCTCTGCGGTGAGAAGTCCTCAGATCGCCAGGAGTTTCCGGCGTTCTTCGGGAGGGAGGACGATGCGCTCCTTGATGAAGTTCATCAGTTGGCGCCGCACGCGGATGTCGCCGACCAGGACGGCGCCGGCAAGACGTCCCTCGAGGAAGAAGAGGCGGCGATAGACGCGCGCGTCCATGTCGACCCGGGTCAGCGCCTCCATGTCCTGGCGTACGTCGGACGTCGTGCCGATCGCGGCCATCTGGCTGTCGAACATCGTGCTCGTGTAGTAGGGCACCTCGGTGTACGCCTGGCGGCCGCCCAGCATGTTCACCGCGGCGGTGCGTCCATGCGCCGCGGCGTTGTTCCAGGTCCCCATCTGGTGGTGCATGCCGATGTAGACGTCGTAGAACTCGGCGACGTCGCCGGCCGCGTAAACGTCGGGGACGTTGGTTTCCAAGTATTCGTTGGTCATGACGCCGGTACGCACTTCGATCGGGGTGTGCCTGAGAAACTCAGTGCGCAGCGTCAGGCCAACGCCGACGCCGAGGAGGTCGCAGTCGAACCGCTTGCCGCTCTCGGTCGTCACGCCCGCAAGTTCGCCGCTGTCGGTGTGGACCTCGGCCACCTGCTCGCCGTAATGCGTCTCGACGCCAACGTCATGTGCCAGGCGGTCGATCAGCGCGCCGCCGTCCTCGTCGATCAGCCGGTGGAGGAAGCGCGGGCCACGAATCAGCCACGTTGTGGGCAGGCCGCGGTGCCGGAACGCTTCGGCGAGCTCGTAGGCGATGAAGCTGCCGCCAACGGTGACGGCGGCTCTCACGCGCTCGACACGCGCCATGATCGCCTTGGTGTCGTCGAGGGTCTGGAAATTGTAGATGCCGGCGGTGCCGGCGGCGCCCGGCACGCGCAGCGGGTTCGGGCATCCGCCGCTGGCAATCAGGAGCTTGTCGTACTGGAAGACGGTGCCCGTGTTCGTGGCGACCGTCTTGGCCTCGGTATTGACCTGGGTAACCGTTGTCTCGAGCAGCAGATCGATGCGGTTGGCGGTGTGCCACGCGAGTTGCCGGATGATCGTGCGCTCGGGCAGCGTGGTCTGCTTGAGCACGCGTGGCAGCGCGATCCGGTTATAGAGAGGATACGGCTCGTCGTCGAGGAGCGTGATCCGGCACTCAGAATCGGCTTTGCGCAGCGTCTCGGCCGCGGTTGTCCCGGCGACGCCGTTGCCGATGATGACGTAGTGCACGGTGGTGAATCATAACAGCGCACCGTCGGTTACACTCTTGTGCGGGAACGCGTGGAGAGACACGAATCGATGACGGCACAAAGTGCAGCCCCGCCCGGTGCAGCCCCGCCCGGTGCAGCGCCGGCCGGCGGCCCGAACGCCCATCACGAGGCGCGATCACCCGCCGAAGAGGCGTTGGACGCGATTGAGGATGCGCGCCGGCTGCTTGACGAAGCAGCCGGCGCCGTTGCCACCGGCGACGACGAGAAGATCGCGCACGCGTACGAAATCGCCGCCAGTTGCACCGACCACTTTGCGCGTGCACTGTGGTACCTGCGGCGTGTCGAGCGCGAACGACAGGCGCCGGCGTAGGTAGTTTGAGGGTTGGCCTCCACTGCAGGGGGCGCTCCCGGCGAGCAGCGCCGCCGCCCGCGCCGCTCGGAGGTACTCGCCGGCCGGCTGCGGGAACGCTTTGGCTGGGATCGACCGGCGGAGGGCGGGCCGGGCCCGGCGCTGATCGTCCTTTCCGGTCTGCCCGGCACGGGTAAGTCGTACTTAGCAGCGGCGATCGCCCGGCGCCATCGCGTGCTGGTGCTGCGCTCGGACGAAGTCCGAAAGGCGACTTTTGAGCGGCCGCAGTACACGCCGCGCGAGAGCGGTCTCGTCTATCTCACGTGCTACGCCCTGATCGAACAGTTGCTGCGGGATGGGTACGCCGTGGTGTTCGACGCGACCAATCTGCAGCGCCGCGGCCGCAAGCGGCTGCGGACGATCGCCGAGCGAGCCGGCGCACCTTCGCTCACCATCGTCACCGTCGCGCCGCCACACGTCGTCGCCGAGCGCATGGCGCAGCGGGTGGCAGGAGAGGCTGAGGCGTACGGCTCCGATGCCGACTGGACGATCCACCAAAGACTCGCCGCCACCGCAGAAGCGGTGAACGAGCCGGCTGTGGTTGTCGATACCTCGCAGGACATTGCGCCGGCGCTGGAGGCGGTGGACCGACTGCTACTGGACGCTTGATAGCACCCCGCGCTGCGGCTGAGATCGTGAGCGCAGCCGCAGCGGGTGGTGCGGCGGGGTAGCGATGCGGTAGTTTACCCTTAGGGAGTACACGGCGAGGCAAGAACACGTGACAGCAATCGACAATGCCCCGGCCCGCGCGGCCGCGTTCTTGGAGCGGCTTTCGCAAGCGTTTGCGCGCAACGACAGCCTGCTCTGTGTCGGGCTGGACCCCGAGGTCGGCAAGCTGCCGGCCCATTTGAAAGGTCTGCCGCCGGCCGAGGCTATCGTGGCGTTCAATCGTGAGATCGTCGATGCGACGGCCGATCTTGTCGCCTGCTATAAGCCCAACCTGGCCTTTTACGAGGCGTTGGGCCCGGAGGGTCTGGCGGCGTTGCGGCGGACGATGGTGCTCGTGCCGCCGGAGATTCTGACGCTTGGCGACGCCAAGCGTGGTGATATCGCCAACACGATGCGGCTGTACGCGCAAGCCCTCTTCGACGTGTACGGGTTCGATGCCGTGACGGCGAGTCCCTATTTGGGGCGAGACGCGTTGGAGCCGTTCCTCTCACGCGCCGAGCGGGGCGTGTTTATCCTCTGCCGCACCTCCAACCCGGGTGCGTCGGAGATTGTCGACCTCGAGGTCGACGGGGAGCCGCTCTATCTGGCCGTTGCGGAACGAGTACGACGATGGAACGACAACAAGAACGCTGGGCTCGTGGTGGGGGCGACGTACCCACGGGAGTTGGCCGCGGTGCGCGAGCGCTGCCCCGAGCTGCCGGTACTGCTGCCCGGCGTGGGCGCGCAACAGGGAGCGCTCGAGGACTCGGTCGCGGCCGGGGTCGACGCGCAGCGGTCGGGTCTGCTGGTCGTCGTCGCACGCCAGGTACTGTACGCCTCAAGCGGCCGCGACTTCGCGACGGCGGCACGGGCGGCGGCACAGGCGCTGCGCGACCGGATCAACCGGGTACGTTAGGCCAGGCGGGCTCGCGGGCGATGGGTGGCGGGGCCGAAGTTGCTGCGACCGGCGGCGGGCCGATTCCGGCGCCGCGCTACAACCCGTCGCAGGTGCTCGAATTTCGTATTGACGACGTGCTGCGCCTGCGCAAGCCCCATCCGTGTGGGAGCTACGACTGGCGCGTGTACCGCCTGGGCGCCGACATCGGCATCCGCTGCCTGGGATGTGACCACCGCGTGCTGCTGCCCCGCAGCACGCTCGAGCGCCGCCTGAAGCAGTTTCTCACGCGGGGTCCCCAAGTGTGAGCCGCGAGGGCGGGTACGGAGCGGTCCTGCGCAACCGCTCGTTTCTCCTCGTCTGGGCGGCGCAGGTTCTCTCGCAGTCTGCCCAAAATGTGCTCAACTATGCGCTCGTCGTCGAGGTCGAGCGCCTGACCCTGTCGAGCGCCAACGTCGGATGGGTGATCGTCAGCTTTAGCCTGCCCGCGCTGCTGCTCGGGCCATCGGCAGGTGTCTTTGTCGATCAGGTGAGCAAGCGGGGCGTGCTGCTCTGGACGAACGTTACGCGCGCCGCGCTGATTGCGGGATTTCTGTTTGCTCCCCGTGAGCTGCAGGCAATCTATGGCGTGACGTTTCTCAACTCGGCGATCAGCCAGTTCTTCGCGCCGGCCGAAGGCGCCATTATCCCGCTGCTTGTTTCCCGTCGCGAGATCATGACGGCGACGTCGCTCTTCAACATCACCTTTACCGTGGCGCAGATGGCCGGTTTTGTCCTGATCGGTCCTACCGTGTTCAAGCTGGCCGGGCCGGCGGCGGCGTTCGCTTCTGTCATTGTGATGTATGCGCTTGCGGCGTTGTGCGTGGCGTTCGTCAGACGTGCTGAGGCAACGCGCGGCGATTTCCAACGGGCGTTCGCGCGCGCGATCAACGTGCGCTCGGTCTGGCGGGACATGCTCGAGACGAGGCAGTTCCTGCGGTTTGCCCCGGGAGTGACGGCGGCGATTGGCCATCTGGCGCTGGCGACCACGCTGCTGATGACGCTGGCCACGCTTGGTCCGGGCTTCGTCAATCGTGTGCTCGGGCTCGGGCCGGAGGACGCCGGATATATCCTGGCCCCCGCCGGCCTGGGCATGTTGCTCACGACGGCCTACCTCGGCCAGTTCGCGGTGCATGCCGATCGCTACAAAGTGGCCAATCGCGGCCTCGTGGCGATGGGGCTCTCGCTCGCGGCGCTGGCGCTGATTCGTCCGGTGTTCGAGATGTTCGAGCAAGAGCTCACTCGCCGCGGGCCGGGTGCCCTGCCGATCGGCGAAACGATCGCCTACATCGCGGTGGTCGCGCTCATTACCCTTGCGCTCGGCGTCGAGTTCAGCTTCGTCACCATTCCGGCGCAGACCGTCGTCGCCGAGGCGACCGAGCCGCACATCCGCGGCCGGGTGTTTGCCGTGCTGTTCATGATTACCGGCACAGTCTCCGCACTGCCCGTACTGGCCATCGGTGCGCTCGCCGACACTATCGGGATCGTGCCGATGCTGCTGATTCTCGCCGTGCTCGTCGCGCTCGCGGGTACGGCTGGACTGGCTGGGTGGCGACTCGAACCGATTGCGCCGGGCGCGTCGCGCACCGTGCGCGGAACCGGAGGCGAAGAACGAAGTACGAAGAACGAAGAACGAAGAAGAGGCTCGTAGCGCACGTTGCGGTGCGCTTTCGGGGCCGTCCGTAGGCGCAAATGCGCTCCCTACCAATCAGACGGGTGCGCGGTATCTGTTTGCGCCGCTCCTGGTCCCCCTCACCCCCCGGCCCCCTCTCCCACGTTGGGGAGAGGGGGAGTCCGCCGTTCCCCTCTCCCCTGGTGGGAGAGGGGCTAGGGGTGAGGGGGCACCGCGGCCGTCCTTCGCCTCGTTACGCGCCGCGCCGGACGAGACCGGCGACGGCGATCAGCAGCACCGCGGCGACGGCGACGGTGCCGTATTCGGCGACGACTCGGGCCGAGAGCCGCTGCAGCAATTGCTGCGTGAAGATACCGGTCAGGAAGTAAAACGCCGCCAGCAGGAATGCGCCGCCGAGCAAGCCGTTGATGGGCCAGTAATTGAGCGCCCACGTTATCTCGCCCGCAGCCAACGCGGCGACGGCCGCGTAAACGAGCGTTCGCCGCCACGCGGCGCCCTCGCGAAGTCGTAGGTGCCGGGATGACTCGGCGGCGGCGCTTGGCAGACTAGTTGCCGGCTGCTCGTGCGGAGCCGATTGGGCGACGTGCGCTGGTGGCGCTGATTTCACCGGCAGCGTGGGCTGCCCCGGCGCGGGCGGCTGATCCAGCGCCGTCGGGCCAAAAAGCTGCGCCAGGCGGAGCTGGCGTGCCGTCAACAGCAGCGTGATGAGCACGATGGCCGGCGCCGAGATGAGACTCCTCGCCTTGGACTGATAGATCGCGGCGTAGAGCACGAACGCCGCGATGTAGCCGATGGCGGCGAGCGCCGTGCCGGCGGTGCGAGGGGCGATGAGTCCGACGCGGCCGCCATGCTCGGTCCACAGGACGGCGAAGAGGAGCGCGCCAAAGAGCGCGAGTCCCACGACGAGCGTTGCGCCGCTGGTGAGCAGCGGCAGAAAGAGCGCGGCGCCGACGACGAGCGCGGCCGGCAGGATGAATAGGTCAGGCGTCGGCCGGTAGCGCGACTCGCCACGGAGCACCAGGTCGACGCCGGCCGAGACGGTCACGACGAGTGCGGCGACGAGCAGTGCGGCCGGACCGCCGCGCAGGCCGGCCGCCAGGGCGACGCCGAGCACGGCCACCGTCACGACGACGGTAATCTTCTCTATGGTGCGCGTCGTCACCGAAAGATGGTACGACACTTGCATGGGGAATGGGTGCTCTGGCCCCCATGCCTCGCTTCTGGGCGGCCGTGCTAGAATTCGGCAGCGGAGTGTTGGGCCGGCAGCGGATGTACTACCAGGAGTGTGGGCCCGAGTTCGGCCTGAGTCCGGCCAGCACCGAGCTCCCTTGTGTGGAGTGCGCACCGGTGAACAGTGCAGTCCTTGTTCTCAACCAGAACTACGAACCGCTCAATATCTGCAACGTCCGGCGCGCCTTTGTGCTCGTCGACCGAGGTAAGGCAGAGGTGCTCGAGCACGGCCAGGAAGGGATCCGCACGGCCAGCCGGATCATGCCCCGGCCGAGTGTGATCAAGCTGGGTTACTTGGTCAAGCGCCCGCGCCCGCAGGTGCGACTCTCCCGCCGCGAGATCTTCCTGCGCGACGACTACACCTGCCAATACTGCGGCGCCAAGACGCGCGAGCTGACGCTCGATCACGTCGTCCCCAAGCACCGCGGCGGCGGGCATTCCTGGGACAACCTGGTCAGCGCCTGCCGTCCGTGCAACCATCGCAAAGGGAGCAAGGCGCTCGAGGAGACGCGCATGCGCCTCATCAAGGCGCCCCGCCGCCCGCAGCCCGCGCAGTACTTCCTCTGGATTCAGCGGCTGAACGGCGGCGGCTACGACGCCTGGCTGAAGTTCCTGCCTCAGGTCGACTTCTCGACCGTCTCCTGAGCGGTTAGGTCGCCCGACGGACCGCCGAGCAACTGCCGGGTGCGCTCGGCGGTCCGTCGGGCGACCGCGTTGCCGGCGATTCGGCTCATCACCCACAGCACCAGTGAGACGGCCACGATGGCCAGGCCGGCGCCGCGGCTGCCGGCGAAGAACGTATACGCACCCAACAGCAGAAGCAGGATGCCCAGCCAGCGCAGCGTCTTGGCGACGAAACCGCCGAGCATCGCGGCTCGATCGCTCGTGCGCACTGCCCACTCGAGCACCTGTGCCGCCATCTGGGAGGCGACGGTCTGGCCGCCGGCGCCTGCCTCCTCCTCGGCGACGTAGCCTCGCCACGTCTCCACCGGCTTGCCTTCGCGGATGAAGCGGTCGCGCAAGCGGCCGTAGAAGATCCGCCGCCGGCGCTGCACGCGCTCGAACGCCAGATCGTCGCGCTCCACCTGGTCTACCGGCCGGCTGAGCGCCGCCTCCTCGTCCGACGACAGGAACGTGCGATGGATGTGGAGCTCTTCTTTGAGAATGTCGATCAGCGTCGATGGCATGTGGGGATTACACTACGCGGAAGCCGGCGTTCGCTCGGTACTCCTGCCCCTGGTAGCTCATGATGACCTCGACCCGCACGTTGACGCCACGCGTGGCCGGCGCGACGGGAACCGCGAGATCGGCGCGTCCATCTTGGAACGTCGTGACTTCAGACTTGAACGTCTTGGGCCCGGAGGGATAGTGGACGATGGCCGACAGTCGTGCGCCCGGTACGGGGCGGCCCTGGTTATTCACAAACGACGCCTGGATGACGACCTGCTCGTCGGTGCCCAGCCGCGCCTCCTGGGGGGCCATGCGAACGCGTACCTGAAAGGGCGACGCGGCCGTGGGCGTCACGCGGCTGCTCGCGGTAGCGGTCGGCTTGGGGGCGGCGGCTTGGGTGCCTTCGCAGGCCGCCAGTACCAGCAACGCCAGTGGGGTGAGCGTCAGTCCGCTCACCAGTGCACGCCGTTTCACGTTCCTCTCCTCGTTGCATTGCGCTTGGGTTCGCCGTGTGCCGCACGCGCCGCGGCCCGGCCGCCCCTCACCCCCCGGCCCCCTCTCCCAACAAGGGGAGAGGGGGAGTAGGAGTAGCGGAGCCCTCACCCTAACCGTCTCCCACGAGGGGAGAGGGGGCCGGGAAACGAGGGGAAATGCTTCAAAATCGTAGCAGACTCTCCGGGAGGGTTTTCCAGGAGGGGCGTATTGCTACCTGAGGGGGGCTCTGTTACGATTTAGATGAAAAAAGGGGTTGGACAGACGATGGTGGCAACTGAAACGCAGATGGTACATCTCACCGAAAAGGCCGTTGCCGAGCTGCAAAAGATCATCGCCAACGAAGGGAGCGACGATCTGGGCCTGCGCGTGTTTGTCAGCCCGGGCGGCTGCTCCGGTCTCAACTACGGCATGTCGCTCGAAGAGGAGTCCGACGAAGGCGACTTTGTCGTCCAGCAAGAAGGGCTCAAGATCTACATCGACGAGTTCAGCGCGAACTTCGTCAAGGGCTCGCAGATCGACTACATGAGCGGGCTGATGGGGGCAGGATTCACGGTGCACAACCCCAACGCCAAGAAGTCGTGCGCCTGCGGCCAATCGTTCGACACGGGCGAAAACACGGCCACCGCGCAGAAGTGCAGTTAAGCGTGACGTGCTGGTTGATTTGCTGAAGCCCCTGTCGATGCGGCAGGGGCTTTTCTAAACGAGGGGGCAAGACGGGCGCTGCCGGCGTGGTCGGCAGAGGAGTCTGTGAGCGATGTTTTTCTTTGATCCAATGTACTTCGTCTTCGCGTTGCCGGCGCTGGTGTTCGCGCTGTACGCGACGTGGAAGGTGCGCAGCACGTATGGCAAGTACGCGCAGGTGGCGAACGCCACCGGCCTGACCGGTGCCGACACGGCGCGGCGTCTGCTCGATGTGGCGGGGCTGTACAACGTGCGTATCGAGCGCGTCCCCGGCGAGCTGACCGATCACTACGACCCGCGGGGGAAGGTGCTCCGCCTGTCCGATTCCAACTACTCGAGTTACTCGGTTGCGGCGATCGGCGTCACCGCCCACGAAGTCGGCCATGCCATCCAGGATGCGACCGCGTACGCGCCGATGCGCCTGCGGCAGGGGTTCGTCCCGGTCGCGGGTATCGGCAGCAACCTCGGGTACATCCTGTTCATCATTGGCTTGTTCACGCAATTGACCGGGCTGGCGACCATCGGGCTCATTCTCTTCAGCGGTGCGGCGGTGTTTGCGGCCGTGACGCTCCCGGTGGAGTTCAACGCCTCGAGCCGGGCGATGGCGCTGCTCGATCAGAACGGGCTGGTGACACCGCAGGATCACGGCATGGCACGCAAGGTGCTCGACGCAGCGGCGCTGACGTACGTCGCGGGTCTGGCCCAGGCCCTGGCGCAGGTGCTGTACTTTGCGTTCCTCCTCAGTGGCATGCGACGTAGTGAAGACTAACCTGGCTATTCTGACCGATCCGGCGACGTGGGCTGCGCCGTCTGCTCAGACGAGTCAGACGGGTCAGATGAATACGGCGGGCTTGGCCGGCGCGGTCAAGCCGCCGATCACCGATCTCTCCCGCGAGCAGTTGCGCGTGCTCGTGCAGGAGCTCGGGCAACCGGCGTACCGCGCCGATCAGGTCGCCGCCTGGGTATATCGCTCGACGGCAACGAGCTTTGACGAGATGAGCAACGTGCCGAAGAGCCTGCGCCAGGCGCTGGCCGAGCGCTGCCGCTTCGCCGCGCTCGAGCTGCAGACCGAGCTGCTCTCGACCGATGGGGAGACCCGCAAGGCGGTGTCGAGCCTGCCCGACGGCGAGCTCATCGAGAGCGTGCTGATGCGCTACCCGCAGCGCTGGGACGGCACCGGCCACGAGCGGGCGACGGTGTGCGCCAGCACGCAGGTAGGGTGCCCGGTCAAGTGCACGTTTTGCGCGACGGGCCTGATGGGGTTCACGCGCAATCTCTCGGCGGGGGAGATCCTCGATCAGGCGCTGCACTTCCTGCGCTGGTCGCGCGAGCACCCGCCCATCGTGCGCAACGTCGTGTTCATGGGCATGGGCGAGCCGCTGTTCAACTACGATGCGACGATGGCGGCCGCGGAACGGCTGGTCGATCCAGAATTTGCCGGACTCGGAGTCCACCGGCTGACGGTGTCGACGTCGGGCTGGCTGCCGGGCCTGGTCCGGCTGACCGAGGACCCTTTGGAAGTGCGCCTGGCGGTGTCGCTGCACGCGCCGACCGACGACCTACGCAACCAGCTCGTGCCGCTCAACCGGCGCTACCCACTGCGTGACCTGATGGCCGCGTGCCGCGAGTATCAGCGCAAGACGGGGCGCCGGGTCACGTTCGAGTACACGCTGATGGACGGCGTCAACGATTCGCCGGCGCTGGCGCGCGCGCTCGTCGCGCTCCTGCGTGGACTGGATGTGCACGTCAACCTGATCCCGATGAACCCCGTCGCGGGCATCCCGTTCGCGCCCTCCCCGGCGCCGGCCGTCGACGCATTCCACGACATCCTGCGCGAGCACGGCATCATCTGCACCGTCCGCCGCGAGATGGGCCGCGACATCAAAGCCGCCTGCGGGCAGCTGAAGACCGAGTTCGAGCGCCAGCGGCGCCGTGCCGCGGCGGTGCCCGCCGTCTCGGCGTAGCGGCGAGCGGCGAGAGGCAGTGCGCTTGCGCACCGGCAGCCACCTGTACTTTCAGACGCCGGAGGCGCGCCGCCTGGAGTACAGTCGCGACGTTACGCTGGAGCCGGAACCGGCCACGGACATGCGTCTCTACAGCCTGGGGCCGTTCTTTCGGGAACAGCATGGCGCCGTCTTCGACCGCACGACGCGCGCGCTCGATCGCCTGCGCCGCCGGATGATGACGCGGATGGCCGCCGCCAATGCGCTGGCCGCCGCGGCAGCCGGTGCGGTCTACGTCTATTTGGCGTGGGTGATCGTCAATGGGCAGCGTCCGGTCGGCGATCTCTTGCTCTACGGCGGCGCGGCCTCGCTGCTGCAGACACACCTCACCGGCCTCGGAGCATCTATCGGCGAGAACTTTCCCGTCAACCTCGACTTTCTCCCGAGCCTGTTTCGCGTGCTCGACGCGCCGCCCGATCTGCCGTTGCCGGTCCATCCACGACCGGCGCCACGGCCGATGCGGCAGGGGATCGTGTTTGAGGGCGTGGCGTTTGCGTATCCGAACGAGACGAAGAACGAAAGACGAACGACGAAAGAAAGCAGCCAAGTTGGCCCAAGAAAGCCTTCGTCGTTCGTCGTTCGTCCTTCGTCTGTGCCTGTGCTCCGCGACGTGAGCTTCACGATCCGGCCCGGTGAGTGCGTCGCGCTGGTGGGGCACAACGGGGCGGGGAAGACGACGATCGTGAAGCTGCTGCTGCGGCTGTACGATCCGACGGCAGGGCGCATCCTGCTGGACGGTGTCGACCTGCGCGAGCACGACCTCGACGACCTGCGCCGGCAGATGGCGGTGATCTTTCAGGACTTCGTGCGCTACGAATTGACCGCGGGCGAGAATATCGGCCTGGGTCAGGTGGAGGCGCTGTACGATCGCGCCCGCCTGCTGGGCGCCGCGGCCAAGGCGGGCGCGCTGGAGCTCGTGCAGCAGTTGCCGCAAGGGCTGGAGACGCCGCTCGGCCGCGAGCTCGGTGGGCGGGAGCTTTCCGGCGGCGAGTGGCAGAAGCTCGCGCTCGCCCGCGCCTTCGTACGCGACTGCCAGGTACTCGTCCTCGACGAGCCGACGGCGGCGCTCGACGTACAGACCGAGTACGACGTGTACTCCCGCTTCCACGATCTGACGCGCGACCGCACGACGCTGCTGATCAGCCACCGATTTTCGACGGTGCGGATGGCCGACCGCATCCTCGTGCTCGAGGGCGGGCGAGTTCGTCGAATCCGGCAGCCACGCCGAGCTTATCGCCTGTGGCGGGCGCTACGCCGCGCTCTATGAGCTGCAGGCTGGGCGCTATCGGTGACTTGGCGGCGTGGCCCACCACACAGGCACGCCGGTGAAGCCGTCCCGAGAGGGCGATTGAACGGCGCGGTTGGTAAGGGGAGCACCATGCTCGCTGGACGCAATGGGCTTGCGGCGGGCGTCAAGTCACAGGCACCGAGTGCGCTGCTGTGGGCCTTGATGCTGGCCACGCAGTGGCTCGACATCTTCTTTGTCCCGCTGCTCCTGTTGGGTGTCGAGAGCATCGAACAGGTCGATCCGGCCACGCCGAGTACTTACGGCGGCGCTGTGATCCACGTCGGCTCTACGCACTCCCTCCTCGGGGCGTCGCTGCTCTCGGTGCTGGCCGGTCTGCTGGCATTGTCACCGCTCGAAGCCGGTACTCCCACTCTATGAGGGTGTCGAGCAGATCGGCGGATTCTGCGTTGCCAGACGGGGATAGATCGCAAAGGAACCGCAGCGGTGCAATTGGTGCAGTTGGCGAAAGGCTACCGCTCGCCAGCTTCTGCGGCTGCGGGGAACTGCCACGGCACCGCCACGAGAGCTACAGTAGACGCAGCACGACTCGGGAGGAGTAGTAGACGGTGGGCTGCGCGGCCGCGCCTAAACCAAAGCCACGGTGGAACCCGCAGGTCTCGTCACTTTGCACTTTGCACTTGGTCTAGCTCGGGGCGGCGTGCGTTTTGCTGGACGAGTCGGTTGGCCGCGGTTGGGAGGAGCTCGACCGCGCGAGTGCGAGGGCGCCCATGGAGATCACCAGGTCGCGCAGCGCGACGTCAAAGTAGCCGGGGATGAGCAGCAGATTGATCACAATCCCCCACAGCCACGCCGCGACCACGTAGCCGCCAATCCTCGGCGACAGCGCCACCAGGATGCCGGCGACGATCTCGATCACTCCCACGACATTCATGAACGTGGGGCCGCTCACCGGCAACTGCCGGCGGATGATCGGCGCCAGGTACTTGTCCCAGTCCACTAGAAGGTGGAAGAACTTGTCCGCGCCGAACAGCACCGGCGCCACGGCATACACAAGGCGCAAGATGCGGTACCCGCCGCCAGTGGAAGCGACCGCTTCGTTCGTTGCTGGTGTCACCACTGTACTATGCTGCCATCCCGTACCAGAGTGTGCCCGGTTTACCAGATCGCGCGCTCCCATGGCGCCGGCGGTCGCGTCGCCGGCGCGGCGGTTCGCGCCCGCCGCGTGTGCGCGCAAAAGTCCCGGACCCTTGAGCACGCTCCCCTGTCGTTCCCCTTCCCTTGAGGGAGGCGGGTGAATGCGGAGCAGAGGGCCGGGCCCT
>JACQGX010000332.1 GCA_016199265.1 Chloroflexota bacterium | reverse complement strand
CACTGATGAAAAGGCCCTGATCGCCTGAGGCTAAGGCCGTCCGGCTACGTGAACGAAGGACGCTGAAGCGCCCTCCAGACAGCCTGCTTGAGCTGGCTTTGTTTACGTAGCCGGTGGGCTTCAGCCCCCGGCGGTCGTGGCCCGGAGATGACGTTACTCACTGTGGGATCGTCTCCGCTTGGCACTGCGCCGGCAACCGGCGGCGATTGGCTCTCAAGTTTTGCGTCTACCCACCGAGAATCGTAGCAGACCTACCCCCTCCTAGGGGCCGGCCCTCTGGGCGTCGCCCATTCACCTGCCTCCCTAACCTGCCTCCCTAAAGGGAAGGGGAACGATGGGGGAGCGTGCCCAAGGGCCTGGGGCTCTTGCGCACGCTCTGGGACGATCGGGGGCCGCGCGACCGTGGTATCCTTGTGGCAGCATTCGGACGCTGGGTGAACAGGTGCCCGGACGGTGCACCGTATGCGTGCCGCACGAGTAAGGAGCCGGTGATGACCGCGACGCTGTCGCAAAAGCAGACGCGATCCCCCCGTGAGGACACGTCCAAGCCGGTGCGCGAGGACACGTCCGAGCCGGTGGAGGAGCTGTCGCGCCAAGAACTGGAGGCCCTGCTGGAGCGGGAGTCCCGCATGCTGACGGGAAGGCCCTTCCGCGAGGCGTTGGAGATGCTCGACCGCGGTGAGCTGCATGGCACCGCCGCCGCTGGTGCGCTACGCACGCTTCGGCGCCTGCTGCTTGCGGCGTAGACTGACCAACCGGCCGCCGGCGCGCGGCCCCGAGTCCGTGACGTGCCCATCGAAGGCCGAACGCCCCACGAGTGCTTCGCGCAGTTCAGAGAGCACGTCGCCCAGTTGGTCGCGCAGACCCTGAGCACGCATCACCAGCTCCGCGCCATCGGAGTACTGGGCGCCCCGACGCTGGCGCGGCTGAGCTTCCGCCAGGGCGGCGAATCGGTCGGCATCCCGCTCGACACGGCCTACGGCCGCCTCTACTTCTTGCTCTACCATACGGTCGAAGCGGTGCCGATCAGTAGGACGCGGTGCCGCCGGCGCACCCTTGAGTACGGCTACTACCTCCAGGAAACGTCCGACCAGCGACCGGCGGCCCTCTTCCGGTGGGAGTACGAGGCGGTGCCGCCGATGGACCACCCGCACCAGCACGTGCAGATCAGGACCACGCTGACCTCCGACGCACTCCAGCGGCCCATCGACCTCGCTAAGGTGCACGTGCCGACGGGGTGGGTCACCATCGAGCAGGTGATCCGCTTTCTGATTGCTGACCTTGGGGTAAAGCCGCTGTGTGGGGCCGATAAGTGGGAACAAGTCCTGCATGAAGGCGAACGGAAGTTCCTCGAATTCAGCGGAACACCTTACCGGCTTCAGGCGGGTCGTAGCGTGCCGCGCGAGCCAAGATGACTTGGACAGCCCTTTCAGCCGCTGCGGCGTTTCCGGCGCGGCACGGCGTCACCTATGATGAGGTGTCAACGGGTCCCCTCTCTCCCCCAGCCCCTTTCTCCCACCAGGGGGAGATAGGGGAGGTGGCCGTGGAGGGACCAGCCGTGTCGCGCTTGCGCCACCGGCGGTGCCCTGGCCACCGTGCCCCCTCGCCCCTTGTGGGAGAGGGGGTCAGGGGGAAAGGGGGAGCCGCCGGCGCACGAATCTGAAGAGCAGCCCAGCTCGATGACAGTTCGGGACGAACGCGCCTGAGGGCGAGCTACATTCGCCTCGTCACGCCTGAGGAGCGGTCCAGAGGCGATTCAGATCGATCGTCAGCGGTGGGCGCTCGTCGGCGAACAGGCGGGGACGGAAACGGCCAATGGTGTAGGCGGTGCTTTCGTATTCGCCGGCGCCTGCACCAAAGCCACGGTGGAACCCGCGGTCCCCCTCACTTTGCACTTTGCACTTTGCACTTTGCACTTGGTCTAGGGGGAGCCAGAACTCGTAGAAGGCGCGGCGGGCAGGATCGACAGCCCAGTAGTGCGGAATGCCGGCGGCCGCGTAGTCGCGCGCCTTCTCGACGAGATCGCGCGTTTCGCTGCCCGGCGAAAGCACCTCGACGACGAGCGCAGGCCTGGCCTGTGAGACATGAATGCGCCGCCCCAGAGCCAGGATCTCGAGTAACGCCGGAACCGTCTCGGCCGAAAAGTACATCAGATCGGGTGAGACGTACGACCCGTGGGCGTCCATCAAGAGATCGGCGTCGGGAACAAGCTGCGCTCGGCGTCCCTTCCGGCGCAAGACGTAGCGAGTGAGCACCTCCAGCAAGTACGCGACGAATACCTGGTGCAGCGGCAGCGGCCTCGGTGCCACGAACAGCCTCCCCCCAATGATCTCCCGCTCCCGGTCCCCATCCTCAGGCAACGCGAGGTAGTCGTCAAGCGTGAGTGGCCGAAGGTGTGGCGCGGTGGCCATGATGCGGCATTCTAGCAGAAGTGCGAGCGGCGCTGGGGTCTGGGACGTACACACATTTCCGCTGGTCCCTCCACGGCGCGCTCCCCTTTCCCCCCTGGGTGGGGGAAAGGGGCCGGGGGATAGAGGGGGATCCGCGCTGTGCGCAGACTACCCGGCTGCGAACTCACCGGCCGGTGCGGGTGTCGAAGCGACTGAGAGGAAGGCGCCGGTGGGACTGACCTGGACGGTAAGCGTGAGGCCGAGGTGCCGCGCCAGGCGCACGAGCGTCTCCAGTTCCGGCGTGTGCTGGCCGGCCTCGAGACGGGCGATCTGGCTCTGGTGGAGCATGAGTAGCCGGCCAAGCTGTTCCTGCGTCAGGCTGTGTGCTGCCCGATAGGCGCGGACCGCGTCGGCAAGCTGGCGGCCGACGGAGGGCGGGCGGTAGAAGCCCGGCCCGACCTCAGCGTTCTCCCAGTCCCAGAGGGAGGTATCGTCCATCTCTGCGAGCAGCCGCTCCGTCTCGTCAATGGGAAGCACCTCGCCGGCTGCCTCGTCACAGATCGCGCTGCTCCTGTTCCGGCCGCTGCGCTTGCTCATGGCAACTGGCCAGGCCGTGTTCTGTGGGGAACCATCAGCCACTCTCCAAGATCGAACATGTTGTCGACTTCGTGCTGGGCGATTCCGTACCGGCTGATGATTGCCAGGTTTCCACGATCCCACAGCGGTCCCCACACGGAATCAGTATAACATGGATGTCATTGCAGGGAGCGACTACCTCCCCACATGCACGGTCGAACGGGGCGCTACCGGCAAGATTCAACGCGGCGGCGAGATGGAGCCGCAGGGAAGCGTGTTCCGGCGTCTCTCGGACGAACAAGCCCTCCAGACACTGAGGGTGCTGGTGGCTCGCCGGGAGAATCGCGGTGGTGTGGGCCGATCCCGCTGCTCGTCCAGCCAGCTCTGGCCGCACTCCAGCGGAACATGAAGCGCCGGGCCGTGGTGCGCGGCCTATACCGCTGGCTTGGCGAGCTGGAACAGCCCGGCGCACGACTGACAGACAGTCAGCGGATGGGGATGGCCATCATGCGCCAGGGCGACTCCCTGACCAACGTACGGTACCGGCAGGCGACTGGGATCGACAGCCGCATCGCGCCACGTGGTGCCGACGGCGCGAGCAGCACCGGGAGAGCGGAAGGCGGCAGAACAGAAGGAATGACATCACCGATGATGGGCCGTCCGTGCTGAACTCGCGACGATCTTGACGCCTGGCGAGAGGCAAGAGGCAAGAGGCGAGAGGTGAAAGATGAGAGAAGAGGGCGCCTGCGCCGCTCGTCTGTCATGTCGCCGCGTGCGCGACAGGAGAGAATGGCTCGCCGGCGTGCTTGGTCAGGTAGTCGAGCACTTCGGCCTGCATACGTTCGATTTCAGCTCGGTAGCCGCCCGCGACGGATAGGAATTCCTCTGGCCGTGCCGTGACCCGCAATTGCGCGAGCAACCCCTGAAAATACGCCATCCGCTGCTGGGTGACCTGAAGTTCCTGGTCATCTCGGATCATGCGGTCACCTCCACAATACCACGAAGACTACCGTCACGCTTGCGTTGCCAATGACTGATGAACGAATCTACGTCCTCTTGTATGAGCATACCTGGACGGATCCAGAACACGCTCGCTCCAAGCTCAGCCTGAGCCGCAGCATGATCGAATAGTACTTGTGCCTCTGCTGGACGGGCTTCTAGCCGGAACTCGTCATCCATGACGACCACCACGTCGACGTCGTTAGGGGCCGGTTTCGCAGTGATGTAGCTACCGATGAGGCTCTCAAGCGGTCGGGATGGGGCTAAAGCGACCCATCCCGGGTGGCCCCAGGCAACGCTTACCCTGCCCCCATCCGACCGCATGGTCGAGGGGGCAGGGACCGCCTGGCATCTGAGCCAATGATCCGACTCCTTGTGGTGTCCGCCGCGGTCAACTCCCCTTTCCCCCCTTCGTGGGGGAAAGGGGCCGGGGGATAGAGGGGCGTTACGCGGCGGGCGTACGCGGCCGTGCCATCGAGCGCCCGAAGAGGACGAGCACGGCGATCCCGCCGAGGGCGATCATCCCTTCACGGCGGCCGGCGAGCGCGAGGATGTTGCCGGCGAACGGGATGGCGAAGCGGACGCGCCCGACCGTCTGCGCGCCGCTCAGCGTATAGGCGTCGGGGCCGAGCAGGGCGTCGGCCTTGGTCGTGATCTTGACGTCGCCCGGGCCCTGTCCCGTCTTTTCCACCGTTTCGACGCGGCGTGTATGCCCGGTTCCGCTCCTGAGCGGGCGAGTAGATGATGATGTCGCCCTTCTGAAGATCGACCAGGTTCGCCTTCTCGGCGATCAGCAGTGAGCCGCGGCGGAGCGCCGGCTCCATCGTCGTGTCGGGCAGCGCAAACGGCCTGGAGAGCGCCACGGGAGACCGGTCAGCGGGATCAAGAGACGAAAAGCACCTGCCCCTCCCACTCGCCTTCAGTGCTGGCCGCGGCGAAAAGTTCCAACTCGTGGATGGCGCGACCGGTGCCCATGCCCTGGCGCACGGCGACAACACCAGGCATCGCCAGCCCAGTGCGCACTCGCGTCCAGGCCTCCCCAATCAGGGTGTCGAAGTCGTGCGTCAGCAGCACGCGCCCTTGTCTAGCCGCCCATTCCAGCACGTCAGGGTCAGGCGCGCCAGAAAGCCCGGCGTCTTGCACCCGCGCGAGATCCAGCCCCGGTAGACGGCGGCGAAGGCCGCGCACGATATCGCCGTCGAAGTCCTCATCCGCCGCGAGGCGCAGCATCTACCCCCCGCCGCCGCAACAGCCGCTCGCGCACATTGTGCCACGGGAGGTGCGCCTCCACCTCAGCACGCCGCTCTTCGCCGCGCTGGTGCCGCGCCGCCAGGTACGCGTCGACCTCGGCCCGGTGGCGAAGGTAATAACCCAGGACAAGGTACACGTCGTCCAGCCGCAGCGAGTCGTAGCGCAGCACGATCTCCTCTGGCGTCGCCCCGGCGTTGAAGGCCCCCACGACGGTGTCGAGAGTCACTCGCGTGCCGCCGACTCGCAGGACCCCGTTCGGATCGGCCGCTACGGGTGGCGGCTCCGTGGGTACTGATCGCACCACCTTACACCTCAGCGCGTCAGCCTTCGTGGCGACGCTGCGTACAGTATAGTGTACCGCGCGGACACGTGGCGGCCAGGGTTGATCATCCCGGATTTGAGGCAGCGGTGCCGGCCGCGCGCAACTCCGCGTGCCACAGGTCGATCTCTTGCGGCGTCAGATCGCTCATTTCGAAAACGACGGCGAGGGTGAGCAGGCGGATGAGGCCGGTGGGATGGTCGTCCCGCGCCAGGTACATCGGCGTCAGCGGGACGGGCGCGCCCTTCAGGCGCCCCAGACTGCGGTCCACCAGGTACTCGTCGCGGTAGGCCAGCGCCGCCTGGGCCAGCGGGAGATGGGGGGCCGGCTGGTTGGTGGCATATACCCGCCAGCCCAGCCGGCCGATCGCCTGCGCCCCGGCCGCGTCGTCGACCGTGGCGCGCCGCGCGAGCGTGCCTTCGTCGCCCTCCGCGATCACCTCGGTCGTCCCGTCGGCGCGCGTCCGGCTGATGGGCGTCAGGGGCAGCGTCCTCACCTCGACCGGCGCCAGGTACGCGTCCCACTGCGCCGGGGACACCTGCACCGCCGGCAAGGGACACAAGTAGAAGTCGCCCCCGGCCTGCAGCCCCGCCCGCGTCTCCAGGGCCGCCATCTTGCAGTCGCCGACGTAGAGCAGCCCCCGCTGGCCCAGGCTGGTGCGCACCCGGTCGATGGCCGGCAGGTACAGCCGGTCGTCGGCCCGCTCCCCACGGAGCACCTCCGTGGTCAGGGGCAGCCCCAGCGGGTCCAGCGCGCCGAGCATCACCTTCACCTGGGGCAGATCGGGCCGATGGTCCTTGCTGTGCCCGAACTGGAACAGGCCGTCCCGCGTCACCGCCCAGTGCCCACTGGCCGTCGTGCGGTCCAGGTGCACTCGCTCGGGGCGCAGATCGTACACCCGCACCAGGTGCCCGTTCAGCGTGCCCTCGAAGGCGGCCCACCGCGCGTCGTCGCTCAGCGCGCGCAGCACGGCGAGCCCCATCCGCTCCATCTGGGCCAGTACAGGAGGATATCATCCACGCGTTCACTGGTGGCGGTCAGCGTGTCGGTCATACCGAGAGCTTGCCGCATTCTGTCAAACTGGCTCAGTTTTGAGCGAAGCGTGAGTGCAAAGTGCAAAGTGCAAAGTGGCGATACCTGTGCGTTCAGCCTTGGCGTCAGCTTAGCAGGAAGGCGAGCGGTGCTGCGCTCTTGGGCGCGCACACACTACCGCCGGTCCCACCACGGTCAAGTCCCCTTTCCCCTGCACGGCCGAGTATCAGGCCGAGATGCGCGCTGGAACCGCCGGTCCCACCACGGTCAACTCCCCTTTCCCCCCTTCGTGGGGGAAAGGGGCCGGGGGATAGAGGGGCGTTACGCGGCGGGCGAACGCGGCCGTGCCATTGAGCGCCCGAAGAGGACGAGCACGGCGATCCCGCCGAGGGCGATCATCCCCTCGCGGCGGCCGGCGAGCGCGAGGACGTTGCCGGCCAACGGGATGGCGAAGCGGACGCGCCCGACCGTCTGCGCGCCGCTCAGCGTGTAGGCGT
>JACQGX010000330.1 GCA_016199265.1 Chloroflexota bacterium | reverse complement strand
GGCGTCTCGATGAAACCGTAGTCGTTGATCCGGCCATACGTCGCCAGCGAGCCAATCAGTCCGATGTTCGGCCCTTCCGGCGTCTCGACGGGACAGATGCGGCCGTAGTGGCTCTCGTGCACGTCGCGCACGTCGAACCCGGCACGCTCGCGCGAGAGCCCGCCCGGGCCCAGCGCCGACAGCCGGCGCTTGTGCGTCAGCTCGGCCAGCGGGTTGGTCTGGTCCATGAACTGCGAGAGCTGCGACCCGCCGAAGAACTCCTTCATCGCCGCCACCACCGGCCGGATGTTGACCAGCGCCGCCGGCGTCGCGCTCTCCGGGTCCTGGATCGTCATCCGCTCCTTGATCACCCGCTCCATGCGCGAGAGCCCCAGCCGGAACTGGTTCTGGATCAGCTCACCCACCGCCCGGATGCGCCGGTTGCCCAGGTGGTCGATGTCGTCGGGGCGTCCCTGCGCCGTGTTCAGCACGATTAACTGGCGCACGATCTGCACCAGGTCGTCGGGCACCAGCGTCCGCTCGGGGCGCCCCACCAGCCGCAGGCGCTTGTTCACCTTGTAGCGCCCCACCCGCCCCAGGTCGTAGCGCCGCGGGTGGAAGAACAGCGCGTGCACCAACGACCGCGCGTTCTCCGGCGTCGCCGGGTCGCCCGGCCGCAGCCGGCGGTAGATCTCGATCAGCCCCTCCGCGTGCGTGTGCGCTGGGTCGCGCCGGCTGGTCGCCCCCAGCGTGCTCTCCACGAACGGGTGCTCCGGGTCGTCGTCGACGTCGGCGCACAGCGCCCGCAGCGCCTCGTCCGTCCCGTACTCCGGCGCCAGTGCCCGCAGCAGCGTCGTCACCGGGATCTTGCGCTTGCGGTCGACCTTGACCGTGAGCAGGTCCTTGTTGCTCGTCTCGAACTCGAGCCACGCCCCCCGGTTGGGGATCAGCTTGGCCGCGAACAGCAGCCGCCCCGTCGCCGCGTCCTCCTCGGCGGTGAAGTACACCCCCGGCGAGCGCACCAACTGGCTGACCACCACCCGCTCGGCCCCGTTGATGATGAACGTCCCCTGCGCCGTCATCACCGGGAAGTCGCCCATGAAGATCCGCGACTCCTTGATCTCCTGCGTCTGCTTGTTCCGCAGCCGCGCCTCGCAGTACAGCGGCGCCGCGTAGGTCATGTCCCGGTCGCGACACTCGTCCTGGGTGTACTTCGGCTCGCCGAACGGCGCCTCCCCCACCAGCAGCTCGAGCTCGAGGTTCTTGCCCGTGAAGTCGGTGATCGGCGAGAGCTCCGTGAACAGCTCCCGCAGCCCCTCCCGCTGGAACCACGCGAACGACCGCAACTGGATCTCGATCAAGTTGGGCGTCGGGATCGGCTCGGCGATCCTGCCGAACGAAAGCCGTCGCGCATAGCCGTTCTGCCTTGGTCTGATGTCTGGAACAATGCTCGACGTCATCTGCTGATTGGCTCCTTCTCCTCGGCGGGTCGTCGCGCACAACGGGTGCGTGGCATACGTTGCCGGGAATGGATATGCTAAGCCCGTCGGGGGCGCAGATCAATTGGCGTCAGATATTGTTTTCGAAAGTGGAACAGAGTAGAATTAAACGAGATCGGAATCGGCCCGCCCCATCCCGGCACGTGGTATGCTGGAAGACAGCCAGGAGGGAACCATTGGGGGCAAGGGGCACTATCTTGCTCGTCGACGACGACGAGGCTACGTGCCGCTTCGTTACCGCGGCGTTGGAGACGGCCGGCTATGTGGTGACAGCGGTGCCACACGGCGCCGCCGCGCTCGAGCGCCTGAGGCAGCACGACGGCAACACACCCGACGTCATCCTTCTCGACATCCACATGCCGGTGATGGACGGCCGGCAGTTCTCCCAGGCGTACCGTGATGCGTGCGCCGCGACACAGGTGCGACCGGCGCCCATCGTCGTGCTCGCGGGGGCGGACGACCTAGTCGAGAACGCGATCGAGATCAATGCCGATGGCTTTCTGCGCAAGCCGTTCAGCGTCGATGAGCTGGTGGAAGTCACCGAACGCTGGGTACGTGCGGGTGACAACCGTACCGGCCGGGCGGGCAGGCGGACCAACGGGCGGACCAACGGGCGGACCAACGGGCGAGCCGGCATGCGGGATAAGCGGTCCGCCGAACAGGAGCAACGGCAGCGTCTGTTCCGGCGGCTCGCAGACGAGGTCCGCGACTTACGTACGTCACTCTCCGAGGTGCGCGCCGGTCTGCAGGAGTTGATGAGCACAGAGATAGGCCGCCCACCTTCGAAGCAAGAAGAGCAGCGCGCACGCGCACTGGCCGCGCAGAGCGAGTGGTTGCGGTGGGAGCTGGTACGTCTCCGGCAGGAGTTCGAGACCCTGCGCCGCTCCTAGATCGGTCAAAGCACGTGGTCGGCCAATACCGCTCGCTTACGCAACTGGGCGAGGTGATTGCTGCGCTCGAGCACGATGTCGCCGTATTCGAAGCGGAGATCGAGCAGGCCATTCAGTGTGAAGAGGCGCTTGAAAGCTCTGTACCCTGGGCACGCTTCCAGGGTGAGCTCGCCGAGCGGATCTTGCCACTCAGTTTGGCGAACGCCAAGGATGGGCCGGAACGGTGGCGTGCCCTGATCCGGCGACGCCGGATCAGGCTCATCCGCGAACGCTAGGCGCTAGGCGACGAACTCGAGGCCCTGCACGAACAGGCGAGGCAGCTTTACGCCAGAGGGGCACGGCTGGCCGAGTGGGGCGAATAGCTGCGCGATTGGTCTGACGAGTTGCTCGAACGCCACGAGCGCCTGTTCGCGCCGCCGAGCGACCTGCCGCCGTCCCAGTCTACTCCGCCGCGGCGGCCATCGAGACGTAACGGAAGTGCACGGCGCCGCCCCGCCGGGGGAGACGGGCGGCGGGCGCCCCGCGATGGAGTACGGCATGTGACGGGCCGGCCCCGCCGGGGGCTAAGGCCGCCCGGCTGAATGTGCGAAGCACGACGACATGAAAAAAGTGCGCGAAAGCGGCACAGACTCACTCCCTCCACCAATGATCAGGGCGCTTCAGCGTCCTTTGCAGACTCAGCCGGGCGGCTTTAGCCCCCAGCGTCCGTGGCCGGCGCCAAACCCACCACTGTCGCAGCGAACGCCTCGCCCCTACACCTGCCGCCGGCCATGGGCGAAGAGGCCTACTTGTAGTAGGCCAACCGCGGCGAGAACAAAGAGCACCACGTAGATCCAATGCAGTCCCCCGGCGATGGCGAGCCTCAGCGTCTCGACGAGCTCGGGCGCCAGTGCCGCGCGTGCCTCCGGCGTCAGCATCGCGCTGACCAGGCTCTCCGTCGTCCCCGCCTGCCGGCCAAGCTCGGGCGCAGCGGTGATCAGCCGGGCGTTGAGGAGAGCGCCCAGCAACGCGACACCCACCGAGCCGCCGATCGTGCGGAAAAACTGCGTCGATGACGTGACTGCGCCACGCAGGTTCCATGGGACGGCAGACTGTACCGCCAGCAGGAACGCCGGGTTGGAGATGCCGAACCCCGCACCGGTGATGCCCATGCCGATCCCGGCGACGAGGAGCGGTGTATCCGGCTCGAGTAACACGAGCGGTCCGATGCCCAGCGCGATAAGCGCGGTGCCGAACAGCGCGGCGTTACGGAATCCAATACGTAGATAGAGGCGTCCCGAGAGCAGCGCCGAAACTGACCAGGCTACTTGCAGAGGCGTCAGCACCGCGCTGGCGCCGACGGCCGACCGGCCCAGGACGCCCTGCGCGAACAGGGGCACAAACGACGTCAGCCCGTACATGCACGCGCCCATCAAGAGATTTCCGGCGCTGGAGACGGCGACGACGCGCAGGCGGAACGCCGCAAACGGCACCACCGGATCTTTCGCGCGCCGCTCGACGAGCGCAAAGGCGGCGAACAGCACGGCGGCCGTCGCCAGCAGCGCCGCCATCTGCCACGAGTTCCAGGAAATCGCCTGGCCGCCCCGCAGCATCGCGAGCAAGAGCGCGACGAGCGCGAGCGTCAGCGTCGCGGCGCCGGCGTAGTCGACCGCCACCTGCTTACGCTCGATGCGCTCCTGAAAGAAGAGCGCCAGCATGACCATCGTGACCACGCACAGCGGCGCGTTGCTCCAGAAGACCCAGCGCCAAGAAAGCGCCGTCGTGATCAGCGCGCCGGCCGTTGGCCCCACCAGGCTGAGCACGCCCCACACCGACGCGGTCGCCGGCTGCACCTTGGCGCGCTCCTCGGTAGTGTAGATGTCGCCCAGCACCGTCAGCGTGAGCGGCAGCACCGCGCCGGCGCCGATTCCCTGCACTGCGCGAAAAGCGACGAGCTGCACCATGCTGCCGGCCGCGCCGCACAGCAGCGTCCCGACAAAAAAGAGCCCGAGTCCTGCCAGGAAGACCGGCTTCCTTCCGTAGATGTCGGCCAGCTTGCCATACACCGGCACCGTCGTCGTCGACGTCAGCAGATAGACCGAAAACACCTACGGATACAGCGACAACCCCTTCAGTTCGCCGACGATCGTCGGCAGCGCCGTCGTGACCACCGTCCCCTCGAGCGCCACGACCCCCATCGCCACCATCAAAGACACCGTCAACAACTGCCGCGGCCGGCCCGGCCTGACCGGCAGCTCGACTCCTTCCGTGGCCGCGGGAGCGGCTGCGGGCTTCACGCGTTGCTTTATCGCCATTGCAGTCGGATCATGCTTCAGAATCCCAGATGCTACCGGCCCGCTGCGCGTGCAGCGGCCACGCGGGTCCAGTACAGTTCACCGTATCTGGGATTGGCAACACGGAGGATGCACCAATGCAACAGTCAGTAGGAGTAGAGATCCGTTCCCCGGCGGCGGCGGCCGATACGCCGGTCAAGCTCGAATCCGAAACGGCGCGGCGGATGGCCGAGGCGGCGACGACGTTCGTGGCGGCGCTGACGCCCGCGCAGCGGGCCAAAACGCTCTTTGCCGTCGACGACGAAGAGCGCCAGAATTGGCACTATATCCCGCGCGCGCGCCAGGGGCTGTCGTTCAAAGAAATGGATGCCAGCCAGATGCAGCTCGCCCACGCGCTCATTTCCAGCGGCCTGAGCCGCCGCGGCTATGCCAAAGCAGTGACGATTATGAGCCTGGAGAAGGTGCTCGGCGAGCTCGAAGGTACCGGGCGCCGTCTCGTGCGTGACCCCGAGCTGTACTACGTCACGATCTTCGGGACACCCGGCGACAGCGCGCCATGGGGCTGGCGGGTCGAGGGCCACCACGTCTCGCTCAACTTCCTGGTCGTCGAGGGAGAGCGGATCGCACCGGCGCCGAACTTCTACGGGGCCAACCCGGCACGCGTGCCACAGGGCGACCTGGCTGGGCTCCGCGTGCTCGCGGCCGAGGAGGACCTGGCGCGCCGCCTCTTGAAGGCGCTCGATCCGCAGCAGCGGCACCGCGTCCTGCTCTCCCCCGACGCGCCGTCGGACATTCTCACCCGCGCCGAGCGGCACGCTAAGGTCGATTCGCCCGCCGGCCTGGCTGCGGCTGGCATGCGCGACGAGCAGCGCCGGCTTCTGTGGCACCTCGTACAAGAATACGTCACACGTATGCCCGAAGATGTGGCCGACACGCGCCTGAACCGGATCGAGAAGGAGGGCACGGCGCACATCCACTTCGCCTGGGCCGGTGCGCCGCAACCCGGCGGTCCGCACTATTACCGGCTCCAGGGACCGAGCTTCCTGGTGGAATACGACAACACCCAGAACGACGCCAACCACATTCACACCGTCTGGCGCGACCTCACCGGCGACTGGGGCGAAGACCTCCTCGCCGGCCACTACGAGCGCTCCCATCACTGAGGGGGGCCAGCGGTCACGGGCCAGGGGCCAGGGGCGACAGGCGCGAGCGACAGTAGGCAGACAGGGAGCTCGTGCCCGACGACACGGTAAAGAGGTGGCCCTCGTTCCCTCTCCCTTTGGGAGAGGGCTAAACCACAGCCACCGTGGAATCCGCAGGCCGCCTCACTTTGCATTTTGCACTTTTCACGTTGCACTTAGTTTAGGGTGAGGGCAGTCGCGCCCAGCCCACCGCCGCGCGCACGAACCGAATCTCCGCGTATGTATACGCTTCGCCCAGATGGTCGATGAGTGGCCGGAGCGGTCCAGCTCCCACCACGGCAAAGGCGGCCTCGATCGCGCGCTGCTTCTCGGGGACGACGAGACGGTCGAGCGCGAGCGGCTCGCCGGCTTCCATCGCGGTGGCGAGGTGCCCCTCAATCGTCGAGATGGCGAGTTGCCTCGTCCTGGCAATCTCCGCCACCGTCTGCCCGCTGTGGAACAGATCGAGACTCTCCTTCACGGTAGGAGGCAGCCCACGCCGCGACTTTTCACGGCTCGTGGTACCGGCCACCGGCACCTGGCTACCGGCCACCGGTGCCACCGGTTGGGCGCCGGTTTCCGCGACGTACTCGGCGATCGCGGCCAGGAACGGATCGCCGAAGTCGGCCAGCTTGCGCTCGCCGACGCCCTGGATGCGCCGGAAGTGCTGCTCGTGGGCGGGCAGCTCGGCCGCCATCTGCCGCAGCGCGGCATCGTGAAAGACGACGTACGGCGGCACGCCGCGCTCGTCTGCCAGGCGCCGGCGCAGGTCGCGCAGGCGCTCGAACAAATCCTGATGGAACTGCTGCGCGCCGCCGGCCGCCGCCGTGGCGGTCGCTGGGCGTGCCGGCGCCAGGGCCCGGCGGAGCATGACTCGCTCGCCCTTGAAGAGCACGGCGTACCCGCGGTCGGTCACCTTCAGCGTGTTGTAGTCGTCGGCGTCCTGCCGCACGTGGTCGCGCCGCAGCAGCTCGCGGGCGAGGTGCTGCCAGTCCTCCTTCGGGCGATCGCGGCCGATGCCATAGGTCGACACCTTGTCGTGCCCGTTGCGCAGGATGCGCTCGCCGCGCGAGCCGCGCAGCACGTCGATCACGTACGCGCTCCCAAACCGCTCGCCGGTACGCTTGACGCACGAGAGGTACATCTGCGCCGGGATCGTCCAGTCTTGTTCCTCGACCGGCGTCCGGCAGACGTCGCAGCACTCGTCTGCGGCCGCCGAACTCGACGAGTCCACTTCGTCTTTCGTCGTTGGTCCTTCGTCGGTGCCGGCAGAGGACGGACCGAACGACTCGTCGAAGTACGCCAGCAGCGCCTGCCGGCGGCAGGTAACGCTCTCCGCCCACTGGGTCATTTGTCGGAGCTGCTGCCGCGCCACGCTGCGATCGGCTTCAGACTCTTTCTGCCGGATGAAGTGCTCGTACTTGACGGCGTCGCCGGCGCTGTAGAACAGGATGCAATCGCTCGGCTCGCCGTCGCGCCCGGCGCGGCCGCTCTCCTGGTAGAAGCCCTCGAGGTTCTTGGGCAGATCGTAGTGGACGACGAAGCGAACGTCGGGCTTGTCGATCCCCATGCCGAAGGCGACGGTGGCGACGATTACCTGCACGTCGTCCCGAATGAACGCGTCCTGGCACCGGCGACGTACGTCGCTTTCCAGGCCGGCATGATACGCCGCCGCGCTGAAGCCATCGGCCTGCAGCCGCTCCGCCAGCCGCTCGGTCGTCGAGCGCGCCTGGCAGTAGACGATGCCCGACGCCGATCGATTGGCACGCAAGTATTCGACCAACTGATCGTACGTATCTCGCTTGGGACGCACGTCGTAGAAGAGATTGGGGCGGTCAAAGCTGCCTCGGAAGGTGGCCGCCCGCCGGAGGCCGAGCTGCGCGACGATGTCGGCCTGCACACGCGCCGTCGCCGTTGCGGTAAACGCGGACAATGGAGTCGACGGAAAGAGCGCCCGCAGCCGCTGGAGATAGCGATACTCGGGGCGAAAGTCGTGCCCCCATTCGGAGATACAGTGCGCCTCGTCGATCGCGAAGAGCGACGGCTGCACCGTTGCCAGCAGGCGCAGGAAGCCATCCAACATCAGCCGCTCGGGGGCGACGTACGCCAGCTTCATCTCGCCGCGCACGAGCGCGCTCACCCGCCGGCTGACCTCGGCCGGCTCGAGCGAGCTGTTGACGTACGTCGCAGACACGCCCATCGCCTCGAGCTTGTCTACCTGGTCCTTCATCAACGAGATGAGCGGCGAGACGACGACCGTCAAGCCAGGCAGGAGCAGCGCGGGTAACTGGTAGCAGAGCGACTTCCCGCCGCCGGTGGGCAGCAGCGCGAACACATCTTGCCCGCGCAGGATAGTGCGGACGATCTCTTCCTGCAGCGGCCGGAACGACGTGAAGCCAAACGTCGACTTCAGCTCGGCGAGGATCTGGGCGTCGGATGGGATGAGCTGGGTTGCGGCCGCCATGTTGGATCAACAGTAGCAAAGACCGCGAGGCAGTTCGGCGATCGTGGGAGATGATGACAATGTGGATCGCATAGATCTACTTCCCCTTCGTAACACCGCAACAAATTCGCGACGTGAACACGACAAGATCTCAATGACACGGTGCTATAAGGGAGCGCATTGCCCCAAGTGAGAGGCCATGCTCGGTGTCGGTGGCCGAGAAGTTCAAGGGACCTCGGGAGGGTTCAAAGTATGAAATTCGCTCAGCAGCAGATGCGATTCAGCGCAGCCCTAGTTCTTCTCCTCATGCTCGCGGCGCCGATGGTGCCGGCCGGCACGGCCGGTGCGCAGAGTGCGCCAAACGCGAACAGGAGCGCCATCGGCAAACACGGACGCGAGTTGCTCGCGGCGGCGCGGGCACGCGGCGCGCCCACGGTTACGGTCCTCATCGCGACGGTACCCGGCGCAAGCAAACAGGTGATTGCCGGCGTGATTGCCGGTATCGCGGGGCTCGGCGGTACCATCCGCTTTCGCGAGGACACCATCGGTTACATACGCGCCAAGGTGCCGGTCGAGAAGGCGGAGACAGTAGCGAGGCTGCCCGGCGTGGCTGCAGTCGACGTCGACGAGGTGATCCCGCATCCTGATCCGCGGCCCGAGGGCATAACCCCGGTGGCACCGCAGCCGCCGCCCGGATCCAGCACCCCCAACAACAATCCCTACCTGCCGATCGGGGATACCGGAGCGTCGCAGTTCATGGCGGCCAATCCCACCTGGGATGGCCACGGTGTGGTCGTCGGCATCCTCGATACCGGGGTCGATCTTCACCATCCGAGCCTGCAGACGACCAGCACGAGCGACCGCAAGATCATCGATTGGGTGACCTACACCGACCCGTTCGACGACAACGACCCGACATGGATCGATATGCAGGACCAGGTCAGCGGGAGCACGTTCACCTACAAAGGCGTGAGCTACACCGCACCCGCCGGCAAGGCGTACCGGATCGGTCTGTTCGACGAGCGCGACCCGCGGCTCGGCGGCGAGCTCGGTAACGACGTGAACCGTGACGGCAACCCGGCCGGTAGCAGCGGGATCTTTGCCGTGCTGTGGGACACGCAAGCCAATACCATCTACGTCGATACCAACCAGAACAACAGCTTCACCGACGAACTGGCGATGGCTGACTACCGCGTTCGCTACGACGTCGGCACGTTCGGCGTCGACAACCCGGCCACGGCGCTGCGCGAGCAGATTCCGTTCGTCGTCCAGACGGACGGAAAGAACAAGGTGGTCAGTATCGGCATTGTCTCGGGCGCGCACGGCTCACACGTGGCCGGCATTGTGGCTGGGAACAGCCTCTTCGGCGGCGCGATGAGCGGCGCGGCGCCCGGCGCCAAGATCGTGTCGGTGCGCGTCTGCCTCTTTATTGCCGGCTGTACGGCGCACGCGCTCGTTGAAGGCATGATCTACGCGGCGAAGCAGGCGAACGTCGACGTCATCAACATGTCGATCGGCGGCCTGCCCGCTCTCAATGACGGTAACAACGCCCGTGCTATCGTCTACAACCGGCTGATCGAGCAGTTCAACGTGCAGATATTCATCTCGGCCGGCAACAGCGGGCCGGGCATGAACACCGTCGCTGATCCGTCCGTCGCGACCAAGGTAATGAGCGTGGGGTCGTACATTACCAAGGCGACGTGGCAGCGCAACTACGGCGCCGACGCGCCGGAAGTCGACAACCTGCACCATTTCTCCTCACGTGGACCGCGCGAGGATGGCGGCTTCAAGCCCCAAGTGGTCGCGCCCGGCGCAGCCATCTCGACCACGCCGTTGTGGCAAGACGGCAGCCCAGTCCCAGGTACCTATACCATCCCTCCGGGCTATTCGATGTTCAACGGCACCTCCATGGCCGCGCCCCAGGCGGCCGGCGCCGCCGCCCTGCTGATCAGCGCGGCCAAGCAGACGGGTGTGCAAAAGCAGCCGGATCAGCTTCGCCAGGCGCTGAACTCGTCTGCCCGATTCCTCGACTCGGCGCGCATCGCAGCCTACGAGCAGGGCGACGGGCTGATCAACGTGGGGGCGGCGTGGGATCTGCTCAAGACCAACATCAAGACGGTGGAGATCGTCTCTTCCGTACCGGTGAACACGCTGCTGAGCGGCTTCCTGGCGACGCCCGGCTATGGGGTGGGGATCAACGAGCGTGAGGGGACGCTCGACCAGTACACGAGGCAGTACACCTTCACCCGGCGGAGCGGCGGCGGCGGCACCAAGACGTACGATCTCTCCTGGACCGGCAACGATGGGACGTTCAGCAGCCCCAGCACCATTGCCCTGCCACTGAACACACCGGTGAAGCTGGACGTCACGATCAACCCAACGACCCCTGGCGCCCACGCCGCGATTCTGAATCTCGACGATCCGAGCACGGCCGGCGTTGAGTACCAGACGATGAACGTCGTCGTCGCGCCAGACACGTTCAGGGCCGGCGATAACTACACGGTGGCGAAGAACGGCGCGCTGGGGCGGAGCGCGGTGCATCACTACTACTTCAGCGTCCCCAACGGCACACCCGCACTGAAGGTGGACTTCAGCGGCCCGAGTGGCACGTCCGGCACGGGCCAGTTGCGCTTCCTGCGCTGGCACCCCTGGGGCCTGGGGATTGACTCCAACGCCGTAAACAACTGCTACAGTCCGCCAGCCACAATCTGCTCGACGGGCAGCCCCACCAGCCGCACGGCGACGAACCCGCAGCCGGGTGTGTGGGAAGTAACCGTCGACGCGCGCCGGAGTTCCGATTCGGACAGCGGCGCCTACGCGCTGAGCGCGTCGCTGCTCGGCGCCAGCGTTGCGCCCAGTCCAGACATTATCGCCTCAGCCACGACCGGCACGCCGGTGGCGCGAAACTATACGATCTCCAATCTGTTCGGACAGTTCACCGGCAGGGCGGTTGTCACGTCTCTCGGAAGCGCGCGGCGGGGCGTCTTCAGCATCGCCCATCTCAATCAGCAGCAATATGAGGTCGACGTCACGCCCGGATCGACGTCGCTGCGCGCCACCATCGGCAGTCCGTCCGATGCCGCGGCCGACCTCGACCTGTACGTCTTCAACTGCACGAGCGGCACGTGCGTGCTCGCTGGGCTGAGCGCGGATGGCGACTCCGAAGAGTCGGTGACGATCAGTAATCCCGCTGCTGGTACATGGCGCATCGTCGTCGATGCCTTTGACGTACCCGCGGGCACGACGACGTACAACTATGTGGACGTGTTCGCCAGCCCCGCCTTTGGATCGGTGAGCGTGACCGACGCGAACGCAGTCCGGGCGGTCGGTGCGTCATGGGCAGTGCCCGGTTCAGTCACCGCCAATGCCGCTCCGGCGTCGGGCCGGGTACTGTTGGGGACGGTCCAGGTCCGCACCGATACCAACATCCTGATTGGTTCGGGTGACGTGATCGTGGAGAGTGTCACGCCCTGAGTGATGTTCTGCCAAGGGTATCGGCGCATCCGCTCGCAGGCCGCCGCTCTGTCCCGAAGCGGGCCCCGCTCTTGGAAAGAGCGGGGCCCGCTTCGCCGGTGGGCCGCGTCCCAGCAGGGAGGTTTGCTACCCTTGCCCCTCGCGGACCTCGCCCCTCACCACCGGCCCAGGCAGGTGCCCGGCGCCGCGGTCGCCTTCGAGCGGCTCGACGTGGACGGTGATCTCGGTGCCGGGAAGCGCATCCAGCACCTCACGTTCCACCGTGGTCGCGACCCCATGCCCTTCGCGCACGGTGAACTCGCCGGGCACCAGCACGTGGACATCGGCCAGCCGCCGCGGGCCGACGCGGCGCGTACGTAACTCGTGGAAGATCATGCCGCCGGCGAGCCGGCTTTCGATGGCGGCGCGGATCGCTTCCAGCTCGTGCGGGTCGAGCGCGCGGTCCATCAGCCCGTGAAAGCTGCGCCGGACGAGGTCGATGCCGGTGCGCAGGATCAGCGCGCCGACGACGAGCGCGATCAACGCGTCGAGCCGCTCGATTCCGGTGAGCGCGACGACGACGAGACCGGCGGCCACGCCACCCGAGGTGAAGACGTCCGCAAGCAGATGGTGGCCATCGGTCTCGAGCGCGAGGGAATCGGTGCGCCTGGCCTCTCGCAGCAGCAGCCGGGCCACGCCGAGATTGATCGCCGACGCCACGAGCAGCAGTACGAGCCCAATCCCAAGCTGCTCGATCGGCGCCGGCGTCACGAGCCGCGGAATGGCCGTGCGCAAGATCTCGAAGGCGGCAAAGAGGACCAGCGCGCCCTCGAAGCCGCTGGAGAAGTATTCGATCTTCTCGTGCCCGTAGGCGTGCGTCACGTCCGGCGGGAACGAGGCAAACCACAGGGCGAAGAGCAACACCACCGCCGCCGCCAGATTCACCAGCGACTCCAGCGCATCCGAAAAGATGCCGACCGAACCAGTGAGCCGGTAGGCGAGGAACTTGAGCCCAATCGTGGCGATCGCGGCCGCAATCGACAGCAGCGCCCAACGCAGATGAGGCATCCCCTCGACCATAGCATGAAGGAGACTAGTTCCGTCCGGTGTCGAGCAGCGCCCGCAGGCGGCCGCGATTCTGCCGGTTGGCGGCTCAGCGCGGCGCGTAGACCGTGATTCCGGCCGCGCGGGCGGCCTCAGCCAGGCGCTCGTCGTAGGTGACAAAGCCGCCGAGATCGTCGCCCAAGGAGAGCGCGGTGGCCAGGTGAATGGCATCGAGCGAGCGCAGCACAGGGGGCTCGAGTGTCCCGGCCAGTATGGCGATGTCTTCGGCCATAGTAATCTGCGTAATGTCGTCGATGACCTGCTCGGCCCGCTGGTATTCGGCCGGGTTCGGGGACGCACGGCGAGTTGCCCTAAGTACCTCCACCTGCGATAGCCTACTGGAGACGCGCTGTGGCCAAGACTTGAGGAACACCCGCAGGGCTTCGCTCTCGGCCTCACGCAGGACGAGCTTCGCGAGCGCGGACGACTCCAGATAGATCAAGTCGCCCACTACGGGAGACGCTCTGCCTTCTCAAGCTCAAGCGCTTCGCTGATAGACATGCTCGTCGCCCTGGCTGGCGGCGGACCGAGCTCGAGCAGATCTCCCTTTGCAGGTCGAGCTAGACCGGCGGCGATCAGCCGATCGAGGGCAGAGGCGCGCTTGGGAAGCGGCGCAAGGACCGCTACCGGGCGCCCATGCTCGGTCACACGCAACGTCTCGCCCGCCTCTACCCGCCTCAAATAGACGCTCAGGTTCTGACGCAGCTCACGCACTCCCACGGTTGATTCGTCGGCCTTCATGTAGCACATTGTAGCACATTCTCGAGGTGCGGTTGTAGGCGGCAGGCGAACGGCTCTACTTGAAGTAGGGGTCGCCCTTGTCCTTGATCTCCTTGAGCACCTGAGCAGCCGGGCTCTCGCCGTTCCAGAGCTTCTCGTTGAGCAGCTTGGTCAAGACTTCGCGGTCAACGTCGGGCCACTTGCCGTGGACGGGATCCTGGACGACGTATTCCTGGCCGTCGGCGAAGGCGCGCTTGCCCTTCGGCGGCTTGTTCGGATCGAGGTACTCTTTGCCGGTAGCGACCGAGACGCGCGACGGCGTCGTCTGGCCGATCTCGACTTCGCCGAGCTGTCCCTCGCGGCTCGTGATGTACGAAAGAAAGGCCCAGGCCTCCTCTTGCACCTTTGAGGCAGGGGATATGGCCCAGCCGGTGCCACCACCGCCGACGCCGCGCCGGTTGCCGGCGCCCAGCGGGAAGACGCCGACGTCGTATGGCATGCCCGTTGGCAGGTAGTTGCTGTTCGCGCCGGGGTTGGTGATCTGCATGGCGATCTTGCCCGCTTGCATGAGCTGCACCTGATTGCCGAGCGCGCCTTCTTCCGATGGACGCGGCGCGACCTTGTGCTTGTAGATCAAGTCCTGCATGAACTGCAGCGCCTCGACGGCGGGCTTCTCCATCAGCGCAAACTCGGTGGCCAGCCCGTCTTGGTTCTTCTTGACGATGGTACCGCCGTTGGAGTAGATGAACGACGCATACAGCCGGAAGCCGCGTGGCACGAACAGGGCATAGCGATCGCCGCCACGGGCAATTCTGAGGCAGACGTCGAGGAACTTCTGGAACGTCCACGTCCTGTCATTCCAGTCGGAGGGGATAGGAGCGATTCCCTCGCGCTGGAAAATGTCGGTGTTATAGAAGACCAGTTGCAGGCCGTAGTCGCGCGGCAGAGCATAGAGCGTGCCCTTCCAGCGGTAGAGCTCGATCGAGTCTTTGCGGAAGTCGGACAGATCTAGCTTGTCGCGCTTGACGAGCGCATCGAGCTTGAGCAGCATGTTGCGCTCGACGGCAGCAGGCAAGGGAGTGTTCGACTGCAGGTACCGGAAGACGTCGGGGGGCGATCCCGAGGCTAGCGCGGCGGCGAGCTTATCTCGGTACTGCGCGATGCCGCCGCTTACTTCGATCTTTACCCCAGTGCGCTGCTGGAACGTGTCGGCCCATCGCTGCATCAGTCCGGGGTAGGCGCCGGCCATGTCGTTCCAATAGGTAATCGTGGCATCGACGCGCAGCTTGTCCGGCCCAGCGCCGCCGGACTGCTGCGTCCCACCACTACTCCCGCCAACACCACACGTCGCCAGCAGCGGCGTCGCGGCCGCGAGTGTGCCGGCTATCGTCCTTCTGGTCACTCTTCGCGCATCAATCATGCTTTCCTTCCTTCGTGGGACATGCGGTTCACGCACGTCGACCGGCTCGTATACGTTGGACGGCGCGCGCGGCGGGCGCCGTCCAGCATAGCCACCATATAGTAGCGGCAGATGCGCCGCTTGGCGAACCCGACCGAGAAGATCGTCTGCCGAACACTTCTAAGTTGGGGAGTAGTTGCGGGGTGATGCGCTTGCCACGGCGCAGCCGCTGGACAACGCGATACCCCTGCGGCGATGACTCGCGGTAGACCTCTTGATCGTAGGCGGTCCGGCCAATCTTGCCAATCACGAAGTCACAGCCGCCGCTTCGCTTCAGCCTGCTTGAGGAGGGGATCGACGACACGCTTGACCGCCATGGCGACTTCGCGCGGGCTCTTCTCGCCCGACCACAGCGGCCTCATTTCTTGATCGAGCGCCCGACTGATTTCGTCCCAGTTGGTCGTCTGCGGGTCCGGCCGCAGATACGGCAGGCCGTCAACGAACACCTTGAGATTCCTCGGCGGCAGGCCGGAGTTGAGGTACTCCTTGCTGTTGGCGAGCGACTTCCGCGCCGGCATATTGAGCTGATCTTTGACGATCTCGATGTGCAGCGCTTCCGGATTGAGCAGGTGCTTGAGCAGCTCCCACGCTTCGTCCGGGTACTTCGTGCCGCCGGCGACACTCTGGCCGGTGCCGCCGCCGCTGGCGGCGTACTTGCCGTTCTTGCCGCGCGGCACGTGCGTCGCGTCCCAGACGAATCCTTGGATCTCGCGACGGAGCGTGCCCACACCGGGCGGCGCCGACTCGGTGATGCCGACGCGGCCCAGCGGAAACGTCGCCCCCTGCTGCGTATCGGCCCGAAGCGCCCAGATGCGATGCTTGACACGCAGGTCCTGGAGGAACTGCAGCGCCTCGATCGCGGGCGCTTCGTGAAGGAGGCACTCGATGCAGTCTTTGTTGACGAACTCGCCGCCGTTGCCGTGCACCCACGGCGTCCACTGCCGGAAGCCCGTGCCACTCTGCAGACCGAAGTGGGTCACGCCGCCCCGCTCGCGGCTGAGCTTTTGCGCCGCTTCGAGGAACCGGTCCCACGTCCACGACTGGTCGGAGTAGTTGGTCGGGGGATGCGCCACCCCGGATTGGTCGAACACGGAGACGTCAAAGAACATGCCTCGCGTGGGAAAGTCCTTGGGCATCGCCCACTGCTTGCCCTCCCAGTTGTACTGCTGGAGGGATTTCTCGGCAAAGTCCGAGAGGTCGTACTTGTCGCGCCTGATCACCGGACTGAGATCGAGGAAGAAGCCGCGGCGCACGTAAACGAGATACAGCGAGGGGTTGAACCAGAAGGCGTCCGGCGGCGTTCCGGCGGCCGTCATCGCCTGCAGCTTGTCGGCGTACCCGCTGCCACCGGTGTTATCCAAGCTCGTCTTGATGCCCGGGTACTTCTCCTCGAACATCTTGAGCACCTGCAGCTTGCTCTCGCCCTCGGGCTGCGTACCATACTGCATCATGTTCAGCGTAATGCCGGTCTTGAAGCGTCCCGGCTTTGCAGTATCGCCCGACTGACCGCCGGTCACTTCACAGGCACCAAGTGTGGCGATGCCTGCCACGCCGACGAGCGCTCGTCCGGACGCCAACGCCAACGCCCGGCGCGTTCGTGCCAGAAGCCTTACAGAACCCACGGAAGCTGCCACTCCCAGTTGCATTACTGCTTGCCCTCCAGAAGATCGTCGAGCCAATAGTACTGTGTCGGCGTGTGCAGGAGCGCTTTGGGATTAGCGCGCAGAAGCTCACCGGCGGTGACTTGGTGGATAGGGGACAGTGGCTCGCCGTCGCGCGTCCGCAGGGATGCGCGAGCCTGCGCCTCGGCGCGGAACGCGAAGATCGTACCGCGCTCGTCCTCACCGGCGTAGAGCGGCGTGTCGGCGGCGAGCGCCGGAGGCTCAGGCTCGGCGTCGCCTCGCGTCACGTCGACGCGGAACGGGGCGATCCGCGCCGCCGAGGCGCCAGTCCCCTCGAGGAAGCGGATCAGCGCGCTGTGCAGCTCCCGTGCGACATCGGGATTGTCACGCAGGACGTCGCGCTCCTGATGTGGATCGGTGCGCAAATCGTAGAGCTCGGAGGCACGCCCGCGCGGCTGGCAGATCAGCGCCCACTCTTCGGTCGTGACGGTGAGCGGCTCGACCAACCGCGAGCCGGTCTCGACGCCGGCCGCGCCGTCGAAGACGGCGACACGCCTCGCCTCCTCGCGGCTGTGCGCCAGCGCGTTGGGGTAGCGACCGGAGAAGGCATGGTCGCGGATGCGCTCCTGCTCGCCGCGGACCAGCGGCCAGAGCGAATGCCCGTCGGTCCCTGCGGGCGCGGGAACGCCAAGGAACTCGAGCAACGTCGGCAGCAGGTCGACGTGCTGCGCCAGCCCCGAAACGCGCTGGCCCGCGCCGATGCCGGCGGGGTGGCGGATCATCAATGGAATTCGCAGCGTCGGCTCATAGAGCGTGCCCAAGGGACCGCCGGGCTTGCCCTGCAGATCGTGCTCGCCGAACAGATGGCCGTGGTCGGTCAAATGGATTACCAGCGTGTTGTCGGACAAGCCGACGACGTCGAGCTTGTCGAGCAGGTGTCCGAGCCAGCGATCGGCCAGCGCGACGAGCGCCGCATAGAGCGCGCGGACGTGGTTGTGCTCCTCTGGCGGGAAGTAGCTCGGACGGCCATACTGGGGGTAGATAATCTGGTCACCCGAGAAAGACGGGTCGGCGTAGCGCTCGAGGTCAAACGACGGCGCGTCGAACGGCTCGTGCGGGTCCCACATGTCGACGTAGAGCACGAAACCGGGCGGCCCGCCGGGGCGGCCGCGCTCGCGGTTGCGCTCGAGCCAATCCATCGCCGCCGAGAGCGTCCGGGCGCACATCCAGTCGCGCTCGTAGACGCGCTCGGCCGCGTTGCGCAGATAGAGCTTGGTCTGCGGCGTGCCCTTGAGCTTGTATGGTGCAGCCGGGAGCGGCGGATCGATCGGATCGACGTTGTAGCGGTCGGCGTGCTGGCCGCGCAGCCACTGCCAGCCGGCAAAGCCGCGCGTGAAGTTGGCGTTGTCGTTAGCCAGCGGCGGCGTATCGAAGAAGAGCACGGGCAGGTAGCCCGCCTGGCGGACGAGCTCGGAGAGCACGACGTCGCCCGGTTCGAGCGGCTGCCACGGCCGGTGCGGGAAGCTGTAGCGCCCGGTGAAGATGTCCGTCCGGCAGGGAATCGTGGGATACGACGACACGTAGAACCGCTCGAACACGGCAGACTGCTTCGCCAGACGGTCGAGGCTCGGCGTCTGAACAAACGGCTCCCCTTCCGGCCGGCCAAGCCGTTTCCACGGCGCCGGCATCCCGTACGCCGCGACGTGGTCGCGCCGCAGCGAATCGTTCATGATGATGATGACGTTCACGTCCCTTTAACTCCCCTTTCACGCTTCTGTTCACGCTTCTTTGCGCCCGCCTCGCCTGCGTGACCTGTGAATCTGTCGCTCGGGCGCTGGAGCAATAGGCACTTGCATTATGCCTGCGCTACGTGTACACGCAAAGACGCGATCCGCGCAACTTTGGATTGGTACACCCGTTCGAATCAGTGCGGTGCCGGTAAGACACGAAAGACGGCGCCGGCAAGGAGAACAGCAGATGGCAATCGAGACACCCGCGAAGCCGGACACGGCGACGTACACCATCGTGCACTACGAGATCCCAGCCACGGACGCAGACAAGCTGGTGGCGTTCTACAGCGGCGTCTTCGGCTGGCAATTCGGCAGCGCTCCAGGGATGGACACGTACAAGATGGCGTCGACCACCGGTGACGACGAGGGCGTGGACGTGGCGATCTTCCCAGGCGAGAACGAGGGCGCCCGCCCGACGAACTACGTTTCCGTCGAGTCGGTCAAGACGTACGCCGAGAAGATCCAGGCGAATGGGGGTACCGTCCTCCACGAGTTCACCGTTCCGGGCATGGGACGCGGCGCAATCGCCGTCGATCCAGAGGGCAACATGATTGGTATCTGGGAGCGCGACCCGAACGCGGCGCCGTAATCGGCCAAGTCGGTAAAGGCAACCGACGCACGAGGAGGCGCAGCCGCTATGTCGGCTGCGCCTCACTCTCCCGTCCGGGCGCTAATCGCGGCGCGGCTGAGCGCGTGCTGCGGGGGATCGCCGCGTAGGATGCGGGCGAAGTCGTCGGCGATCAGGTCGGCGCTCCGGAGATTTGCGTCGCGCGTGCGGCCGGCGATGTGGGGTGTGTGGACGACGTTGGCGCGCCCGCGCAACGGATCGTCCACCGGCAGTGGCTCGACGTCGTAGACGTCGAACGCGCCGCACAACTCGTCTGCGACGATGCGCTCGCGGAGTGCCGCCATGTCGACGGCGTGCGCACGCGTGACAATGACGACCAGCGCGCCCCGACGCAGCCGGGAGATGCGCCCGCGGTTGAGCAGGTGCCTGGCCGAGGGAGTCGGCGGGACGGTGACGAAGACGACCTCGCTTTGGTCGACGAGTTCGTCGATCTCGACGCGGCGCACGCCCCACGCCTCGGCGACGCCCTCCGGCAGGTACGGATCGTAGCCCACCACCTGTCCGGCGATGTCCGGCCCGGTGGCGGCGTCGGCGCCGAGCGCAGCGCACCAGCGAGCCACCCGCCCGCCGATCTGCCCCAAACCGATCACACCAACGCGCTTGGTGCCCAGCTCACCATTGGCGAACCCGGTCGCGTCGCAGTACTGCTGCGCTTCGTACCGGAACGAACGCTCGCCACGGGCCAGGTCGGCGTGCCACTGGGGAACGCGCCGTAGCGCCGCCAGCGCGAGACACAGCGCCACCTCGGCGACCGACTGTGCCCAGGCGCGCGTCGTGTCGATCAGCGGAATACCGCGGCTCGCCAGCGCTTCCAGCGGCAGGCCCCGACCGGTGTTGTCGGTGTTGCACCCCACCGCCTTGAGCGCATTCGCCTGCTCGACGCAGCGCGCGGTCAACTGCCCGCCGAACTTGGCGATGGCATCGACGCCGCGCAGATTGACGCGATCGCTCAAGACTTCCTCCGGACCGAGATTGACGACCTCGACCTCGCCGAGCATACCGAGACGTTCGACGAGCCGATCGTGGACGAACGGCCAAATCCGTTCGAGCTGCGGACTGCGAGCAAACACAAAGCGTGGCACGTGAGACTCCTATGCAGTGGGATCGGTAGGTGCGTAGAGGCAAGTGGGCGGGGCGATACGAAGGGCAGCGGTGTTGCCGTCGTGGCGACGGCCAATCTTACCCTGTTACTCTCCTGCGGTCCTTCCCGATTCCGCGGCTGCCCTCACCCTGGCTCTTTCCTTCGTTTCGTCCAAAGGGAGCGGCTGCCCTCACCCTAGCCCTCTCCCTTTGGGAGAGGGGACGAAGTGGCGCCGCCCTGCCCTCTCGCCCTCGCGCCCTTTCGTCACGGCGGCGCATTGACGCCGAGCTCGCGGATTACCGGCTCGGGCTCGCCGGCGGCGATGATGCGGGCGCGCAGCCGCTCTCTCAGGTGATTCGCCACGTCCTTGTACTGGCTGCGTCCCACGAGGTTCACGTGCTGGTGTGGGTCGGCAAAGTTGTCATAAAGGTGGGACTCGACGTACACGTCGCTGCCGGCCGCGCGCGCGCCGCGCTCTGGCGACATGCTGCAGTACGTCCAGCGTTCGGTGCGGAGCGCCCGCCCGGTCATCGACTCGCTGATCTGGACGAACACTTCTTCCGGCCACTCGCGCGCCTCGCGCGCGATAAGCGGCAGCATCGAGCGGCCCTGCATCGTCTCGGGAATAGCCACACCGGCCACCTTGAGCAGCGTGGGGGCGATGTCCACCAGCCCGACGGGCTCGGGCACGATCTGCCGCCGGTTGAAGCCCGGTCCCCAGATGACGAGCGGGACGCGCAGCGAGCTGTCGTGGGCGCTCCGCTTGTATTCCTGGTTGCGCGTCCGGAAGTGGCAGCCGTGATCGGCGGTGTAGACGACGATGGTGTCTTCGGCCAACCCCTGCTCCTCGAGCGTCGCCAGCAAGCGCCCGACGTTCTCGTCGAGGCTCTTGATGCAGCCGTAGTAGCCCGGAAGCTGCGCTCCCCAGTTGCCCGGCAGCGGGCGGAGATCCGGCGGGACGAACGGGTTGGCGTAGCGCGCCTCGTACCCCTCGGGCGCGACGTACCGGTCGACGTCGTTCTGGTGGTGCGGCTCGAGGTACGAGATCATCAGGAAGAAGGGCTCGCGGCGGGCGCGGCGCAGGAAGTCGATCGCCCGGTCGGTCATCGCGTCGACCCGGTAGCCGGGCGGCCGGATTTCGTCGTCGTTCGCATCGTAGAGCACCGTTTCGAACGGTTGTGACGTGAATTCCAGGACGTTCGCGGCTTCCCAGAGGCCGGCGAAGCCACCCCGGTGCACGGGTGGCACCGGCCCGGGGCCACATTCCTTGGGCGCCAGGTGCCACTTGCCGATGTAGCCCGTCTGGTATCCCGCTTCGCCGAAGCTCGACGCCAGCGTCCGCTCGTGCCCCGTCAGCCCCAGCCCGTTGCGCCACACGCCGTGCGTGGTAGCGTACTGGCCGGTGAGCAAGTACGCCCGCGCCGGCGCGCACACCGGCTGGCTGGTGATGGGCAGCAGAAAGCGTGTGCCCTCGCGCGCGAGCCGGTCGAGATTCGGCATCAGCTCCATCGGACTGCCGTTGACGCCAAGTGTGTCCCACCGCTGCTGGTCGGCAAAGATCAGCAGCACGTTCGGCCGTCTTCCTCCCGTCATGCGTCCTCCCTCTGGTGTTTGCCTGTCTCCGACTCCTGCAGCGCCGACCGCGACAGTCTACGGTGCAGGGAGGCGCGGCGCCAAGCGGCGTCGCGATGCCCCCTCACCCCCGGCGTCGCGATGCCCCCTCACCCCCTAGTCCCCTCTCCCCTGGTGGGAGAGGGGGAACGGTCGTCGGGGAGCTGCTTGCTCCCCTTCTCCCCAGGTGGGAGAAGGGGTTGGGGGATGAGGGGGCTGGATAGGTGCTTTTCGAGAAATGCCAGCGTCAAGCGGTAGATCCTGAGGGCGTCGTCGCGCTCGGAGAGCAGGTAGTGGCCGGCGCCTTCGAGAATGTGGAGCTCATACGGCGCTCCGACGGCGGCGAGCGCGCGCGCAAGCCGCTCGCCCTGTTGGAACGGCACCACGTCGTCGCTGCGGCTGTGGATGACGTCCGTCGGCGGCAGATCGCGACGGACGTGGTACACGCTCGAATAGCGCCAGTACCGCAGCGGCTGACGGTCGGGCAGCCCCAGCGCCACCAGCGCCTGGTCGAGGCCAAACGGTGGCAGGAACGTCCGGTCCTCCAGGCGGCGGCGCATGTCGAACAGGTCGGCGATCGGGCCGAGCAGCAGCGCTGCCGCGTACTCCCGATCGCGTTGCAGTAGCCGCTGGACGTGCAGACTGCTGTAACTACCCGCCAGCACGCCGATACGGCTGCCATCGGCGCCCAGATACCCCAATCCTCCGGCGCGGACGTACGCTACCAGCCCTTGTAGGTCGTCTACGTCACGTTCCAACGCGAAGCTGTAGTCCGGTCCAACCGCCAATACGGCATAGCCCGCCGCCGCCAATGGTACGCTCACGCACTCCCATTGGTCGGCCGGCCCGGGGTACACCGTCAGCAGCACCGGGAAGTATGCACCTGAACTGGTTGGTGGAGCGCCGGATGCGTCGGCGCGTGCGGCGGAGGACGCGCCGGTGTCGATCGGTACGTAGTACCAGGCCTGCTGCCACCGGCCCCGGCCGTGCTCAAACGTGATCGTGCGCCGCGTCGCCTCGCTCGCCAGCGGGCTCTCGCACCGGAGTGTCGTGGCCGCACTTACGCCGGTCGTGGCGCTCGATCCGGCAACCGGCGGTGCTGCCACCGGAAGCACGGCGTCGACAACCGTGTCCTTCCCGGCGGCGATCTCGACGCGAAGCCAGGGTGGCCACCAGCGGCCCAGCGCGACGCCGGCATGGCCGGATGCACCGGCGACCGGTACGTACGAGCCGGCGGGAACGCCGCCGATGCGATAGCTCCCGTCGACGGCGGTCACCGCGCTGTACGACGTGCCATCCCAGCGCGCCACCAGCACGTGCGCGCCGGCAAGCGACCGGCCCTGCGCGTCACGCACGATCCCGCGCAGCGCGCCCGGTTCACCGCGCAGTGGCTCGCCGAACCGGTCCCACCACCAGCGCAACACGTGATACTCTGCCGTGTTCCGCACCGGCCAGACGCGCGCGTCGTCTGTGATCGCAAGCCAGGCCAGACCGACGAGCAAAGCGACGGAAACAAGCGGCCACAGCCACGCCGGCCTACGTGCGATCACAAGCGCTATCGTACTGCCTGCGCGCAACGTAGGAGACCTGCTCCGGCTCGCTGGAGCCGCAATCGATTGCAGCGTGTGATAGGATAGTCGCCATCCGTCATGCGTGTCATACGGGATAGGTCTGCGACTACACAGGACCACCATATGTCTACCGCCTCACCCGTGCCCGTTGACGGACCTCTCGTCCTCTACGCCGAGCCGCTGCCTGCCGACCTCCAAGCAATCGTGCAGGAGAGGCGTTTACGCCACCACTTAGACTCGAAGTCGTCGACAGCCGCGACCGCAAGGAGCTGCTGCGCCGCGCGCGCGGCGCGGCGTTTATCGTCGCCGCCACGACGCGCATCGACGAGGCGGTGCTGCGCGCCGCGCCCCGGCTGTACCTGGTGCACCACCAGGGCGTCGGCTACGACAACATCGACATAACGGCGTGCCGGCGCGCCGGCGTGCCGGTGGCGCTCACGCCCGAAGGCACCACGATCGGCGTCGCCGAGCATACGCTCTTGCTGATCCTGGCGATCTACAAGCACCTGCGCGAGGTCGACCCGGCGGTGCGCGCCGGCACGTGGCCGGTGTGGGAGTACCGGTCGCGCAGCTTCGAGCTCGCCGGAAAGACGCTCGGCCTCATCGGCTTCGGGCGCATCGGCCGCGAAGTCGCCAAACGCGCGCGCGCCTTCGACGCTGCGGCGATCTACTACGATCCGTTTCCGGCGCCGCCGGAGATCGAGCACGCCCTCAGCGCACGGCGCGCCCCGCTCGACGAGCTCCTCGCGCAGGCCGACATCGTCAGCCTCCACCTGCCGCTCAGCTCCCAGACGCACCACATCCTTGGCGAGCGCGAGCTGCGCCTGATGCGCCCGCATGCTGTGTTAATCAACACCGCGCGCGGTCCGCTCGTCGACGAGGCCGCCCTCGCCGCCGCGCTCGCCTCGAAACGAATCGCGGCCGCGGGCCTCGACGTGTTGGAGAGGGAACCACCCGATCCCGACAATCCCCTCTTCAAGCTGGACAGCGTGCTCCTGACGCCCCACATCGCCGCCGGCACGGCAGACGCCTTCCGGACCAAGATGCGCGCCATCGCCGCCAACCTCCACCGCGTGCTGAAGGGCGAGCCGCCGCACAACGTCGTACCGGAATCGGTCACCTAGCCCGACGAGATACGCTCTCGAAGTTCAGCCGGATGGCTTCCCCAGACGCCCATTCCAGACCCATCCCGACACAAAGATGGCGATCCAAGAGTTTCTTCAAGGCTACTGATCGCTTGCCCTTGCCCGCGTATCGGGCCTTGTAGAAGGCGACCGTGCCAAAGAACACGTCGGGAGCCTGCCCGCCGGCGGCGAGCACCTGGTACGTCTCGTCCGGCCCCCCGTCGATACCGCCGCCCTAATGCACGATCAACCCGCGCGCCAGCTCGCCGGCGGCCAGCGCCTGGTACGCCGCGCCCGTCTCGTCCAGGCTGAAGCGGCGGTTGATCAGCTCGTCAATTCTGAGCTTGCCGGCCAGGTAGAGCTCGACCAGGCGCGGGAAGTCGTCGCGCATGCGCGCCGAGCCGTACCGGCTGCCCCGTAAGACTTTCTCGTTCGCCTGGAGCGACAGCGCGGTGAACGTCACCGTCGCGCTCGTCTCGGGCAGGCCGATCAGCACGCACGTGCCGCCCGGCGCCAGCGCGTCCCACGCCTGGGTGATCGCCTTGGTATTACCGACGGCGACGAACGTGAAGTCGGCGCCGCGCCGCGTGATCTCCTGGATCGCCTCCACCGGATCCCGCGCGGCGGCGTCGACGGTGTGCGACGCGCCCAGCCGCTTCGCGTAGTCGAGCTTGTGCGGCAGCACGTCGACGGCGATGATCGGCGTCGCCGCCACCAGCGCGCCGCCCTGGATCACGTTGAGCCCGATCCCGCCGGCGCCGAAGACCGCCATACTCGCGCCCGCCGGCACCTGCGCCGTGTTGAGCACCGAGCCGACGCCGGTCATCACCGAGCAGCCGATCAGCGCCGCCGTCTCGAGCGGCATGTCGCGCCGGATGGGGATGGCGCACGATTCGGGTATCGTGCTGTACTCGGCGTGGCTGGCGACGGTGCCGAAGTGGTAGAGCGTCTCACCACGCAACCTGAGCCGGGTCGTGCCATCGGGCAGGATACCGGGCCGCGGCGCACGGCGCTCGCACAGCACCGGCCGGCCGATGGCGCAGTAGTGGCACAGCCCGCACGCCGGCGACCACGACAGAATGACGTGATCGCCCTCGCGCACGCTACGCACGCCGCGACCGACCGCGTCGACGATTCCCGCCCCCTCGTCGCCGAGCACGATCGGCACCGGCACGTGCGTCCAACTCCCATCGGCGGCGTGCAGGCAGCTGTGGCACACGCCGCTGGCGACGATCTTCACCCGCACTTCGCCTTCACGCGGGTCTTCGAGCTCGACGTCCTCGACCTGGATCGGTGCACCCCGTTCGCGCACAACTGCAGCGCGCATCTTCATGGCGATACCTCCTCGATGCGGCTGTTCAGCCCGCTGGCCAGGCAGTGTAGCACTCGCTGAGCATCCTCACTGCGCTCGGCGGCGGGGCGCATCGCGCCCCGCCGCCGAGCCGATGCCGATTGGCGTGGGAGCTGTCGTGGGGGCCTATCGGCTCGGCGCCGGCGCCGACGTACCTACCGGCGCGCCGGAGAGTGGGTCGCGGCCGACGAGATAGAGCACACTCCGGTCGAACAGCGTCCAATAGGTGGCGTTGTGATTCTGGCCATGGTTGCTCCACCAGACACCCAGGTACATGGCGTTTCCGGTGAGTGACCAGACCGCCTGCCGGCGGCCGCCGTCGTTGATCCACGCGAGCACCGTGCCATTGGCGACGATCGCCGTGCGGTACAGCGTGTCCCGCGCGAGATCGACCTCGCCGGCGAAGCCGCTCGTCACCGGGCTGGCCTGCCCCACGACCTCAACCTTCTTCCCGGCGATGCTCCGCGTCGGCTGCATGGGATCGACGTTGAGCCCCAGGCCGAGCGGCTGGACGAGGCGCGGATCGGCGACGAGCAACGGTACCTTGCTGTTCCTCACCGCCTGGAGCGCGGCGTCCGACAGCGTCGCCGGATAGCCGACTACGATTAGCGAAAACTCTTGTAGGTTGGTCGTACCCGTCAGCCGCACCGGCTCCAGCGCTGTGACGGCGTAGCCGGTATCGCCGAGCCGCTTGATCCAGTCGCCGGTGAAGCCGAACTGCGGCGCTCGCAGATTATCTGCGCCGTCGAGCAGCACCAGGACGCGCGCCGGCCGCGTGATCCCGGGCGAAGCCTGCGGCACCGCCGACACGAGCACCCGCACGCTCGATGCCATCAGCGTGCCCGCCTGCGGCGCCTCGAACCCCGTGACTTCCACATGATCGGCGATGCCGACCTCTTCGAAGCTCAGCTTGCGGCCGTTGGCGTGCGATCCGGCGGTGCCCTCGAACCAGCCGACTTGCCACGTCCGGGCCGGGACACTGGCACTCGCCTCGGTCGTCAAACGCAGCGTCTTCTGCTTCCGATCGACCGCGTCGACCGTGCCGATGATCGTGCGCAGCGCGTACGCGGGGCTCGTCACCGTCGGCTTGGGGGCCGTCGCCGACGCCGCCGGCCCGGCGGGCGCCGTCGCCGCCGCACCGGCGGGCGCCGTCGACGTCACCCTCTGTGTCGGAGGCACCGGCCCGGCCCGCGTCGCCGCGGGGCTCGGCGGCCCGGCCGGCGACGGCGATGCCGGCGGGGCGGCCTGGGTAGCCGGTACGACCGGTATGGCCGTCGCGGTCGGCGCCGCCGGCCCCGGCGGCGCCGCTTCCGGTTCGACGGTGACCATTGGCGTAGCGAACGGTACTTCGGTGGGAGCAGTCGCCTGCTGCGCCTCGCTGTTGGGCTGCATACCGGCCAGCGCCCGCCAGACGCCGGCGAGTTGCGGCGTCATCACCGCGAGCAGCACGGCCGTCACGATAAAGCCAACGGCGTTCGCACTCGGGAGCGGCAGGCCGCTCGGCAGCCCGGGAAAGGGCAGCCACCGCAGGCGCCGCCGCTGTTCGGTGTCGATCCGCCGGTAGAGATCGCGGCGGATCGACAGCGGCGCGCGTTGCGCCGGCAAGCGCTGGAAGAAGTCGCTCGCGCCGCGGTAGTGCGCCACCGTATCCCGGCACTCCGGGCAATCATGCAGGTGTTGCTCGACAAGCAGGCGTGCCGGGGCGGCGAGCTCGCCGTCGACGTACGCCGACAGTGCCTCGCCGGTGGGGTGCTCGTTCCGCCGTCCGCGTCCACTGCGCCCCCTACGCTCCGGATGCCGATTGCGCCCATCGTCTGCGCGACCCCGATGGACCAGGCCTGCCACTCCGTCTTCCCTTCGTGGTGGGCGGCTCGCTGCCACGCCACCGGACCCTGCCGCTGGGAGTTCTGCAAAGGTTAACGCGTACCGGCCCGAAGCGGTGCCTCGACCGGCGACCACACCCTCGACGGGCGGGCCACCGGCCGTAGCCGCCGGCAAACACGACGACGCCGATGGACGGTGTTAGCCCTTCGCGCGTCCCGGCTGGCGCTCGACCTTGGCGTAGACCTGGCGGAACTCTTCGCGCGCGCGGAAGAGAAGTGACTTGACGGCCGCACGCGTCGTGCTCAGCACCTCGGCGATTTCGTCGTACGAGAGGTCGTGGTATTCCCTCAGGATGAGGCACATCCGGTATTTGGGGTGGAGCCGGTCCAGGATAAGCTGAACCTCTTCGGTGTTCTCTCGATCGATGCAGTCGCGCTCGGGGCTGTCTTTCGCCACCTGGCTCGGATGGAACACCGAGATGAACGCTTCCCACGGCTGCCACTTGACCAGCTTGCGATGCCGCAGCTCGTCGAGACAGACGTTGGTCGCGATGCGGTACAACCAGGCGCCGACGCGGAGGTCGTCAGAGGTCTTCGGCAAGGCAAGATAGGCTTTCAGGAAGGTGTCTTGCGTCAGGTCGTACGCGTCTTCCGCGCTGCCCATCAGCCGGTAGATGTAGTTGTAGATCTGCGTCTGGTACTGGGTGAAGATCGCCTCAAACGCCGTGTGATCACCGGCCTGGGCACGAGCGATGAGCGTGGCCTCGCTGACCGCCATCGTAGCTGCCACACTGGCCGTACCGGCTGCCATGCCTTGCTTATCCTCCTCCAGTCTGTCCAACGGCGCGGCAGGCAAAAGGTTGCTCCGTGCCTGCGTCCGCCGGAACCGGCGGGGCGCCTCGGCGGCCGCACCGGCCGCCGAGGCGCCCCGCGCTTCGGTGGGGTTGGGGATACCGTCAGAAGATTGCGCGCGACGGGGAATCAGCGGCACAAGCGAGAGAAATTCGGTCGTCATCGCACCGCCTCGCCGCGCAACGTGGTGGAGCTTGGCTCCGAATGATCGTCGCGACAGTCGCTCCATAGCCAAACGTAGCTCCTCGGCCCGAGTGCACGCGAATCCAAGGTGTGTCCTCTCCCGGAAGGTAGTGTGCGACCTGTTTGCGGCGCCCGGTGGGCGAGCGACGCGCGGCCGCGTTCTGTGGAACTGAGATTACGACGGCGTGGCCCGACGCACAAGGGTTTTTGTGCCCGCGACCGTTTCGAACCGACATCTGCGGCAGCGGCCGCAATCCGACTGCGGCGGTCCGGCGAGCGGATGTCGGGCCACAGAGTCTGTCGCTCGGCTAGGTTCGCGCCAGGAGGGTATCGGGCAGTGCTCGCCTTTCCCCTAATCGCCCTATCTCTGCCTCGCGTCGTGACAGAAACGTGCCTGCTTGCCGGCCCAGGAGCGCAAGCCGACCCGCCGTCCAGGAAGCCCCCGCCGGCCGCGACGTGCTCGCAGACACACGAACGGGGCATCAACCCGATGCCCCGCTCGTAGACGATTCCTGGCCAACGGTTACCGATGCGCCATGGGCCGCTACTCCACCAGCGCCGCCGGCTCGGGAATGCGCAGCGTGTGTGCGCGGTCGTGCTTCGCTCTGTCCGCACCAGTGACGCTGCTCCCCGTGGAAATGGTGAGAGGCTCGGCCACCTGCGGGTAGCGATAGGTCTTCCCCTCGTAGTTCCGCATCACCACCTCGCGATCGTTGAGCTCGACCACGTACTCGGGGAGGAGTGGGATCTTGCCCCCACCGCCCGGTGCGTCGATCACAAAGTGTGGCACGGCCAGACCCGAGGTGTGCCCGCGCAACGCCCGGATGATCTCGAGCCCCTTCTCCACCCGCGTGCGGAAGTAGTTGGTGCCCTTCGTCAGATCGGCCTGATAGATGTAGTAGGGCCGCACCCGGATCGCGAGCAGCTTCTGCATCAACTCCTTCATCACCGCGGGGTCGTCGTTAACGCCCTTGAGCAGCACCGTCTGGCAGCCAATCGGCACCCCCGCATCGGCGAGCATGCCGCAGTGCTTCTTGGCGACCTCGGTCACCTCGCGCGGGTGATTGAAGTGCGTGTTGACATACACCGGGTGGTACTTCTTGATAATCTCGCAGAGCGCCGGCGTGATCCGCTGCGGCAGCGCGCATGGCACGCGCGAGCCGATGCGCAGGATCTCGACGTGCGGAATGGCGCGCAGCTCGGACAAGATCCACTCGATCATGTGATCGGGCAGCATCATCGGATCGCCACCCGAGATGATGATGTCGCGTACCTCCGGATGGGCCCGGATGTAGTCGATACCCAGCTTGAGCGTCTCCTTATTCCACCACCCCGGCTCGCTTACCTTGCGCTTGCGGGTGCAGAAGCGACAGTAGATGGGGCACTGGTGGTTGACCAAAAACAGCACCCGGTCCGGATAGCGGTGGGTGAGATTGGGGACGGGGCTGTCGCCTTCTTCATTGAGGGGATCGTCCGGACAGTCGACGTCCTCGAGCTCGGCCGGATCGGGTACTACTTGCCGCCAGATCGGATCTCCCGGCTCTTCGATCAGGCTAAGGTAGTACGCGTTGATCCGGATGCGGAATTCTCTCGAGATCCGATCCGCCAACTCCTGATCGACGCCGAAGCGCTCGAACAGTTGCTGCGCGTTGTTGATCCCCTCCTTCAGCAAACACTGCCACTCTTCCATCTTCTCACTCCGTTCGAGTGCAAAGTGCAATATGGTTTCAGAGGCCGCTATGCACCGCATTTGTTCCTGCACATCACTTTGCACTTTGCACTTTGCACTCTGCATTCTTCACTGCGCGTCAGCGCGGATGGCACACGGAACAATCACTGCGTCGACCATGCCGTGGATCAACTTCTTGTCGATTGGTACGACGGTGGCTGTGGCACCACCCAGGCGGACCTCGTCGCCGGACACGAAGTAGTACGGTGTCAGGCGCGCCCGGCCGGGCATACGCTGCATCTCGTGTGTCCCGAAGTCAAACCACTCCACCGTCGCCCGCCGGACATCCTCGAATCGCTGCAGCACCCAGCGGACGCGCGGGAAGTCGGCGAGCGCCTCGTGTACCGCCGCCGCCCATTCTTCCTCCGGCAGATCGTGGCCGATCTTGACGCCCCGGCTGCCCCACGCGGTGGCGCTGAATCCCGACGGCTTCAACACCAGCCGGCGCTGTTTCTGCGTCAGCCCGACGAGCTGCTCCCACGACTGCACCGGTTTCTGGGCGAGCTCGATCCCCGGCACGACGGCGTGGGGCGGGAGCACCCTGGGATCGAGAATCCACGTCGGCGGGAGGACGCCCAGCAGCCGCTCGCGGCGTTCCGGCCCGAGCTCGCGGCGCCAGAACTCGGCCAGCACGGGATGGTGCAGCAACGCGAACCCCAGCTTCTCCTCGAGAAAGCTCTTCACCGGCGGCGTGAGCACCACCCGTTGTTTCTTCGTCGCGTAGAGCATCAACTCCCATTTCGGGACGTTCTTGATGTCGTACAGCTCAAAGAAGCGGTAGAGCACCTTCACCGGCACTAATGGTGTGGCCGGATCGCTGCTGGCCGGATCGCGTGGCCCGGGCGAGCCGCCCTCCGGCACGAGCAGTGCTTCTTCGGTAAAGTGGACGTCTTGCGGCCGCACCGCATGGACCGGATGGCCGCGCGCCGTGAGCGTGCGGGCGAGCCACGCCATCTCGTCCCAGTAGTCGCCCGATTCCTCGGAGACGACGATTGCCGCCGGGGGCTTGGGTTCGCCGGCGGCGCTTTCGAGCAGCGCCGCGAAGCCATCCACCATACCGGTGGCGCCGCCGACGAGGTCAAACCCGAGCGCGGCGTACGGCTCGGCCAGGCTGCCGCCGAACCCGATGCCGCCCGGAACCGAGTCGAGTTCGGTCGCGACGAAACCGTGCTCGGTGAGGAAGAGGTCGGGCCGGATGACGCGCGGCAGGTGGCTGCGCGTGCGGTTCAAGCGGCCGTAGTCGATAAGCTGGTCCGGACGGCCGAGGTCGAAGTACTCGGCGATCCACCCCGGCTGCGTGCCGCGCACCGACGCAAAGTAGAGCGAATTCAGCGCGCGGTAAAACGCGAAGAGGTCCTGGCCCAGTTGCTCGAGAAAGGCGACCGTACCCTCGTCGAGCCAGAATGGCTGCGGCGAGAGCCGCCACGAGGCGCGCGAGCCCTCCTGGACCGCGCGCTTTGCGTCGCTGTAGAGCGTCTCCTCCGGCAGGTGCTCGTTGATGAAGCGCGCGCGCGCGATCGGATCGAGTCCAATCGACTGCGCCGGGGACGCCGTGGGGCCGGCCGCCGGCGTTCGAGTAGCCGTTGCTGTTGCGATACCCATTCACATGACAAGAGCCGTGCCGCCTGCCGCAGCGGCGCTGCGGGGGACCAGGCGGCGCGGCCCACTTTCCAAAGTGAAGCGTAGCACAAGGTGCCAAGCGGCCGGCACCGAGAGGGTGCGCGTCATCTGTGTGCGCCGCTCGTGGCCCCCTCACCCCCCGGCCCCCTCTCCCACGTCGGGGAGAGGGGGAATCCGCCGTTCCCTCTCCCCCGGTGGGAGAGGGGCTAGGGGTGAGGGGGGAACCGCCGGCGCACCTCGGACGCCAGCTCGGTGACGCTGGCGCTGTACCTATCAAAGACGTCCCGCAGGTGCGCGGTTTCGTAGTGGGCGTAGATCTTTTTGGTCGTCTCGGGGGAGGCGTGGCCGAGGATATCCTGCACCTCCGATAGCTTGGCGCCGCGGTTGAGCAGCGTCGAGGCTTTGGCGTGACGGAAATCGTGCGGCGAGGCCTCGACGCCCGCCAGCGCCGCGTACCGCTTGACGACGCGCCAGATGCCGAGCGGCGATAGGCGCAGGTTTTCGCCGCTGCCCCGCGCGCGACCGCGTTTACGATCGTGCCGCAGAAACAGCGGGGCGTACCGATCCGCTCGCGCTTGGAGGTAGGCGCGGACGCTCGTCAGCGCCTCGTCGGAGAAAAACGCGACACGCTCTTTGTCGCCCTTACCGGTGATCAGCGCCTGCGCCGACCAGCCGTCGTCGAGATCCTCGCGGTTGAGGCGCGCCGCCTCTTCGCGGCGCATCCCCGTGCTGAACAGCGTGTGCAGGACCGCCCGATCGCGCAGCACCTCGAGCCGCGCGCGCTCGTGCTTGGGGCCCGGCGCCGGCAACGGCGAGCGGTCGGCCTCGACGACGATCAGCGGCAGCGCCCGGTCGACGCGGGGCGTTTTGTACGGCGCCTTACCGATCACCTCGCGCAGGTGCCCGCGCATCTGTTCCGACGTCGTCTCGGGCGCGAGCAGGCCGCGCCGGTCGAGAAAGGCGACGAAGGCGCGCGCGCCGGCGAGGTACGTGGCGACGGTGGCCCGCCGGTCGCGGCCGTAGCTCTGCACCAGCCAGGCGTAGAAGCGCTCGAGAATCGTCGCCGGCAGCGCGTCGGTCGGCACCGCCGAGGCCGGCAGTCCTTCCTCCTCCAAGAACTCCTGGAAGCGCGCCAGCGCCGTCGTGTACGTCCGCTCGGTCTTCGGCGATTTGCCGGTGAGCGTGGCGACGAACGTGCGGACGGCGGCACCAACCGCCGGCGCCGGATGCGCTGCACTTGCCGGATTCGACCGGCGTGGCGCATCGTGCGCGCCGCGTGGGCCCGCTGCGCCATCGAGAATCACAGCATCTTCGGGAGGTATCAGTGCCATCGCGGGCTTCCACACTTCCAACGTGCGGCGGGGATGAGCCGGCTCACCCCCGCCAAGTGAGACGCAAGCTAATTCGCATTATCGTTCATGATGGCCAGATTGTACGCTCCGGGGGCCGGCGAGGCTGCGGGTGGAAGGAGGGCTTCAGCGTGAGAGGCGGCGCTACTCGGGAGCTACCACCAGCTCGACCGGCGCGCCGATGACCTCCTCGATGAGCTTGCGGTAGCGGCGGTCGACGAGGTCACGCTGGAAGCTGGATGCGCAGGCCAGCACGAGCGGCACCTCGCCGTGCAAGTCGGCGCGCTCCTGTACCGGCGTCGGGGTCGCCGCCGGAAGCGCTCGGAGCGGGACGATCCACGAGTGCAGCGGTGCGTCCGCGATGCGATCGGCCAGCCGCTCGAGCGCTGCGGCCCAACGATGTTCGGCGAGAGCCTGACCGGCGCTCTCTGGCACGGCGCTCGCCTGCCCGTCTGTGCTGGGAGATGGCGCTTGCACGGCTCTTCGGGGACCTCCCTTATGTAAAGAAAAGAACCGGTCGCCTCTTTCGGGGCCAGGCGATGGCCCGCCATCTGGGCTCGGCGGAGCGCTCTGTTGTTGTGTCTGATCGCTGAGTCTCTGGTTCTGTAATGCCGCGGCTGCGACCGGGGCAGACAACCTAACGTGGCCAGCCGCCGTCGCCTGTGGGTGCTTGGGCCCAGACAATCCCGTGCGACTCCCCCCGGTCAACGCGCGTTGACCGACCTCATTGGCAACGTCACCCCAAGAGAGCGGCGCACCTGCCGGTTCGCGTTGACTCGGTGGCACGGCTTGCTTCGCGGCGCGGCGCGGCGCATCGACGAGAACGCCGCCAGCACCTTCCTCCGGCGCATCGTCGCCATGGTCTCCATGGTCGCCATGGCCCTCCTCGTCTATCGTCGGTTGCCACGAACCGTCGCGCCGGTCGTGCAGCAGGAGCTGTTCGAGACGCTGGAACAGACCGGTGAAATCGTAGAAGTTCGACGTGCGCCCGCCGCTCGGCCGGTGGCGTGGGATCGTCGTGAGGTAGCCCTTTTCGATCAACGACTGTTTGTAGCGATGGAGCATCTGCGTGCTCACGCCGGTGCGGCGGCTCATGCGCCGCAGGCTCGGGTACGGCAGCGCATCGGTCCAACGGTGCGCCAGGATGTACCCCACGAACCAGACCTCCTGCGGGGCCAGCTCCAGTGCGGCCTGGTAGTGATAGAGCGCCATCGGGATGGCGGCGATTCCGCCCGAGAGGATCGTCGCGCCGAAGCGCGCGAGGAACCGGTAGCGCGGATCGGCCGTCGCCGCGGCCGTTGTCGCCGCCGTCACCGCCGCCGAAATCGGCAGTGCCTTGGATCCCGTCGTGGGCACGGCTGAGCGCGGCCGCTGGGGCGGTGCGTCGCTACCCGGTGGTCGTCGTCCCGGTTGCGCCGGCGCTCCTGGTCGCACGAGCCTGCGAACGGTTCCCTCCCTGCGCGCGTGTGCTTGGCACGTCGCATGCCGCCGCCTGGTGCCGGCGCGAGGCGTACCTGCGGCCCCGTGTTCGAGGTGCGCCGGACGCCGCGCCGCACTCGTCGAGGAATGCGCGTGTGGCCCCTTTGGTACCGCGTTCTGACCGCGCGTTTCCACCGCGGCCGGAAATTGCGGCAGTGAACCTCGGGTGCGTCGCCCGGCAGCCAGAGAGCCGGCGTGGCTGCGGCGTGGCTGCGGCGTGGCTGCGGCGCCGCAGCCACGTGGGCGCGGCGGATCGCGTTCACCCGTCGCGCCCGGCCGGCGCGGCCGGTTCGGGCGGCGCCAGCTCGCTCGGGCAGCAGTGGAGCGCCGCGGCCAGGCGTACGAGCAGTCCCAGTCCGGGGTTCGCGTTGGTGCCGCGCTCGATCTGCGAGATGGTGGCGCGCGTCGTGCCGGCGCGCGCGGCGAGATCCGCCGGCCGAAGTCCTAAGCGCTCGCGCCGTAGGCGCACCCGGGCGGAAAGCGGTGCGCGGGGATCGGCGTACGGTTCGCCGGCGAGCTGCCAGAGCAATTCGCGCAGCGGAAGCCCCAGCGCGGCCGCGATCCGGCCGAGCAGCGCCAGCGTCGGCTCGTGTTTCCCTTGCTCGAGCGCGATGAGATACGTGCGTGGCGTCCCGACCAGGCGCGCCAGCGCCGCCTGGCTCACGCCGCGCGCCTCACGCACCGCCCGCAACTGCTTCCCCGCCCACGCCACGTCGACGCCGCGCACCTCGCTGACCATGGCGTTAAATGTATCAGACAGCTTGACGCGACGTGCCACGCGGCTGTAAGCTACATCAGACAGGTTAATGCCCCGACCGGCCGTAACGCAGATTAGACATAGGCCGGTCCCGCTGATACGTAGAACAGACAGGTACGTGCCGTGGTGCAAGCAGTAGTGCGTGCGGAGTGGCAGCGACGCGAGCCTCGCGTCCGGTTGGTCGACGTGGTCGGTACCGGCGACGACGCTCGTTTCGGCTTCGAAGTCGCTGGGGCGGATCGGTTCGCCTATGCGGTCGAGGGGCCCGACGGTCTGGATGGGTTCGGCGACGGTCAGTCTCCTGCCGGAACGGTTTCCCGCGGCACGCTGCTTGAGATGGCAGCCGGCGGCACGACGCCGCGCGCCGCGGTCGCCCTCGCGTTGGGCTGGCGCGAGCTGCTGGCATCGATGGGCGAGCACCTGTGCCTTTTGGCCGGCCGCGAGCAGCGCCGCCTGCACGTACTCATGCGCAAGGAGGTCGTCGCCGCGCTGCCGGCCACGGCGACCCTCTGGCAGCCGCGATGCGTCGCCCTCGGCTACTGCGACGTCGCGGCGAACGCCGGCGGCCGGTGCCGCTTGAGGCCGTACCGGCCGGAACCAGACGCAATTCGAACGGCGAACGTCGACGGGCGATCGAGCGCTCGTCCTTCGTCGTTCGTCTGGGGCACCAACACGGCCACCGGCGTGGATTCGCCGGCGGTACACGGTGTCGCTCAGGAGGCGGCGACACCATAAGCTTGGCAGGTCCTCCTCTCCAATTCCTGGCGCGTCGCCCCCGCCCGCTGGTTTCCGCCCGCACCAGCGCAAGCGGGGGCGACGCGGTTGTGCGTTTGGTTGGTGCAACCGGTGCCTTAGATGCGTCTGGTGCGTTCTGTCAAGATGTCTGTGTTTGGACCATCAGCCGCGCCCGCCTCCACGACACGCTCCTCGACACGCCGTTCGCCTTCCGCGCCGTTGCGCCGCCGCGCGGTGCTGGCCGCGGGCAGTGCCGCCGCCTCGGCCTTGGCCGCCGGCTGCGCGCTTGACTGGCCGCCGGCGGCGGCCGCACCCAGCGCCCACACGCCGTCGCCGGTGCTGCCGGCCGCCACGCCGGAGCCGGCCCCTGAACCAACGGCGACGCCCGAGCCACCGCCGGTGATCCCGCCGGGCGACACCCACTTCGGTGTTAACGAAGGGTTCCTTGCCGCGAGCTTCGCCCATCAGCTCGGCGCCCGCTGGACGCGCTGGGTCGTCGATTGGGGCGAGGTGTTTCGGAGTGGCCCCGACGACTTCAACGACTTCTACGTCGACTACGACACGCTCCGCCAGACGCTGCGCCACGGCTACCAGGTGATGGCGGTGCTCCGGGGTACACCCGAATGGGCCCAGACCGATCCGGCGCACGGCGTGCGCTCGGTGCCCAAAGGGCTCGATCTGCCGGTCGACGATCCCGAGAACACGTGGGCGCGGTCTGTACGAAGCCTCGCCTATCACTATGCCGGCCGCATCGACACCTGGGCCATCTGGAACGAAGTCGAGATCCCAGCGACGGGTCCCAACGCGATGTACAGCACCTGGGCGGGGACGCTCGAGCAGTACTACCGCCTCGTGAAGCTGGCCTGGATCGCCGCGCGTTCTGTCAACCCCAACGCGCGGATCGTTCTCTCGCCGTACAGCTACCACCGCGACAAGGAATGGCTGACCAGGTTTCTGCGCGTTGCCAGCCGCGATCCGGAAGCCGCTGCGAACGTCTACTTCTTCGACGTCGTCGGCCTCAACCTTTACCGCAACCCCCACGACATCTACGATCGGAAGCGCGGTGGCGTCCCCTGGGCCGCCGAGGCAAGCGACCGCATCGGCGTCGACGAGCGCCTGGCGCAGTTCGGGCTCCAGAAACCGGTCTGGGTCACCGAGATGAACGCCATGCCGTACGACGATCCGGCGGTCGAGGGATGGGACCCGGTCGCGCGCCGCGACGGATTCCGCATTGCGCTCGACGAGCAGGCGAGCTTTGTGATCCAGGCGTACGCCCTGGGAATCGCCGCCGGGTACGAAACGCTCTTCTGGCAGGCGATGCAGGACGATCCGCCGCCCGTTCCCGACGAGCTGTGGGGGCTGGTGCGCTACCACGAAGACCCCGCCAGCGACGACCCGGCGCGCATCCGTCCTGCGTACCGAGCCTATCAGGTGGCGACGCGCTACTGCTCCGGCGCCGAGCGCGTCGAATTCGTGACCGTCGACCGGCCCGATCCCGCGGGGTATCGCCGATATGCGCCGCGCTATCAGTGGCGGATCCACCACGTTGCCTTCCAGACGGGCGCGCGCCGCACCGGCGTGCTGTGGAGCGGCGCCGGCGCCGCCCGCGTTTCCCTCCCGAGGCTGGGAACGTCGGCCCAGCTCGTCGACAAGCTGGGCAACGAGATGCCGCTCGAGCCGGTGGCCGGCCGCTGGCTCGTATCGCTCGAGGCAGCGACGCGCCGCTTCACCCTCTTCGGCGGCGACCCGCCGGGTTACTACTACATCGGCGGTTCGCCACAACTGCTCGTCGAAGAAGGTCTCCCGCCCGATGCGCCCGTCTCGCGCCTGCTGCTG
>JACQGX010000327.1 GCA_016199265.1 Chloroflexota bacterium | reverse complement strand
TCCGGCTCGCGCGCCGCCATCCAGTTGCGGTTGCCCTGCAGCGTGTTGATCTCGCCGTTGTGGGCGAGCATGCGGAAAGGCTGGGCGAGGAACCAATTGGGGAACGTATTGGTGCTGTAGCGCTGGTGAAAGACGCACAGCGCTGTCTCAAAGTCCGGATCGGAGAAATCGCGGTAGAACCCGCGGAGCTGGGGCGCGACGAAGAGGCCCTTGTAAACGATCGTCGACGCCGACATCGACGCGATGTAGAAGCCGCCGATGCCCTCGTTGGCAATCCGGCGCTCGATCTCCTTGCGGGCGAGGTAGAGCGTGCGCTCGTAGTCGTTTTCGTCGAGGCCGAGCGGGCGCCCGAGAATGAGCTGCTGGATCTTCGGCTGCGTCGCGAGCGCCTTGCCGCCGAGGACCGACGAATCGACTGGTACCGGTCGCCACGCCTGCCGGCGCAAGCCGCGCCGATCGCAGACGCGCTCGACAATCTCGCGGCAGCGCCGCTCGACCGCTTCGTCCTCGCGCGGAAAGAAGATCATCGCCACGGCAACGTCGGCGGGGTTGACACCGGAGACGCCAAGCTGGGCGAGCTCCTTGACGAACAGCCTCCGGGGCAACTGCGTGAGGACCCCGGCGCCGTCGCCGGTCTTGGCGTCGGCGTCGATCGCGCCGCGGTGAGTCACGTTGGTCACGGCCTCGAGGCCGAGCTGCAACACCTGGTGTGTTGGGGTGCCGTCGATCCGCGCGACGAAGCCGACGCCGCAGGCATCGTGCTCGAACGCCGGGTCGTAGAGGCCGGTCTTCGGCCAAGCGGGAGTTGCCGGCCCGGCGGGTCGAAGCGATAGTGCCGGGCCCGTTGGTGCTGTCGATCTATCTGCTTGAAAGGGGTGCATGGAGACCGTGCCGCTTCCTTATTGCTGGCCAGGTTTATGCGAGGAAAACGAAAGAAGCCCACTCTCCCCCGCGCGCCGCAGGGGCAGTGGACTTCATTGGCCTGCCCAGGGTCGTTTCGTTGACAACCTGCCGTCTCGGCCTACGCTGGCGCGAGATGGCGGGTCACGTAAGTATACCTGGCGGCAATCAGAAAGCGGCAAAGATGAGTAGGCGGTAGGCGGTAGGCAGTGGGCAGTAAGCAGATAGAAGGCAGACGCCTACGCGCGCAACCCCGCCTGTACAATATGCCTAGAGTCGCGATGCAAGCAAACGTCGCCGTGACGCCGGCCCGCTGGTGGCATATGCCCGGGTTGACGCGGCTGATCCGCGAGACGCGGCGACGCCGCACCGCCGGCGCAGCGCTCGTCTGGGCGCCACGCTGGTCGCCCTCGCTGGGACTGCTTCGTTCGGTCTGGGGTGCCACCGTTCCCGGCGTCGTCGGCCCCCGCAGCTTTGTCGCCGAGCAGGACGGTCGGCTGGTCGGCTTGGGCCAGATGCGTCCGCGGCGCGAGCCGCACCAGTGGGACGTGGTGTACCTCGTGGTCGAGCGCCTGCCGGGGACATACGCCAGCGATGGTGCGGTGGCGCCGTCACATCGCCAGCCGGACCGTCGCGCGACGCGTCTGCTCGGCGAACTGTGCGATGCCGGCGTCGCGCTCGGCGCCGAGCGGCTCTTTGCCCGGATCGCCGAAGACGACGGACGCTTTGACATGTTCCGTCAGGTCGGGTTTACGCCGGTCGTCCGCGAATACACCTATTTCCGCCAACCGGCGGCGCCCGACCCGGCACCGGTGAGCCTACCGGCGAGCGCGGCGATTGCCGGACTGCGGCCGCAGCGCCGCGCCGATGCGTTCGGGCTGTTGCAGCTCTATCAGGCGTGTACGCCCAAGGTCGTGCAGATGGCGGAGGGCAAAGGCAGTAGGAGCTGGGAGCTGCCGCCGGAGAGCCTTAGAAAACGGCTGACGAAGCAAGCGCGGACGCGGTCGTGGGTGGTCGAGCGCGACAGCAAGAAGGTGGCGTGGCTCCAGTTGTGTGAGCAGCGTCGGGGACCCCACTCACTGCGGATCATGGCCGACGAGCGTGCCGTCGACCTGCATCGTCCGCTGGTGGAGTTTGCGCTCGAGACGCTGGGGGCGCGGCTCGCGTCCGGCGTGTTGATGCGCGTGCGCGAGCACCAAAGCCGGCTGACGGCCGCGCTCGAGGACGTTGGATTCGAGCCGGTCGACGCCCATGTCCTCATGGTGAAGCAGCTCGCCGCGCCGGTACTGGAGCGCAGATTCACCTCGGTGCTCGAGAAGGTAATGTAAAGGCGTGCGGCGAAGGTGGTAACAGAAAGTCTGGTGGAGAACATCGTACCGTCGTACCAGCAGTCGACGACCGACGATCTTGAGTTGCTGCTGGCCACGCTGCCGCCACACATTCGCCAGCCGCTCGATGGCATCGACGATACCGAGCATCTGTTGGAGATTGTGATGGACCTCGGCCGCGAGCCAGAGGCACGGTTTCCCGGCCGCGAGGTGCTGCTGAGCCGGGACGAAGTCACGCACGAGGACATCGAGTACGTCGTGTCGCGGATCGGCGCGTTCGGCGACGACAACCGGGCCGGCATTCCGCGGACGCTCCACCGCATCTCGGCCATCCGCAACCGCATGGGGCGGATTGTCGGGCTCACGTGCCGCGTCGGCCGCTCGGTCCTGGGCACGATGGACATCATCCGTGACCTGGTGGAGAGCGGTCGGAGCATTCTCATTCTTGGCAAGCCGGGCGTCGGCAAGACGACGCTGCTGCGCGAGGTGGCGCGCGTGCTGGCCGACGAGCTGAACAAGCGGGTGATCATCGTCGACACGTCGAACGAGATCGCGGGGGACGGCGACATCCCGCACCCCGGCATCGGCCGGGCGCGCCGGATGCAGGTGCCCACCCCGACGCAGCAGCACGCGGTGATGATCGAGGCGGTGGAGAACCACATGCCCGAGGTGATCGTCATCGACGAGATCGGCACCGAGCTCGAGGCCGAGGCGGCGCGGACGATCGCCGAGCGGGGGGTGCAGTTGGTGGGCACCGCGCACGGCAACACGCTGGCGAACATCATGATGAACCCGACGCTCGCCGACCTGATCGGGGGCATCCAGCCGGTCACGCTCGGGGACGAGGAGGCCCGCCGCCGGGGCACCCAGAAGACGGTGCTTGAGCGCAAGGCGCCCCCCACCTTCGACGTCCTCGTCGAGATGCAGGAGCGCCAGCGGGTGACGGTGCATCGCGACGTATCCGAAACGGTCGACGCAGTTTTGCGCGGCCTGCCGGCGGGGGTGGAAATGCGCTGGCGGCGCGATGACGGCACGATCGAGCAACGCCTGGAGGTGCCCGGTCGTTTCGCACCCGGTGAGGAGCGCGGGCGGCGCGTCGGTGGGCCGAGCCGCATGGGGGAAATCACCGACTGGCGCGAGCGGGCCGGAAGGCGCGGCGGCCGCGGCGGCTGGGGCGAGCGCGCCGAACGGGGAGAACGGACCGACCGCGTGGCACAGATCGAGCGGCTGGAACTTGCCGGCGTTGCAGGCAGTAGGCCGACGGAGCGCACCGAGGGCTTTGGCGGGTACGAGCGAAGTTGGGCAACCGAAGAGGCACGTGCGGCGACCGGCAGGCACGAGCGCGGCCAGGAGGCGCGCGGGGCGCCGGCGCAACCATCGTCCGACAGGGATGAAGGCGAGGCACTCGAACTGGCGCCGCCATCGGATCGGTTCCGGCGCACCGCGTCGGGCGCGCTTCGGCCGGTGAAGGTGTATCCGTACGGCGTAAATCGTGACCGCTTGGAGGCGGCGATCGAGGCGCTCCGCGTGCCGGTCACGATCACCAAAGACGTGCTTGAGGCCGACGTGGTGATGACGCTCAAGAACTACTACCGCAAGAACCTCGGGCCGGTGCGTGACGCCGAGGAGTCGGGAAAGCCGGTGTTCATCTTGCGGAGCAACACCGTGAGCCAGATCCAGCAGTCGCTGGAAGCGCTCTACGGAATGCAAACGGCCGAGCCGCAACGCGACATCGAGCACCTCGTCCTGCAGGAGACCGAGGACGCCATCCAACACGTGCTCTCGACGTCGCAGCCGGTCGAGCTGCCGCCGCAGAACGCGTACATGCGGCGGCTGCAGCACCAGCTCGCGCAACAATACAACGTGGGATCGAGGAGCGCCGGTCGTGAGCCGCACCGCCGCGTGCTGCTCTTCAGGCAGGACTGATGCGCGGCCGCTTCATCACGTTCGAGGGGCCCGAAGGCGGCGGCAAATCGACGCAGTCGCGCCTCCTCCAAGAACGGCTCGAGCGTGCCGGCATCGCCCTTGTCCACACGCGTGAGCCAGGCGGCACGCCGATCGGCAAAGAACTGCGCGCGATGCTGCTCGCGCCCGAGCGTCCGGCGCCCACGCCGGTGGCACAGGTGCTGCTGCTCAGCGCCGACCGGGCACAGCACGTCGCCGAGGTGATCCGGCCGGCGCTCGCCGCCGGAAAGACGGTGATCAGCGACCGGTTCTTCGACGCGACACTCGCCTATCAAGGCTACGGCGAAGGGCTCGACCTCGAAATGTTGGGCACGATCACGCGGTTCGCCACCGGCGGGCTCGTGCCCGACCTGACCGTGCTCGTCGAGATCGACGTCGCCGTGGGTCTCGAGCGCAAGCGGGCGGCGTTTCGCGACGGCAGTGGCGAGCTCAACCGAATCGACCGGCGCGACCTCACCTTCCACCAGCGCGTGCGCGAGGGCTACCTCACCCTGGCCGAGGCCGAGCCAGCACGGTTTCTGGTCGTCGACGGTACGCGTCCACTGGAAGAAATCGCCGAGCGCATCTGGCAGCGCGTGCGCGGACTGCTAGTTCCGAGTTCCGAGTTCCTCGTTCGTGGTTCCTCGTTCCGCGATGTCGCTGGGCTCGGCCCCTCAACGAGCAACCAGGAACTCGGAACTAGGAACCCTCGACCCACGCTTCCCCGTCGGTGAAGACCTCCTTTTTCCAGATGGGGACTTCCTGCTTCACGCGGTCGATGATGTAGCGGCCGGCTTCGAACGATTCGGCGCGGTGCGGCGAGGCGACGGCGATGACGACGCTGGCCTCGCCGATCTCGAGCCGGCCGATGCGGTGGACGATGGCCGGCCGCTGGTCGGGCCATGTGGTGCGGACCTCGTCGAGAATCTCCCGCATCTTCTTTTCGGCCATCTCGGGGAAGGCGTCGTATTCGAGATAGCGCACTTTGCGGTCGCGCGAATCTTCGCGGACGACGCCGTAGAAGACGCAGACGGCGCCATCCGCCGGCGTCTGCACCGCCGCGATCAGCTCCTGCGCGTCGATGGGCTCGTGGGTGATACGGCAGATTGCCTGCTCGGGCGCGAGTGTCATGGCGTGTTCCTCGTCTCCATCATCGTCTCCAATAATCCTTCGACCCGGCCGCCGCTCACAGGAGGAACGAATACGACTTCGTCGCCGTCCTCGAGTACGGTGTCTTCGCCGGCATACTCTTGGTTCACCGCCGGCCGGTAGCGCTGTCCCCGCAACTGGGGATGTTCGGCGACCAGAGCTTGCCAGATGGTGGCGACGGTGGTGCCGGGCGGCACGTCGCGGACGTCTTCGCGTTTGTCCAGCGCCTCGCGGATACTGGCGAAATAGCGTAGATGGATGCGCACGATGCTTGATTATCCCACGTCGCAGCCGGCAGCATTGTGACCATGAGCGCAACTGAAGAACGCTGGCACGTGGCTTTCAACGGCGAGGTTTTCACGATGGACGAGCACCGGCCGCTGGCGCAGGCGCTCGCCGCGCGCGATGGACGGATTGTCCACGTTGGGACGAATGAGGAGGTGCTCCGTCTGGCGAAGGGGCGGCCAAACTGCGCCACGTTCGATCTGGGCGGGCACTGCGTGCTGCCGGGATTTACCGACAGCCACATCCACTTTCTGAGCCTGGGTCTGAACCTCGAACACGTAGCGCTTGCCGGCGTCACTTCGCTCGAGGTCGTGCTCGAGCGGGTGGGCGCCGCCGCGCGCGCGGCGGCGCCGGGTGAGTGGGTGCTGGGCTGGGGTTGGGACCACAGTCTGTGGCAGGAGCGGCGTTTTCCGGATAGAGGGCTGCTCGACCGCGTGGCGCCCGAGGTGCCGGTGGCGCTGCGGCGCAAGGACGGGCATATGATGTGGCTGAACTCGGCCGCGCTCGCGGGAGCCGGGATCGATCGCCAGACGCCCGATCCGGCCGCCGGCCGGATCGGGCGCGACGCCGCCGGCGAACCGGATGGGCTGCTCTTCGAGCGTGCGATGGAGCTGGCGCAGCGCGTCATCCCGGAGACAAGCGAGGCGCAGGCCGAGCGGGCGGCGCGGCGGGCGATGGCCGAGTTGCACGAACTTGGCGTGACCGGCGTCCATATCCCTGAGGGTGCGCAGACGTTCGGCACGCTCCAGCGCCTCGACGCCCGCGGCGAGCTGCGCCTGCGAGCAACGATGATGCTTACCTTCGATGAACTCGACGCCGCGCTCGCGACCGGACTACGGAGCGGCTTCGGGAGCGACCGTTTGCGGGTGGGGCCGATGAAGGTGTTCGTCGACGGCTCGCTCGGCTCGGAAACGGCGGCGATGCTCGCGCCGTTCGAAGGGAGCGAAGACAACTACGGCATCCTGATGGTGGCGCCGGACGCCGTGCGCGAGGCGATCGCGCGCGCCTCCGCCGGCGGGATCGCGTGCGCCGTCCACGCCATCGGCGACCGCGCCAATCGGATGGTACTCGACGCGTTCGAAGCGACGCGCGAGGTGTGGCAGCCGGCCGGGCTGCGCCCGCGGATCGAGCACGTCCAAGTACTGCATCCCGACGACCTGCCCTGCCTGGCCCGGCTCGGCATCATTGCCTCGATGCAGCCGATCCATGCCACCCAGGACATGGATCTCGTCGACCGGCTGTGGGGCCGGCGCGGGCGCTATGCCTACGCCTTTCGCAGCCTCCTCGAGAGCGGGGCCACGCTGGCGTTTGGCTCCGACGCGCCGGTCGAGACCGCCGATCCGCTCGCCGGTATGTATGCCGCCGTCGCCCGCCGTCGACCCGACGGCACACCGCTCGGCGGCTGGTATCCCGAAGAGCGCATCGCCGTCGAAGACGCGCTCCGCGCCTACACCACGGGCGCCGCCTACGCCGCCGGCATGGAACAGTACACCGGCAGCCTCACCCCCGGCAAGCGCGCCGATTTCGTCGTGCTCTCGCACAACGTGCTGGATCGAGCGCCAGAGACGATCCTGGAAGCGCAGGTGCTCCAGACGGTGTTCGACGGGGAAGTGGTGTATAGCTCTTGAGTCGAGTGGGTCTTCGCGGATGCGGGCGCGCGTTCTTCGGGCACGATGCCTGGGCGTATGTCTATACGCCCCTACACCACGATGCCTGGGCGTATGTCTATACGCCCCTACGAGCATTCACGAGATGGCGTGTTGGTCCGGCGTTAGGTGCTGCGACGAGCGCGGCCGCGCCTGAGCAGCCCCTCGGCCGCCGCGATGGCTTCATCTGGCTGCGGCCACGTTGCGACGCTGGCAATCGGCGTGGCCGCACTCCGCTCGTGTTGCACCACGCCGCCGAGCGTCCGAACGCGCGGACCGCGCGGGCCCCAGATGGTGGGGTCGGTCGGGCCGAACACGGCGACGGTCGGCGTAGCTAATCCAGCGGCGAGGTGGGTGACGCCCGAGTCGTTGCCGAGACAGAGGGTGGCACGCTGGAGCAACGCGGCCAGCCGGCCGAGCGCGAGGCCGGTGCATAGCGCATCGGCCCCGCTGCCGGCTTCTCGAAGCGCGTGCTGCATCGCGGCAACGGCATCGTCGTCCGCCGGCCCGGCGGTCAGGACGAACGGCAGCCGGTCTCGCGCGCGCAACACTCTAACGACTTCAGTCCACCGGGATGCGGGCCAGTTCTTGCGTGCGCTGCCGCTGCCTGCGTGCAAGACGACGAATTGCTCGTCGCCCAGGTGGGCAGCGCACCACGCCGCTGCCCACTCGCGCGCCTCAGAGGTCGTCTCGAGCCATGGGTACCGGTCCCAGTCCGGAGGAGGTGCGACGCCGAGCGGCTCGAGCGTTTGCAGCAGCCAGTCGGCGACGTGTATCCGCTCCCCGGGCAGCGGAAACGGCGGCGCCGCCAGCACGCGGGCGACACCGAGCCGCCGCAGATTCGCCGCGACGCATTCGTGGCGGCGGAGCCAAACAATCGCCAGGTCTGCCGAGGCAAGGTCGGCGTGTTCAGCCGGCGCCGGCGGCGTCGCCGCTGCCAGCTTGCCGCGTTCACTGGGGAGATCAGAGTCGAGGAACAGCGGCGCCCGCTCAGGCGCGTCGACGCTGATGGCCGATGCGACCAGTGCCGTCTCCGCGATCCAGCCGGCCTGCGGCCACGGCCCCACCAGGTGCAGCTTCGCGCCGGGAAAGTGTGCCCGCAGCGCCCGCAGCGCCGGAACGCCGAGCAGAAAATCCCCCAGCGCCCCGGCCCGAATGATGGCAATCAGCATGTGAACTCGAGCTCACCGGCTGTCCTCGTCTGCTCAGCCAGGCGCGATCACCGCCAGGAGCTGGCCGTATTCGACGGGCTCGCCGTCCTCTACGGCAAATTCGACCAGCCGGCCGCCGGCGGGCGCCTCGACGTCGCTGGCCAGGCCGAGGGTTTCGATGACGCCGATCGCCTGGCCAGCCCGAATCTGGTCGTCGACCGCCGCCAGATGCGGGCCATCGGGCTCCCGTGTGCGGTGGAAAACGCCGACGACGTGTGCCCGAATCTCGGTCCGGTGCGGCACACCCACAGCGGCGCCGTCTGCGCCCGCGGCCGCGGCGCTATCAGGCGGCGCCGCGCTGCCGGCGGCGGATTGCCACTCGCGGCGCAGCGCGATGCGCACGCCGCCGTGTTCGATCCTGATTTCGTCGACCGCGCTCCCCCGGAGCGCACGGAGTACGGCGCGGACTTCTCCTTCGAGAAGCGCCGCGAGCCGTGCCTCGTCGGAAACCGCTCCCGTCTGCTCTTCGGTCACGTGCGCCCCTTCTGCAAGAGTTCCGAGTTCCTGGTTCCGAGTTCCGAGTCGCTGCGCTTTCACCATACTTGATGAGGATCTCGGAACCCGCAACTCGGAACGAAGGGAAAGCCACGGTGGAACCTGCAGGGACCCTCACTTTGCACTTTGCACTTTGCACTTGGTTTAGACCCGCTCGATGTAGCTGCCGTCGCGGGTGTCGACGCGGATGATGTCGCCGGTGTTGACGAAGAGGGGGACGTTGACGACGAGCCCCGTCTCCAGGCGGGCCGGTTTGGTCCCGCCCGTGGCGGTATCTCCCCGGAAGCCGGGCTCGGTGTGCTCGACGCGCAGCTCGACGTTGAGTGGGAGCTCGACGCCGATCGGCTCCTCGCCGTAGTACTCGAGCTCGAGCTGCATGCCATCCTTGAGGTAGTTGACGGCGTCGCCGAGCAGCTCGCGCGAAACAGAACGCTGCTCGTACGTCTGCTGATCCATAAAGTGATAGAGGTCGCCGTCCGTATAGAGGTATTGCACCGGATGGCGCTCGACCCGAATGCGGGCGAACTTTTCCGATGCCGGAAAGGTGCGGTCGAAGATGGCGCCGGTGCGCAGGTCGCGCAGCTTGAGCCGCGCCTGCGCGCCGCCACGTCCCATCTTGATGTGCTGAAAATCGATCACGCTGTAGATACGGCCATCGAGCTCAATGGCCACGCCTCTACGAAGCTCGCCAACATTGATCATTCGAGATAGTCCCCTCAGCCAGAATCCTCCACCGGCCACCGCCGTCTTCGCCGGCCGCGCGGTGGAATGAGCAAGTCGACATGTTTTGGGTGTTTACGGCGCCTGAACGGTCACACGACCGGCTGCTTGTGTGCGGTGGTGAGAATCAGGCCACGCGCCGGTCCGACGACGACCATATCCTCGATGCGGATGCCACCCCACCCGGGAAGATAGATCCCCGGCTCGACGGTGACCACGGCGCCCTCGCGCAGCGGCATGTCGCCGCGCGTGTGGGACAGCCATGGGTGTTCGTGGACCGCCAGGCCAACGCCGTGCCCGGTGCCGTGGCCAAACTGGTCGACGTAGCCGGCAGCCTTGATGACGTCGCGGGCAAGCCCGTCGGCATCCCTGCCGAGTATCCCGGCCTTGAGCCCGTCCTCGCACGCCTGCTGGGCGCGCAGCACAATGTCGTAGATGCGCCAAAACTGCGCGTCCGGCTCGCCCAGCGTGATCGTGCGGGTCATGTCCGAGCAATACCCGTTCAGCCTGCAGCCCATGTCGATCACGATCGGCTCACCGCGCTCGATCGGACGGTCGGTTGGCCGGTGATGGGGCATCGCACCGTTGGGTCCGGCCGCGACAATGATAGGGAAGGACACCTCTGAGGCACCACGTTCGCGCATGTAGACCTCGAGCCGCCACGCGACTTCGCGCTCGGTGACGCCGGGCCGCAACCGCGCCGCGACGGTCTCGAAGGCACGATCGGCCAGCTCGACGGCGCGCCTGATCAACTCGACTTCGCGCGCATCTTTGGCCTGGCGCTGTTCTTCCACGAAGCCGCGCCGTGGCACGAGCTCGACCTCGGCGCCGGACTCGCGGAGCGCCTCAAGTAGGCGGCGGTGGCTGTCGACCGTGAGATTCTCGGATTCGAACCCAATCCGGCGATGCCTCAGGCGCTTGAGCTCGGCGGCGAGGGCGGGCCAGGCGGTTGCCTCGATCTTCGCGACGGTGAAATGGGGCGCCTGCGCCGTCGCCTGCTCGACGTACCGGAAATCCGTCAGCAGGATGGCCTCTTGGCCGGTGATGATCAGGAAGCCGGCGGAGCCGGTGAATCCACTCAGATACCGTCGATTGTCGGCGCTCGAGACCAGCAGGCCATCGACCTGCTCATCTCCCGCCGTCGCAGACAGGCGGCGGCGTAACGTTTCGAGACGTGCACTCATTCTTGGAACTACATGATATCGGTGGAAGCGGAGAGGCGGAGGGCGGAGGGCGAACGACGAAGGACGAACGACTCACAGATCGGGACTTACGCCGTTCGTCCTTCGTCGTTCGCCCTCCGTCAATTACGCTGGTACAGGCGTCGATTGCGCTCGTGCTCGGCGAGGGTGCGCGCGAACTGGTGCGAGCCGTCGTTCTTGACGTCGTCGCGCACAAAGTACTTGTAGTCGACTTTCGCCGGCTCGCAGGTCGCCTTGAACGCCGACGCGCCGGGATTGGCGATAGGGCTTGGGGGAAGTTCCGCGAAGACGTAGCTGTTGTACCGGCTGTCGGGCGTGATGTTGCGCGGCAGGTCGCGTAGCACGGGCCACCAATCACCCGGTTTGCCGATCGCGTACTGGATCGTCGGGTCGGCGAAGAGGCCCTCCTTCTCACGGAGCCGGTTGAGGTAGACGGCGGCGATCGTCGGGCGCTCATCTCTCTTCTGCGCCTCGCGCTCGACGATCGATGCCACCGTCACCGCCTCGTACAGCGTGAGCCCGGTGTTCTGCCGGCACTGCTCGCGCACCTGCGCCGTCATCGTCTCGCCGAAGCGCTTGAGCATCATGTGGATCAGTTCTTCGGGCGTGGTCTTGCCCGGGATCACACGGTATGTGTCGGGAAAGAGAAAGCCTTCGAGCGAGGCACTGGGCGGCTTCGCCTCCAAGAAATCGTAGGTGAACTGGCCGCGCTTGGCCAGGTCGAGAAACCGCTTGGCGTCGACTCCGACGTCGGCCTTCTCGAGCGCTTCGGCGTATTCCTCGATGCGACGGCCCTCGACGAAGGTAATGGCGACGTCCTTGGCTTTCGCCGCCTGCATCGTCTCGATCAGCTCGTCCATGCTCAGGCCTTGGACGAGCTGATACTCGCCGGCTTGGAGCTTCCCTTCGGCGCCGCGCCACTGTACCCAGAAGCGGAACACCAGCGGATGGGGCACCATGCCCATTTCCGCTAGGCGCTGAGCGACCGAGGCGGTCGTCTCGCCTCGGTGGACGGTGAAGGTGAACTTCTCGCCGGCCGCCACGGGCCGTGGCGGCTCAGATCCTTCTTGTTTCGCCTGCGGCTGCACCTGAGCAGGCGTCTCGGCAGACGGAGGGGCTGGCGGCGGTGCGCTGCCGCTACCGCCGTTGTTCGCGAGATTCCGGATGGCTGCTTGGGCGGGCAACACTTCACCGCCGCGCAGCACGGTGTTGACGAGCACGCCGACGCCGGCGATGCTCACCACCATCAGCGTGAGGAACACCAGGACGATTCGCATCCGTTTTGCTGCCTTTGCTCAGTCCCGAGCCCGAAGTCCATAGTTGAGTGCCAGATGGGTCGTGCTCTGGACTGGGGCCTCGGTTCAGTGATGATTGAGGTAATCCTGCAACATCACGGCCGCGGCGGCGGCGTCGAGCCGCCGGCGCGCGGCCTCTCGCCGCCGGCCGCTGGAAGCGCGGGCCACATTCGATCGCGTGGCAGTGAGACGCTCGGTGGCATCGACCGTCGTGTACCGCTCGTCCCAGAATACCACTTGTCTTCCTGGAATGGCCCGCAGCTTGCGCGCAAACGCCTGGGTGCGCGCCGCCTGCGGCGAGGGGCTGCCATCCTCCTGCAGCGGTAACCCAACGACGATCATGTCCGCCCCATGCGTCGCGGCGAGCTGCCCAATCGCCTCGACGGCGGCGCGGTCGGAGGTACGCATGACCGTCGTGAGCGGCGAAGCAAGGCTTCCGCTCGGGTCGCCAACCGCGACGCCGATGCGCCGCTCGCCTACGTCAAGGCCCAGTGTTGCGCCCATGGTCAGCAGTCGGTAGTCGGTTGCCGGTGGTCGGCGGCCATTGATCAGTAGTCGGTGGCCAGCAGCCAGTTGTGAGAATGTCCCAAGATCAGTGAACGGAGCCGGATGGTGCGGCCGCCACCGCCGCTGGGGGCTGAAGCCGCCCGGCGGGGTCGCTCCGTCACCGGTCGTTACTCACTTCGCGACAGTCTCCCAGTGGGATACGGTACATTCCCATCTGACTACCGACTACTGACTACCGACTACTGAAATGCGCCAACCAAGCCACGGCATTCTACCGAGCCAGCCGGGCCAGGAGCGCAGCTCGTAGGCCGCGACGCCGGGGATGGCGCCGATGTGGGCGTGCGCGCTGGCCAGCGGACGGTTGGCCAGGTCGGACCGCACGCGGCCGGAGTCGACGTGCGCCACCAGCGTGGCCTTGGCGAGAGCAGTGAGCTGGACGGCTCCGTTTTCGATGCCGGTGACTGCGGGCGGCTGTGGCTCGATGCTGCCGTGCACCGCTCGAAAGCCCGGCCGGAGCTGGCCGGCCTTGCTCGCGCCGAGTTGCTCGACGAAAGCGTTGTAGCTCGCGTTGTTGAAGACGGTGACGCCGTAGCGCATTTTCATCGTGAGCGATAACGTCTGCGCCTCTTCGTCGACGTTCTTGCTGAACACGGCCTCGACGATCGCCGGATTTTGCCCACTCCAGGGTACGGCGCTCTCCTTGTCGAGCGCGGGGAGCTGGCCCTTGAGCTGCTGCTGCAGGCGCTCGGCAAGCGTCCGGGAGAGCGACTCGTGCAGCTTCCTTTGATCTTCAGCGGTGACGTACGACACGGTGCGGTCGCTCCCGCCGCGCGTCGGCGCGTCGTTCTGTACGTCGAGCGTGCCGGCAAGCGGCCCTTCGAGCTTGTTGATCTGGAACCGATCGACGTTGCCGGCCGGCCCACCGGCCATCGCCTGCACGCCAACGCGTCCCATGCCGAAGCGCTGCTGCGGTCCCGAGAACGTGGTGCCGGGCACCGTCACGTCGCTCAGGGTGGTGAACTTCGTTGTGCCGGCGAGCGCGACCGTCCCTTTGGGCAGCGTCACCGACTTATTCGACCGGTTGATGAGCACGATTTCACCCGATGCCCGCGCATCAGGCGACGGACGCCGGCCGGTAGTGGGGATCTGAGCGGTCTCGACGATCTCCTTGCTGATCGTGCGCCCCGGCAGCTTTCCATTGGCGACGTCGGGCTTCTTGATGCCTGGATCGACCATCACCGGCAGCTCCAGCACCACGGATTCGGTTACCAATGTCAACTGAACCGTCGCGCTGGGAACGATGGCCAGGGCCAGCAGGAGCACGACGGTGCCAAAGACCCCGCCCAGGGCGAGCGCCTGTCCCACACCCGCCGGCAGGCGCTTCAGCATGGCCGTGGCGGCATCCGACCGCACGGTCGTGGCGAAACGCCGCGCCGCGGCATCACCGGCCGCTGCTAATGGCAGGGCCTGCAGTCGCGTGCGCACCCCGGTAAGGTGAAGCAAGAGTGCGGGCGACATCGGAACGCGTGCGGCAGACCAGATTGACTGAGCGTTGCTGGTCGTGTCCAACGAAACGTGCTGCACCTCCGGCGTGCTGTTGGTCGCGTCCTTGGTCGAGTCCACGGAACGCTGTTGCGCATCCGGCACGGCGCCAGGCGCGAAAGCGCGCGGCTGAGGTGGCGAAGTCGGCTGAAGCCGGCCGATTGCCTCGCGGCGCGCCGACGAGGCGGCGGGCGCTGCCGCGTTCTCCGCAGGCTTAGCCTGGGGCTTTTGCGCCAGGCGGTCACGGGCCGCCGAAATGGTGCCCCATATGGCCTCGCTGCCCTCAGCGCTTCGGACATCGCCAACCGGCGATCTTTCTGCTGTCGACTCCCTTTCTGGTATCGGGAAGGCGTCGGGGGTGGGGTCGAATTCCGTTTCCACACCGGCTGCCTGCGCCACGCGGCGTAACTCGCGCGAGGCACAGACGAGCAGCAGGCGCTTGCCCCGCTTGTCGGCGCGACGGCGTAGGACGGCCATTGGAGTCTTGGCGCGCAGCTCAACCGGCAGATCGCGCTCGTGAAGCGAGACCGTCTCGGTAGCCGCGCGTTCAACGTACGCGGCGATGGTGGTGAGCGATGTGAGCGGCACGTGCCCCCGGTGGGGCGCGGTTGGCGGTTCGCCGGCTGGGGACGACTCGGACCGCCGCGGCCGGCCGGAGAGCGGAAACCCACCCGGCCGGCCGTCGTAGGCTGAATCGTCGAGGCGCTCGGGGCGTTCGCCGAGTAGAATCGGCGGAGCAGGTACTACTGCCATGGGACTCACTTGCTCCAACGCGGACGCGGAGCAGGTGCCTCGGCATCGGGTGCAAGCAATTGTTCCGGTTTCTTCTCCGCTCATCCTGAGCTTGTCGAAGGACGCGCACGCGCTACCGGGAACTTCTGCGTGCACCCGCGAGCGGGAGGGAGCGAGGTGTGAGCGGAGCCGGCGTGAATACTCCGGGTTACGCGTATCGCGCGACGCAGGCGGCGGGGATCGCCTGGAGCGATGGGAGGCGTAACGTGTCGGCACGTATGCCTGGGATGTCGCCGAGGCCGAGGAGGTGTGCTGTCGGGGGCTTCTGAAAGGGAAGGGCTGCCGTCCAGCGTCGTTCGGCGAGGGCACGGCGGAGCTCGGGGAGGCCGGCGGCGCCGCCGCACAGCAGGAGGCGCGACGGCAGCGTGCGGTCGCGCCCCAGCTTGGCGCAGGCGAGCTCGAGCGCGTCGAGCCACACGTCGGCGTGGTGTTCTGCCAGGCGGCGTACGACGCGAATCGCCGCGACGCCGCTGTGGAAGCGTGCCGGCGCGCCGGCGGCGTGCGCGGCGATCGCACGCTGCGCCTCGTCGAGGTCGACGCTCAGCTCGGCGGCCAAGCGTTCTTCCAGCGCGTAGCCGCCCAGTGGGAACGACGAAACCGCCTCGACACCGTGCGAGCCGGCGAGCATGGCGGTCGTCACCCGGCCGCCAACGTCCAGGACCAGCGCCGGCTCGCCCCGTGCCTGGCCGAAGACGGTGCCGATGGCGGACGGCACATCGACGAGCGCGTCGAGCTCGAGATCGAGCGCATCGGCCAGCGCGGCGAGCCGCTGCAGCTCGGCTTCCGGCGCAAATACCGCAGTCACGTCGGCGCGCAGATGCTCGCCGGGCCGGCCGGCCGGATCGGCGAGCGAGCGGCCGTCGAGGCTGAACGCGACGATGGTGGTGCGCAGCGGCGCGAGTGGTGGCGTCGCCGCGTGCTCGGACGCGTGCTCGCGGTGTGCCGCCGCGCGCGCGGCGTCGACCGCGCGATCGACGAGCGCGTCGGCTTCGTCGGCGGTGACCGGGCGCGCAGGGCGGCGGCGCTCGGATTCGGCGCTGCCTCGAGAGACCAAGGTCTGCGCGCCGTCGACGCCGATCGTTACCCGCCGCGGGATGACACCGGCGGCGTCCTCACAGGTGACGAGTGAGCGCTCGCATGCCGCGACGAGCGCCTCAACCCCGTCGCGTTCGTCCGGCCGCGGCACGACGGCGCCGGCAAGGACGACGACACCGGCGGCAGAGCCCGCCGTCGACACACCGCCTCGGCCCGTTGCGGCCGTCGCGTCTATTGGGGCGATCGCCGGCTTCGCGGCGAGGGCGCCGGATTCAAGGCGTGCCGCATTGTCCCGATCGGTCGAGGTGGCCGTGTCCGGCTCACCCGGCCGCTCGACGAGCAGCGCTTTGATGGCGGAGGTGCCGAGGTCGAGCACCGAGCGATAGCGTTGCTCCTCGGCGTCGGGCCCGCCGTCGTCGCTCTCGCGCCGCCGCGGCGAGGCGCGGCGCACGAGGCGCCGCGCGGCGGCGGCGGCCGCCGCGAGCTGTTCCGGCAGGTTGGACAAGCCGGATATGCCGGACAAGCCGGGGCGATCGGAAGACTTGGAGGCGGTCACGACACCCCTGCTTGCGCGCGTGCTGCCCGGCGGCCGCGTTCGAGCGCGGCGGCGAGCTTGGCCGGATCGCCGCCGCCGCCTTGTGCCAATTCGAGCCGGCCGCCGCCACGGGCACCCATCGCCTGTGCCGCCTCCTTGAACAGCTTGCCGGCGTCGAAGCCGGCCGCGGTCAGCTCCTTCGATACCGTCGCCAGGAGCTGCGGCCGCCCGTCGGGTACCGACGCCAGCAGCATCACGCTCGCGCCGCCGAGCTTATCGCGCAGCCAGTCGGCGGCCTCCCGCAGGCGCTCTATGTTCGGCGCCGCGCTGGCGTCGACCTCGGCCGCGAGCAGCTTGAACGTTCGCTGCGGCGCGGTCACCTTCTCTGCCTTGGCGAGCACTTCGGCGAGGCTCCCGGAGGCGGCACGGCGCTCGGCGGCCTCCAACCGGCGCCGCAGCGCCGCGAGCTCGGCCGTCATCTGCGACACGCGCGCCGGGGTTTCCTCCCGCGGCACGCCGGCGACGCGGGCGACCTCGTCGAGCACGTCGAATTGCCTGTTCACGAAGTCCTCGGTGGCTTCGCCGGCGAGCGCCTCGATGCGCCGGATGCCCGACCCGATGCTCGCCTCACCAACCACCACGAAGAAGCCGATGTCGCCGGTGCGGGCCACGTGCGTTCCGCCGCACAGCTCCTTGCTCACCTCGTCGATCGACACGACGCGCGCCGTGTCGCCGTACTTCTCGTCGAATAGGGCAATCGCACCCGATTCCATCGCCGCGTCAAGCGACATAACGTCGATCCGCACCGGCAGGTTGCGCCGGATGGCGTCGTTGACGCGCCGTTGAACGGCACGCCGCTGCTCGGGTGTCAGCGCTTGCCCGTGCGAGAAGTCGAAGCGCAGCCGGTCGGGCGCGACGAGCGAGCCGGCCTGGTGGACGTGCGGCCCCAGCTCGGCACGGAGCGCCGCGTGCAGCAGGTGGGTGGCGGTGTGGTGGCGCATCGTCGCGCGCCGCTCGGAAGCGTGCACTTCGGCGCGCACGAGATCGCCCAGCGCGATGTGCCCCTCGACGACTTCGCCGACGTGGACGATCACCTCGCCGAGCGGCGACTGGGTGGTGCGCACCTGCATCCGGCCGTGCGGCCCAATCAGCCAGCCGCGATCGCCCACCTGCCCGCCGCGCTCGGGGTAGAACGGCGTCCGGTCGAGCACGAGCCACACCTCCGCATCAGAAGCGTGGGCGGTGGCGACGCGCTCGCCGCCCTGGCTCAGGAACTCGACGCGTGCGCCGTCGACCTCGATCCGTTCATAGCCGAGGAATTCCACCTTGAGGCTGGGCAGGTCGAGCTCTTCCTGCTTGGTGAACTTCTGACCGGCGCGGCTCTGCTCCTGTCGCGAGCGCAGCAGCCCCTCGAAGCCCTCGACGTCGACCTCGAATCCACGGCCGGCCGCCACCTCCTGCGTCAGCTCGACCGGGAAGCCGTACGTATCGTAAAGGCGGAAGCCCGTCGCCGCCGGCACGACGCGCTCCTGGCTGCCCCGCCGCTCGAGTAGCTCGAGCTCCCGGTTCAAGAGCTGCAGCCCGTCCGAGAGCGTCTCGGCGAACCGCTGTTCCTCCTGCGCGACGATTTGCCCGATCACGGCCTGCTTCTCACGCAGGTAGGGGTACTGCGGCGCGAACCGCTCGATCGCCGCCTGCACCAGGCGGCCCAGAAATGGCCCGCTGTGTCCGAGTAACCGGCCGTACCGAACGGCCCGCCGCAAGAGCCGGCGCACGACGTAGCCCCGCTCCTCATTGGACGGGAGCACTCCGTCGGCAATGAGGAAGGTGACCGCGCGTGCATGGTCGACGACGATTCGTAGGCTACGGGTGATGTCCGGGTCCTCGCCGTATGGCGCGTCGAGTGCCGCCGACGCCTCCTGCACGATCGGCCGGAGTACGTCGGCCTCGTAGGCGGAGGGTACGCCTTGCAGGACAGCCGCGATCCGCTCGAAGCCAGCGCCCGTATCGATACCGGGCCGTTCGAGCGGCCGGAGCGTCCCCTCCGGGCTGCGAAAGATGGCCTCTTTCTTGACCGGCGAGTAGTATTGGTTGAAGACGAGGTTCCAGATCTCGACGAACCGGCCGCAGTTGTGGTTGGGCCCGCACTCGTCCAGCGGCCGGCCGCAGCCGGCGGCCGGTCCAAGGTCCAGGTGGATCTCTGAGCATGGTCCGCATGGGCCCTCATCGCCGGTGGGCCCCCACCAGTTCTCCCGATGGTCAAAGGCGCGGATGCGCTCTGGGGAGACACCCGCCGCCTGCCAATGCTGCGCCGCCTCGTCGTCCGGCGGCACGTTGCCTTGGCCGCCAAAGACGGTTGCCCAGATGCGCTCCGGCGGCAGGCCATACTCCTGGGTAACTAGTTCGTAGGCGTAAGCAATCGCCTCGCGCTTGAAGTAGTCGCCGAACGAGAAGTTGCCCAGCATCTCAAAAAACGAGTGATGTGTGTCGTCGCCTACCTCGTCTATGTCGTCGGTGCGCAGGCACCGCTGGACCGTGACGACTCGGGGCGCCGGTGCGAGGTGCGGTTGGACGTAGAACGGCTTGAATTGCTGCATCCCGGCGCTGGTAAAGAGCACGCTGGGATCGCCGTGCGGCACTAGCGAAGCGCTCGGCAAGTGCTGGTGGCCCTGCCTCTCAAAGTAACGGACAAATCTCGTTCGGATGTCGTCGCTATTCATGGGTACGTAGAGATGAATCATGCCAGTTCCCCCTCACCCCTAGCCCCTCTCCCACCAGGGGAGAGGGGAACCCTTTACACCCTTGCTTGCATCAACTATACTTTGCTTGAGCGTGTTTCACTCAATCATGCTCACATGAGAGGTAAGACACACACCATGAATCCAATGGAACGCTTCACGCGGCAGGCCCAGGAGGCGATGGCGCGCAGCCAGGTGGTCGCCCAGGAGTTCGGCCATAGCACGGTCGAGCCGGAGCACTTCCTGCTCGCACTGCTCGAGCAGCCGCAGGGTCCTGTTGTGGACGCCGTGACGGCGCTCGATGCGGATCCTCGGGCGCTCGCGCGAACGGTCCGTACCTACCTGAGCCGGCAACCGCGACAGGCACAAACCGGGCAAATGTATCTCGGCCGCCGGGGCAAGCAAGTCCTCGACGCCGCGGTCTTTGCCGCGAATCAGAGCCGCGATCAGTACGTCGGCGCGGAGCACATCTTCCTGGCCATCATGGCCGAGGGTGGCCCGGCCGCCGCGATGCTGAGCGAAGCCGGCATCGATCCACAGAAGGCTGCCCAGGCGTTCAAGGGCTTGCGTGGCGATCGCTCGATCGACGATCCGGGCGCCGAGGGCCAGTACAAGGTGCTCGAGCGCTACACCGTCGACCTGACGAAGATGGCACGCGAGGGAAAGCTCGACCCGGTCATCGGCCGCCACGACGAGATCCTGCGCACGATGGAGGTGCTGGCCCGCCGCACCAAGAGCAACCCGGTCTTGATCGGCGAGCCCGGCGTGGGCAAGACGGCGATCGTCGAGGGCTTGGCGCAGCGCATCGCGAACGACGAGGTGCCCGAGCCGCTGCAGGGCAAGCGCCTGCTCGGGCTCGACCTGACGGGGATGCTCGCCGGTTCGAAGTTCCGCGGCGAGTTCGAAGAGCGGATCAAGGCGGTGCTCAACGAGATCACGTCCAAGAAGGGCGAGATCATCCTCTTCATCGACGAGCTGCACATGCTGGTCGGCGCCGGCGCCGGCGAGGGCGCGATGGACGCGTCGAACATGCTCAAGCCCGCGCTGGCGCGGGGTGAGTTGCATGCTATCGGCGCGACGACGCTCGACGAGTTCCGGCAGCGCATCGAGCGTGATCCGGCGTTCGAGCGGCGGTTCCAGCCGGTGTACGTCGAGCAGCCGGACGTCGAGACGACGATCGAGATCTTGAGAGGGCTGCGCGAGCGTTACGAGCAGCACCACAATCTCAAGATCACCGACGAGGCCGTCGAAGCGTCGGCGACGCTGTCCGACCGCTACATCACCGAGCGGTTCCTGCCCGACAAGGCGATCGACGTGATGGACGAAGCGGCGGCGAAGGTCCGCCTGCGCCGCTACGCGCAGAATCCCGACGCGGCGAAGAATGCCGCGCGGATCAAGCGCCTGCGCAAGGAAGAGGACCAGGCGGCCCTCGAGCGCGACTACGAGAAGGCGATGAAGCTGCGCCAGGAGCGTCTGCAGCTCGAGAAGGACTACAACGCGGGCCTGGAGCATGACGGCGCGGCCCAGGAGGCCGAAGTCGCGCCGAACGACGTGGCCGAGGTCGTCGCCAAGTGGACGGGTATCCCGGCCAACAATATCTACACCGAAGAAGCAGAGAAGCTGCTCACCTTGGAAGAGAAGCTGCACGAGCGGGTGGTCGGCCAGGACGAGCCGGTGGCGGCGATCGCCGACGCGATCCGTCGCTCGCGCTCGGGTCTGTCTGATCCGCGCCGGCCGATCGGAAGCTTCCTGTTCCTCGGCCCCACCGGTGTGGGCAAGACCGAGCTGGCCAAGGCGCTCGCCGAGTACATCTTCGACGACGAGGATGCGCTGCTGCGGCTCGACATGAGCGAGTACATGGAGCCGCACACGGTGTCGCGTCTGTTCGGCTCGCCACCGGGCTACGTCGGCTACGACCAAGGCGGGCAGTTGACCGAGGCGGTGCGCCGCCGGCCGTACCAGGTGATCCTGTTCGACGAGGTCGAAAAGGCGCACCCGGAGGTCTTCAACGCCTTGCTCCAGATCCTGGACGACGGGCGCTTGACCGACGGCCACGGGCGGACGGTCGACTTCCGGAACACGCTGGTGATCATGACCAGCAATGTCGGGACGAGCAGCATCACGCTGCAGAGCGCGCCGCTAGGCTTCCGCCCGGCCGGCCGCGATGCCGAGGCCAAGCAGGCCGAGCTGCGGGACAAGATCATGGACGCGCTGAAGCGGACGTTCCGGCCCGAGTTCCTGAACCGGATCGACGAGATCATCGTCTTCAACCGGCTGGAGCGCGAGCAGTTGCGCGTGGTGGTCGAGAAGATGCTGCGCGACCTGCGTGGCCGGCTAACCGAACGCGAGATCACGCTCGAGCTCAGCGACGCAGCCAAGGACTGGCTGCTGGAGCGGGGCTACGACGAGGTCTACGGCGCGCGTCCGCTGCGCCGCCTGATCCAGCGCGAGGTCGAGAATACGCTCGCCCGCAAGTCGCTGGCCAAGGAGGTCGGCGCGGGTGACAAGGTCACCGTCGACGTGCAGCGCACCGGTGCCCATGCCAAGCTCGTCTTCGACATCGCGCACCCGGTCACGCAGCCTCAGCCGGTGACCGAAAAGATCGCGGCGTAAGCAGCGACAACGCCAACCTAACGGCAACAAGAGCGGTGAGCCCCATGGGGCTCACCGCTTCTTGCTTTCGTTTCCAGGGCAGATTCCCTAGTGAATCTGCTGCGCCAGATAGCGCTCGAGGCCGATTTGCCTGATCGTTTCGAGCTGGGTCTCGAACCAGTCGACGTGCGCTTCTTCCTCCTGGATCATCTCTTCGAAGATGGCGCGCGTCGTATAGTCGCCAGCGTTGGCACAGTGCGCGATCGCGCCGGCCAGGTAGTTCACGGCGTCCCGTTCGGTGTCGAGGTCGATCCGGAAGTGCTCTTCGACGTTCTCGCCGACCCTAACCGTGCCGAGTCGCTGCATGTTGGGCACGCCTTCCAGATACAGGATGTGCTTGATCAGTCGCTCGGCATCCTTCATCTCGTCGATGCTCTGATTGCGCAGCTTCTTCGCCAGCCGCTCGTAGCCCCAGTTGGCGCACATCTCGGCCTGCACGAAGTACTGATTGATCGCCGTGAGCTCGATCGTGAGCATCCCGTTCAGCAGGTCGAGCACACCTTCTTTTGCCTTCACCGTCACAGCCTCCCGGCGTAGATAGTCTCAAGTATCGCGCCGCGCGCCGCCGACGAGCGGGCGGCACCACATAGCGGCACTACAGACAGGTTATCACGCCGGACCGGCTCCGCCGTATGCCAACGCGTGCGATTGGAGTACCGGCAACATTCGGCCGCGTACGGGCGCGGCTCGCCATCCCAGAAGCGGCGCCGCTTGGCCTGCCTGCACCGGCTGTATCGACTGTAGCGACGGCTGTAGCGACGGCGCGTCCGGCAGCAGGCAGTCAATTTCGCGGGCGCACCGGCCGCACGTGTCGTCGCCGTCGAGGCCCAGCGCGGCGATCAGCGCCTCAGGCGTCGTGCTCCCCGCCCGCACACAGGCCTCCACGTCCGATTCGGTCAGTCCCTTGCACAGGCAGACGTACACGCCTGTCGCTCTCCTGTTCTCTCACTCTCGCTCGGCACCGGTGGGTCACATTTGGCCACGCTAATGCCTGAGATGAGGTTACCCTAACTCTACCCCTGATCGTCAATCGGGTGTGCGCAATGCATCCGACTGCTGAGAGCTAACTGGCGATTCCGGTCGGGTTTCGCTTAGGGGAGGAGCGTGAGTGCCGCCGTGTGGGCGGGCCGAACGACTCTAGAGTGACGGTGATCCAGCGTTGCCACGACGGAAATGCCGAGCCGTTCGGCCGCCGCGACGACAGAAGCATCGACAGTTCCGAGAGGAAGGTCGCGATAGCGCCACACGAGCTCGGCAACGCGCAACCAATCGGCCGGATGGACCGGCTCGAGCACAAAGGCACCGCTGGCCAAGTCGCCAAGAAATCGCACTTCTGCCTCCGCGCCGAGCCGCGAGGCGAGCAGGTACGCGACCTCAGTGACAACCAGCAACGGCACGACCAGCGGCCCCGGGTGCGTGGCCAGAAGCTCCAGGCAGGGCTCGTGATGCCGGTCGTCGGCGTCCACGTACGCGTAAAGCGGACCCGCGTCGACGAGGACGGCTATGGCCCCACCTCCCGCAGCAGAATCTCTTCAATCCGCTCGGAGATATCGGTGCGGCCGCTCCGGCCGGCCTTGGCAGCGATAAGCCGGCGGTGCTCGCCCGGGCCCAGGTGCGCCTCGAGTGCCTCCCGCGTAACCTCCGCGATGGTCGTGCGTCGCCTGGCTGCCTCCTGTCGGAGGCGGGCGTCTAGATCCTCCGGGAGTTTGACGGTAGTTCGCTTCATGGTATGTCAGCATACCCTACCAAGCGGCCGTCCTCTCCAGCACCGCCTCGCCGAGCCGCGAGCGCGCGTCGCCCAAGCGAGGGCAGTTTACCGGCGCTGTGTCGGCAGCGCGCTGGCGCGCTTCTGGCGCTCCCATTCCGTCTGGACAAGCGTGCCGTAATCGCGGGGGCTGATCCGGCCGTTGAGCAGCTCGCGCATCTGCTCTTGCTCGAATTGATGGCGAGGGCACCGCTTGATTCGCTATCAACATGGTTCTCCTGTCCTGTCACTTTTCCACTGCTCGCGCTGGCCAGCAACCAGCAACTACGTGTCCTGCGAGTCGAACGCCGCCCGGAACGCAGCTCGAAAGGGCGCCGGGATATCCGGGCCTCGATGACCGCGCTCACCCAGCGCTTCCTTCGCGCCCGCCGGCAACTCACCCGGTCCGAGCCAGCGCCGGCAGACTTCGTCGATGTCGTCGGTCTCCACGCGGACGAGCCGGGTGGGCGCCCGTACGACCAGGGCGAAGGCTTCGATCGGCGCGACGGGCACGGCCAGCCGCGCCGGTCCCGTAGTCCGATCGTGCGAGCGAAGCTCGGTTGGCTGATCGGCGCCGGCCTTCCCACTTGCCTCGGCCAACACCAGCCACGTTCTCGGGCTCGCCCGCTCGACCATGTAGATCGCCACCCCCAGTACGCGCCGGCCAAGCGCCGCTGCGAGCCCGAGCACCGCCGGCTCGCGCTCGCCACAGCCGTCGCACACGCCATACGCTGCTTCGAGCATGCGCACTTGATGCCCCGATAGGCCCACCGCGTACCCCGTGCTGCGTGCTCGGTTGCGAAGCATCAGTACCGGGTGTTCGCCGAACGGCACCTGGATACCAACCAGCTCGAGTTCTTCCATCAGTCCCGCTCCCGCTCGGTACTGCTGCGGCCGGCGCCGGCCTCAGTTCCCAGACGCGCTGCCGTGGCCGAGCCATTCTGCGCCGCCGCCGGGCCGCCAACGTCGACGGTGTGTTCGCTCAGGCGCAGCTCGTGAATGGTCAATGCGCCGTCGTCGGCGGTGATGACGCGGCGCGACGCGGGGAGATAGTGCCCGGCGACGCGGACGTAGGTGTCGCTGTACGTGTCGGCGCGCGTCAGCCGCCCGCCCATATGTGCTTGCTTCGGTTGCGCTTCCGCCGCGCCCTCTCCGCCCCCAATCTCCCAGTACGAGACGCTGAAGTGGGTAGGAAGGGTCCGGCCATCGGCCGTGGCGAAGCGCTCCTGGATGTGGATCGAAAAGCGGATCTTGCCCATCTCTCGGGTGATCTGGACGATCTGGCCGTCGCGCACGCGGTAACGCGAGCGGAACCGGTCGTGAACCTCCACCAGCCGCCCGAGTGGATGGCCGTCGTCGGGCCCGAGGCGGAGCGCGTGCCGCCCGTCGGCCTCGCCGTATGGGATCGGCCACCGGTGCCCCACCAGTGACGCGATCTCCTGCCACAGCCAGTCGCGGCCGGCGGCGTCGGTATCGATCTCTACGCTGACTGCCCTTGGCGATCGCACCTGGACGCAGCCGCGCGTCGTCAGCACCACCTCGGCGTCTTCCGGCGTTTCCGCGGCCGCCCGCGTGAACTCGAGCGCCGCCCGAAGACCGGCGAACCCCACCGGAAAACGGTAGGTGGCCTCGTACGCTCGCCGGAGCAGGTCGTGGGCCGCTGAATCGGCTACCTGACCGGCCGGTCCCGCGGGCCGATCCGTCGTGTGCACAGCCGCCATCGTTTCTCCTTTGCTCGTTCTCTACTGCCATTCGACAATGCGGGCACGACGGCCCGCGGGTGAGACACGGTGGGTCCGCCGTCCCCCCACTCACGCGAACCACCGCACGAATTCGGCGTATGGTCGTCGCGGCTTCTCCGGCAGAGTGGCGGCCGGATCGGGGTAGCCAACGTAGACGAAGCCAACGAGTTGGGCCTCCGCCTCCAGATCAAGGAACTCCTTGACCGTGTCCAGCCCGGTGCCGTTCGAGCGCCAGTAGGCGGCCAGACCCATCGCGTGGGCCGCCAGCAGCAGGTTCTGGATCGCGGCAGCCGTGGCGGCGAGCTCCTCCCACGGCGCGGTGTGCGGGTGCCCCGGCGGCGCGGCGGCCACGGCGATCACCACCGGGGCGCGGAGGAAACTCCGCGGCACGTTCTTGCGCCGCGCCGCCGCTTGCTCCGGATCGGCGCGCGGCCACCGCTGCTCGATGCCGGTCAGCACGGCCTCACCTAGACGTAACCGGGCGTCGCCGGTGCACACAAAGAACCGCCACGGCTGCGTCAGGTGGTGGTTCGGCGCGTGGTTCGCCGCTTCCAGCAGCGTCTCGATCGCCTCCCGCGGCGGCGCCTCCGGGAGCACAAAGGTGTGACTGCGCCGCGTGCGGATGGCGCGCAAGACGGCGGCGTCCTGGGGCGAGAGCCGCGTGGCCGTGGTCCTACGTTCGATTCCGCCGCCGGCGCCGGCCCCCTGTTGAAGCTCTCTCGCTGATTCCACTGCCATGAAACCGCCCCTCTCAACCAACTGCCACGTGCGCCGAGGCGTACGCCGGGAGCACGATGCGCGAGGCGCGGACAACCGCACCTTCGGGCAAGCGGCGCCGGCCGTGGGCACGGCGGAACGCTTCGCTGCGCGTCCAGGCGGCATGGTACTCGGCGCTCGCCCAGCGTGAAAAGACGACGTACGTGCTCGCGCCACTGCCGGCGCTGCCGGTCGTACCGGCGGTGGCGGTCGCCGATTCCGGCCCGCTCTGGGCTGAGCCCGTCGAACCGTTCGCTGCGTCGGCTGCGCCGACCGATTCCCACGTGCCCACGACGGGTCGCAGCACCTCGAGCGAGAGGAAGCCGGGCTGGTCCTCGACGCCGCCTTCACGCGTGCGGAACACCTCCTCGAAGAACGCTTCGGAGCCCCGTGCAACGTCGACGACATTCATCATCGCCACTGGCAACTCCGCGTGCGCTGCTGTTTCCTGCCAGTCACCGGCATGGGCCGCCTCGAAGACCTCGTGCGTCGTCAGCCAGGAGGGGCCCGTGGTCAGCTCGGGACCGGACACCGCCCGTCGATGGCCCGCCCGGCGCTCGCTGCCGTTCGCCCACGCCTCGAAGCTGGCCCGGTCGTCCCAGCGGGTGAGCACGAGGTACTCGTTACCCCGCGGTATGCCGTGCGGCGGCCCTGCCTGCGGCCGCAGCAATTCGAACGAGCGGAAGCCGGGCACCTGATCGACCAGCCGCGGACGGGCGGCGAAGCGGGCCTCGAACGCGTCCTCGTTTCCGGCGGCCACCGGAATGTGGTTCATCGTGACGTACATACAGGTTCGTCTCTCCTCTCCAAAGGGATGTCGTGTGAGCGCGGTGCACCGGCGTGTTCAGCCGGCAGCGGCACGAGCAAGGGACAGTCCAGGGCCGGGTGAGGCAGCACGGCGAACCGGAGGCGGAACACCGGCGACAACTGCTCGGCCGTGAGGACGCCCCAGGGCACGCCGCACGCCACCAGCCGTCCTTCGTGCAGCAGCGCCACCCGGTCAGCGTAGGCCGCCGCCAGGTTGAGGTCGTGCACGATGGCCAGCACGCCGGCGCCGCGCTCGGCCAGCTCACGCGCGACGCGCAGGGCGGCTTGCTGGTGGCGCGGATCGAGGTGCGCCGTCGGCTCGTCCAGCAAGAGCAGCGGCGTCTCCTGCGCAAGCACCCGCGCCAGCGTAACGCGCGCCTGCTCGCCGCCGGAGAGCGTGGGATAGGCGCGCTGCGCCAGCGCCAGCGTTTCGGTATGGACCATCGCCGCCCGCACCGCGTCGAGATCGGCCGGGCCTTCGCCGCCCGGCCCAAGGTGGGGATGGCGGCCCATCAAGACCACCTGCAAGGCGGAGAAAGCGAACGTGATCACGGTGCTCTGCGGCATCACCGCGCGGCACCGCGCCAGTGCCGGGGGGCGATACGCCTGCAGGGGCCGCCCGTCGAGCAGGATCTCGCCGCTGCTCGGCTCGAGATCGCCGGCCAGCAGCCGCAGTAGGGTGGACTTGCCCGCGCCGTTCGGCCCAACCACTGCCAGCACCTCACCGTGGCCCAACGCCAACGAGACGTTATCGACGAGCGCCCGCCGACCGACCAGATACGAAACGCTACGTGCTTCCAGACTCATCACTCAGCACTCACTTACCCCCACCCGCCTTGCTGTTCGCGGGTGCGGTAGATGAGGTAGAGGAAGAAGGGCGCGCCGGCGGCGGCGGTGACGATCCCGAGGGGCAGCTCGGCCGGGCGCACGACGGTGCGGGCCACGAGGTCGGCCAGCACCAGCAGCGTGGCGCCGCCGAGCGCGCTGGCGGGCAACAAGAGACGATGGTCCGGTCCGAGCGCCAGCCGCAGGAGGTGCGGCGTGACCAGCCCGACGAAGCCGATGATGCCGGTGACGGCGACGCTGGCCCCGGTGGCGAGCGCGGCCAGGGTGATCGTCATCCAGCGCAGTCGCTCGGTCTCCACCCCCAGGTGCCCGGCCTCCGTTTCGCCTAGGGCCAGCAAGTTGAGCGCGCGGGCGAAGCGGGGCAAGAGCAGTGTGCCAATCAGGAGGAACGGCGCGACCATGGTGAGCGCTCGCCACGTCGCCGTGCCCAGCCCGCCCATCAGCCAGAAGACGATCGAGCGTAACTGCGGATCGGTGGCGAGAAAGGTGAAAAAACTGGTCAGCGCACCCAAAAGCGCGTTCAGCGCCAACCCCACCAGGAGGAGTGTGGTCACCTCCGTCCGCCCCCCGCGTCGGGCGAGGCGATACACCAGCAGCGTCGTGAGCAGGCCTCCCCCGAAGGCGGCCAGCGGCAGCGTGTAGAGCCCGAAGGGACGCAGCCCCAGCACGATCACCGACACGGCCCCCAGCGCCGCGCCGCCGGAGACGCCGATCAGGCCGGGATCGGCGAGGGGGTTCCGAAAGACGCCCTGCAGCGTGGCCCCGGCGATGGCCAAGCCGCCGCCGACCAGCGCGGCCAGCAGCACGCGCGGCAGCCGGATCGCCAGCAGCACCGCCTCCTGCTGCGCCGTGTACTCGATTGGCAGCGCCAGCCCGATCCAGCCGAAGAGGATAGTCACCGTCTGTCCCGGCGCCAGGTGAACGGCGCCGACGCCGGCGGCCAGCAGCATGGCGGCCACGAGGAGGACCGCCAGCAACGGCAGCGGCGTCCAGCGTAAGACGGCTGGGAACGCACTCACCGCGTCAGACGTGGCGGTAGACCCGATCGCTTCCCCCATGGGAGGCGTAGTTGTCAGATCGGCAATCGAGCGACTCATCCGCGACTCATCCGTGCAGCGCCCGCGACAAATCCAGCACCGCCTTGCCGGTGCGCGGCCCCATCCCCCCGAGGTAGAGGTCGTCC
>JACQGX010000326.1 GCA_016199265.1 Chloroflexota bacterium | reverse complement strand
GCGCACGCGCCAAAAGGCCCGCCGCCGCACCGCCGCGACCGCCTAACGGCCCTGCCTCCTCTCCCCTCCCCCTCGTGCCACTTCCTCGCTGGGAACCGCGGCCGCTACTCATTTGTCCAAACTCAAAGCCTTGAGCGCGCGCACGATTTCTCCCTGCGTGAGCCCACCGTAGTAGGCCAGCACGATCGGCTGGCGTTGCTGCTCCGGTAGTTGCGCCAGCGCCCAGCGCACGACTTTACACTCATCGAGGCAGGCAAGCAGCGTTGCGGGATCGGCTCCGGGTTCCTCGATTGCGGCAACGCCCTCTTCGAGCCCGCCGATCTGTGGGCGTGCGCGCCGCCGACGGAGCTCGTCGATCGCCCGATGATGGGTGATGGTAAGCAGCCAGCTTAGCAGCTTGCCGCGCGCGGAACTGTAGCCGCCGGCACGAGTCCAGAGGCGAAGAAACACCTCCTGCACCACATCTTCAGTGACCTCGCGATCGCCGACGATCTTGAGTGCCAACGAAAAGACCGGCCGGGAATACCGGTTGTACAGCGCATCCAGCGCCTGCGCATCGTGCACGCCCACCAGGCAAACTAGAGCCGTATCGTCGAACAGGCCGTACTGCACCGGCGTGGCTGGCACGCCTTGGGGGCAAGCGGCGCGCCGCGGTTCGGTGGCATCCAACTGGGCGGGTGCGTCGGGCCTGCCCAAAAGGTAGGTGCTTGCGTGACACGCCACCGTGTCCGTTCCTGACGTCGTGCATCCGCCGGACCACGCCCCTGTAACGAGCGGCACGCAGACGTTTGGTTCGTGCGCGGCGCACGAGGCCGTCACGGTGGTCACCTTTCTTGGTCACCGGCGGTGCGGCACGCAGCTGCGCCGCGGCTTTCCAGTCGCTCGGCGCAGTAGATTGCCTCCAGGACATCGCCAATCGCGACCGGTTTGCGCAGGTACAGACACGGCTCCAGCTCCGCCAGGCGGCGGCGATCCGGCCAGGCGTCGCTCAGCAGCACGAGCGGGACGGCCGCCCCATACTCAACCCGCACACGCGCCGCCGCGGCCCAGCAGGCCGGCTCGGGTCGGCTCAGTTCGCAAACCAGGATGAGAGATGAGGTGGATTGCGCCGGTGGAACGGGGCCGGCCACCGGCGGTCGATCAGCCGGCATCGCCGCAGGCGTTGCTGCCACCATCGCCGTGGGGCCTCCGGCCGCCACCTCCAGCACCTCATACCCCCGCCGCCGCAGATTCTCGACGAGGAGGTCGCGGAGTGCGGGATCGTCGCCCAGGCAGTAGATCGACGGAGCCGGCGGTGCTCGTTCGTCACCCGGACGTCGATCCACGGAGCGATCAGGACAGGCGGCGGCGGCGGCGTCACTGCACGAGGCCGTTGTGTGCCGGTGCATCTGTTTGGGCGCCATCTGCGGCGCTTTCGGGGTCGCCATAGCAATAGCGTGCGCTGGGCGCACGGAACGGCGCCTCAACGGATGCCCTCTCTGCCTGAACGTCGCCTGAATGCCCAGGATCTCCCGTCCATCATTACCGACAATACTGACACAGCCTTGAGATTGCCCCGAAACCGCCCGGAACGTCTGTCTACCACCTGGCGCAGGGATCTTAAGACCTTGGGACGAACCCTTGGGACCTTAGAACGAACCCGCTACCCCGACTCAATTCAAGCGATGTTCAGGCGATGTTCAGGCAGGAAGGGGCGGCTTTCAGCCTCTGTACCGGTTACGGGCATACGCTTGAAGCGAACATCTGGCAGTGCGCCGAGTGCACCCGCTGAGGAGACGATGAAAATACCGCCACAGAACACCTTTAGCCTTGCCGTCGGGCCGTCCCTGGTCGATCCGGCCGGCGCGCCCGCCCCTTTTGACTGCGCCACACTGTCGGTTCCAAATCTCCCGCGCATGGCGACGAGCCAATTAAGCTGCTGCTCGTTCTCGCCATCCATTTTGGTTATGGAAGCGCTGCACGCTCTACCAGGGGTTCGACAGGTCGACGTAGACGAGCGCGCCGGTCGCGTGACGGTAGTCTACGACTACAGACTGGTGAACACCGAGACACTCTCCGAAGCGCTGGGCGAGGCAGGTTTTCCCGCGTCCGTCTAGCCGGACGACATGAATCGCACGGAGGTCGACAATGGATGATGAAGGGCGTCGCGGCGGCTCGTGGCTGCTCTTGCTGTTGCCTGCGGCGTGCTGTGTCGTGCCGCTCCTAGTGCTTCTTGGCGCGGCTGTGCTGCCGGCCGCGTGGGCTTGGCTCACGGCCGAGGCGCTCTGGCTGGTTCCCGCCGCGGCACTCCTGGTGCTCAGCGGTTACCTCCTCTGGCGTCGTATCCACCCCACGCGGTGCGACGTGCAGCCATCCGACGTGGCCGGAGTGATCGCCCGGCAGTGGCTGAGCGCACAGAGTGACGCCCGCCCCCCCCAGAGTTCCTCCTTGCCGACCACCGGCCGGCAGTGAGAGACACGCGATGCACGCACTGATCTCGCATCGCACGGCAGGGCGATCGACCTATCTCCTGCTGTTCTACGCCTACTGCGCCTTTGGCGTTTTGCTGCAAGTATTTCCACCGCTTCTGGATCGCCTCACCGGCGAGTTCGGGGTGAGCCACCAACTGGCCTCACTGGTCATGACGCTGTTCATGGCGCCGCTCGTGCTGTTCTGCGTGCCGGCAGGGGTGTTGGTGGACCGGCTGGGTATCGCACGCACGGGACGCCTGTCCTTCGCCGCCATGCTGGTGGGCGGTCTGCTCACGGCCCTGGCAGGTTCCTTTCCCCTCCTGCTGCTCGGCCGGATCGTCTCCGGGATGGGCGGTGGCCTGCTGCTGATCACGCTGCTCAAGATCGCGACCCAGTCTTTCGGCAAGCAGCAGCGCGGCCTCGCGCTCGGCGTCTTCGCCGCCGGGCTCCCCGTCGGCACCGGGCTGGCGTTCAACCTGCTCGCCCCGCTCGGGCAGGCGCTGGACTGGCGCCCGGCGACGCTTGTGGCTACGCTGATCGTCGGCAGCGCGTTCCTCGTCTTCGAGGCCCTGGTGGGCCGCGGCCGCGTGGGCGCCGCGGACGCCGGGGGGCACAGCCTGCCCGTCAATCCGGCACTGGCGCTTACCAGCGCGGAGCTGTGGCGCCTGGCCGCCACGACCACCTTCGGCTACGCGGCTATCCTCGCCTTTACCACCTGGGCGCCCACGATACTCGTCGGCTATGCGGGCGTCGCGCCGTGGGTGGCCGCGCTCATCACATCCCTGCTACTCGTCATCGACATCCCGTTCGCCCCGCTGTGGGGCGGCCTATCCGACCGGTTGGGGCGCCGGAAGCCGTTCATCGTCGGCGCCTTCGCCGTCTACCTCGCCGGCTCGCTGGCGGTGCCGTTCGTCGCTGTCTCGCCGGGGATTGGCGTCCCAGGCCTGCTGGTCGTGATCACGTTCATGGGCGTCGGCTGCGCCATGTTCTTCCCGACGGCACTCGCCATCCCCGCCGAGGTGGTCGTGCCGGAGTTGGCCGGCGCGGCCTATGGCCTGTTCTTCACCTTCCAGGTCTTCGGCATGATGCTCGGCCCATTGCTACTTGGCTATGTGCTCGACCTGGGCACAGCGACGGACGCTTTTCACACCATGAGCGTCGTCACGCTGGCCGGGCTGCTGGCTGCGCTCACCCTTCGCAGCCGGTAAGCCGCCGACTCCGCTGGCATAGACCAGCGCGACTGACAGAAAGCGAAGATTGCGCATGATGCGAAACGGTGCAGACCGCGCCTGGCCACCACCGCTCTCCCTAGCCCTACTCGGGGCGGCGCTGGTAGTCGCGGTCCAGCATGGCGATACGGTCCTTTCCGGTCGAGTAGACGCAGCCACGGCAGTACGCGTGGCGCTCACGTTCCTGGTTTTCCTGGTCCCCTTACCGCTCGGCTGGCCAGTCGCTCGGCCAGTCGGCCGCAGCCGCTAGGAACACATCTTCAGCTTACCCAGTTGTCATTGACAGTGATGGACAGCGTATGGACACCGGCATGAACCCTGACGCGAAGCCTGGCGCGAGGACTGGCGTGAAGACTGGGGTGGCCTTCGGCCACCCCGGACTGCCGCCCCGTTGGACCACCGGCGCCAAAGAAGGAGTGGGCACGGCCTGCTCCGGCGACTCGCGCGTCTGGTTTACGCTCGCAAACGGGATCGTCACCGAGGTGTACTACCCCCGCGTCGACGTGGCCAACACACGTGACCTCCAGTTCCTGGTGACGGATGGCCGCACCTTCTTCCACGAGGAGCAGCGGGACACGCTACATTCCGTAACCTATGTGGATCCACGCGCCCTCGCGTATCACTTGACGAATCAAGATCCCGAGGGCAGGTACCGGATCACTAAGCGCGTCTTCACTGATCCCCAAGCCAATGCGCTCGTGATCCGCGCCAGGTTCGAGTCGCTCAAAGGAAGCCACGCGGACTACCACCTCTACGTGCTGCTGGCGCCGCACATCGGCAACCAGGGTACCCATAACTGTGGACGGGTCATGGCGGGTGAGGGGAAAACGTGGCTGGTGGCCTCGCGTGAGGGTATTGCCCTGGCCATGGGCGCTTCGGTGCCCTTCGTGCGCGCCTCGAGCGGGTTTGTCGGCGCCTCCGACGGCTGGACCGACTTGCACGACAACTTCCAGATGGATTGGATCTTTGGCTCTGCCTCGGACGGCACCATCGCCCTCACGGCGGAGGTCGACCTGCACCAGGGCACAGAGTTCACGCTGGTCCTGGGATTCGGGCAGGATCAGCAGGCGGCCATCGCCACGGCGCAGGCCACGCTGGAGAAGCCGTGGCGGGAGGTGGAGCAGGAGTATGTCCGCCAATGGCGAGCCTACTGCGCCGCCCTCGAAGACCTGAGCGTCTATAGCGCAGACGGAGGCAAGACCTTTTGGACTAGCGCGATGGTTCTCAAGGCGCACGAGGACAAGACCTCGCCCGGCGCGTTCATCGCCTCACTTTCGATCCCCTGGGGCGACGCTGCGGGAGATGCCAACGCGGGCGGTTACCATCTCTGCTGGCCCCGCGACCTGGTGCACGTGGCTACTGCCTTGCTGGCCGCGGGCGATGGCGCGGCCGCGCGGCGGGCGCTCGACTATCTGGATCGCACGCAGAACAAGGGCGATGGGAGTTGGCCCCAGAACTGCTGGGTCGACGGCCGCCCGTACTGGGGCGGGCTACAGTTGGACGAAGTGGCGATGCCGGTCCTGCTGGCCTGGCGTCTCGTCAAAGCAGGAATCCTCGAAGGCCATCAGCACTATCCCATGGTACGCGCGGCTGCCCTCTGCCTGGCGCGCTGCGGACCGGTGACTCCCCAGGAGCGGTGGGAAGAGAACGCGGGCTATTCACCCGCCACGCTGGCGGCGGAAATCGCCGCCTTGGTCTGCGCCGCGGAGCTTGCCGCGCTGGAGCAGGAGCCGGCGCTGGCTCGCTACATGCGCGAGGTAGCTGATTCCTGGGCTACCAGGGTCGAGGACTGGACCTTCACTCGCTGCGGGGCCCTCCTGCCCGGCCATCCCGAACACTACGAACGCATTGCCATCGTGCGACCGGAGGAACTGGATCAGGCGGGGACTGAATGCCGCGTGCTTCTGCCCATCGCGAATCTCCCCGACTCGGCGGCCGCCTCTTCTCAGTGTTGCATCGTGGATGGGGGCTTCCTTGAACTCGTCCGCTACGGCGTGCGCGCTCCCGACGACCACCACGTTGTCAAATCGCTCGCGGTGTACGACGTTCTGCTCCGGGTGGAGACGCCCATCGGCCCCGCCTGGCACCGCTACAACCATGACGGTTACGGCGAGAAGGAGGACGGCACGCCGTTCGACGGCATGGGAGTGGGGCGGGCGTGGCCGCTGCTCACCGGCGAACGCGGCCACTACGAGCTGGCGGCGGGGCGCGACGTGACGCCCTACGTCCAGGCGATAGAGTGCTTCGCCAACCAAGGAAGGATGATCCCCGAGCAGGTCTGGGATTCCGCCGACATCCCCGAGCGGGGGCTGCGGTGGGGCCATGGTACTGGGTCGGCCACACCCCTGGCCTGGGCGCACGCCGAGTATCTCCGGCTGCTGCGCTCGCGGCGCGACGGACAGGTGTTCGACCGCATCCCGGAGATGCACGATCGCTACGCCGTCCAGCGGACGCACTCCGACCGGGTGATCTGGAAGTTCAACCACAAGGTGCGCGCCATCCGCGCGGACCAGCGTTTGCGCATCGAAACGGACGCGCCGGCCTTCCTCCACTGGACCCGGGACAACTGGACGACCGCGCAGCACGACCCACTGGCAGAGGTGGCGCCCGGCACGGGCATCTACGCCATTGAGTTCCCTCCCTTTGCCTTCACTGTGGGCCGGGCGTTGGCCTTCACCTTCTACTGGCCCGAGGCTGACCGCTGGGAAGGCCGGGATTTTGTGGTCGCAGTCACCTGAGATCGGCAGGCCGCACCTCGACCGGGGTGGGAGGATAGGCGCCGGTGACCAGGAGCGTGCGTTTGCAGTGCGTAGGCAACCGCCTGTTCCAGTGACATCGCCCGCCCTTCCGCCCAGGCCGTTGCGAAGGTCGCCTCGCCCAGCCCGGCGCGCACAACGGCAACGTCGCGGTCGTAGTCGGCGCGGTCGGCCGGCGGCAGGGGAGCGCCGATGGCTTCGCGCAGGGCCTCCGCCGCCCCCAACAACCGGGCCCCCCACTCGAGTTGCCCCTGCGCGCCCGCCACTCGCGCCAAACCCTCTAGACACTCAATGATGCCCCATCTGTCGCCCGCCTCCTGTTGTAACGCCAGGCTTTGCTCATGGAGCGAAAGCGCCGCCGAGGGCACCGCCGCCAAGACATCTCCGAGTCGCTGGCGGCCCTCGGTCAGATGACCCCGCACCAACCAAAACCGACACAGAATCGCACCCAGTCGTAAGCCGCGGCCCGCTTCCCTCGTCTCAACTGACCAGCGCAGCGCTGGCCGCAGGTTATCGTGCTCTGTCTCCAGCCGGTCCAGCCAGTCGGCCTGCTGCGGCCCTGCCATGGCTGACTCTGCCGCTGCCGCCAGTGTTAAGAAGAAGTCGGCATGGCGCCGCCGGAGCGCATCTTCCTCCCCACTTTCTGCAAGACGCTCCAGCGCGTACTCGCGGATCGTTTCCAGCATCTGGAACCGCGGCTCCCTGCCGGCAACCTCTTCCTGCCGCAGCAGGCTCTTGGCTACCAGGGACTCCAGCCCATCCAGGAGCTCCAGGTCCGGGCCGCCTGGCATATCGCACACCACCGCCGCGGCCTCTAACGTGCAGCCGCCGACAAAGACAGACAGCCGCCGGAAGAGCGCTTTCTGGCCCGGGTCCAGTAGGTCATAGCTCCAGGCTATCGCACCGCGCAGCGTCTGCTGCCGGACGGGAAGATCACGTGCTCCACCCGTGAGCAATGGGAGCCGGCGCTCCAGACGCGCCAGTATCGCTGGCGGTGTCAGGAGCCGAATGCGCGCCGCGGCAAGCTCGATGGCGAGCGGCAGCCCATCCAGGCGCTGGCAGATCTCGGTGACCGCGGGCGCGTTCTCTTCCGTGAGGGCGAAGTCTGCCTTCACCGCTTGCGCCCGCTCGACGAACAACCGAACAGCCTCGCACTGGGCGAGGCGCTCCACCGGCGGCCGGCGTTTTGGATCAGGGAGCTGCAGCGGCGGGACACGGAACTCGTGTTCGCCGTACAGCCGCAGCACCGCTCGGCTCGTCACCAGCACCTTGAGCTGCGGACAGGCTGCCAGTAAGCTGGCCACGTCTGGCGCTGCGCCCAGCACGTGCTCAAAGTTGTCGAGCACCAGCAGCAGTGGCTTGTCGCGCAGATGGTCAGTGAGGCGCTCGCGTAACGGCTGGCCGGCGGCTTCCCGGATCGCGAGCACTTGGGCGATAGTGGGGAGCGCCAGGTCCGGCTCGACGACTGGGGCCAGGCCGACAAAGAACACACCAAAGTCGAAGTCGTCGATGATGTCGGCCGCCACCTGCAGGGCCAGTCGGGTCTTGCCAGTGCCGCCGGGGCCGGTCAGCGTAAGCAGCCGCACTTCCGGCCGCCGCAGGCGCTCGCTCACCGCGGCTACCTCGGGTTCTCGCCCGATGAGCGGCGTCGACTGCGCCGGCAGGTTATGCGGCCGGAGGTCAAGGGTTTTCAAGGGTGGGAAGGCCGCCGGCAGGTCGCGCGCGACGAGTTGGAAGATGTGCTCCGGCCGGATCAGGTCCTTCAGGCGGCGCTCTCCCAAGTCCCGCAGGCCTATGCTTTCGGGGAGGTGGTCGCGGACGATCTCCCGAACAGCGCCCGAGATCACGATCTGGCCGCCATGCGCGGCCGCAAGCAACCGGGCCGCGCGGTTGAGCGGCGGACCAAAATAGTCGCCGTCACGTTGCTGCGCAGCACCAGCGTGGAGTGCCATGCGCACGCGTAAGGGGCCCACCTCGCCCCACGACTCCGAGAGCACGGCGCGCTGCGCGGCGACGGCAGCGGCGAGCGCGTCCAGCGTATCGCCAAAGACGGCACAGAAGGCATCGCCCACGGTCTTGAAGACGTAGCCGCCATGAGCCTCGATGCTGCTGCGAAGGATGGTGTCATGGCGGGCGAGCGCTGCCTCCATCGCCCGGGCGTGTTGTTCCCAGAGCCTGGTGCTGCCCTCGATGTCGGTGAAGAGGAAGGTGACCGTCCCCGCCAACACGTCTGCCATTTGCGCCCTCCTCACGCGGGCCATTTACCCACGCGGAATCTCCGACTGACGCCGGGCTACGATAGCATTGTAGTACCGACGGCGACCCCGTCCGGGGCCGTAGCAAGAAGCTGCGCTGTTCGATGACCAGCGTAGCCGGCGTGTTGCCGTCGTCAAGCGCGTAACCCGGCGGCTGCGCACCACGATGGTCCCCTCGCAGGCGGTGTGCCCCCAGGAATGTATCCAGACGCGTGCAGGGCGCCCACCAGCAGATTTGGTTGAGTTCGAGCAGTGCATGCGCCTGCGTTCAGGGAACGTTCAGGCTGGCCACGTCGACGTTTCGCTGTTGTATCGGCCACACCGCGTATGCTCGCCATCGGGTAGCCGGAGACCGAACTCCGGGCCCGCATTAGACAAAAGGAGCATCGTATGATCGCCTACAGTCGTTCTCCCGCCGTGACCACCCACAGTCGTTCCCTCACCGAACTCGGGCTCGCCGCGCTCGCCCTGCTCGCTGGCGGGATCATTCCCATTCTCGCCCTCCTTGTCGCCGCCACCGCCGGCCTGTTCGCGCCACCGCTGCGGCCCGAGCAGATGGCGATGATGCCCAAGGACATGCCCCAGATGATGCTCTCGCGGATCATGTGGCCGGACCAGGTGGCGATGGCCACGGCGATGCCCGAGAAGCTGATGGCGATGCTCGCTGGTATGATGGGCGCTCAGCCCGTGATGGCCGGCTTCACGACCTATGTCCTCCTGCCAGCGCTCGTCGTCCTCGTGCTCGTGTACTTCTTCGCTCGGCAGCACCATCCCGAACTCGCTAACTGCATCCTGGCCGGTCTGGCCGCCGGGGTCGTGGCCACCGTCGCGCTGGACGCGGTGCGTCTGATGGGCTTCTGGCTCCGCTGGTTTCCGGCCAACCTGCCGCCGATGTTCGGCATGCTCATTCTGGGACCGCAGTCGAGCCCGGGCCAGGGGGAGTTCGTCGGTTACCTGTACCACTTCCTTAATGGGGCGAGCTTCGGCCTCCTCTACACGCTCATCGTCGGGCGCGGGCGCCTCTCGTGGGCCATCGGCTGGGGCGTGGTGATCTGGCTGCTGATGATGATCTCCCCACCGCTGCTGCTGATGGGGGTCGGACCCTTCGGTGTGAACTTTGGCCCCGGCCTGGTCGTCACCGCGTTCGTGGCCCACGTCGCCTTCGGGGTGGCGCTCGGCTGGCTGGTCGAGCGCTGGGCCTGCGCCGCCGGACCGGTGCTGGCGGAACGCGCACCGTGGCTGCATCTCAACCCCGCCACGCGCTGACGGCCGGTGATCGTACCCCTTTCACGTGGTCCGCATGGGTGGGGCGGGCAAGGGCGCCCGTCTGACCTATGCGGACCACGCCGCCTTTCACCAGACGGGAACACGCCACACCTCGAACGGCGGAGCGGGCGCGCGGCCGGCCACGAAGTAGCCGTTTTAGTGCTGCCGCTCAACTACGTACCGCGCGCGCTGGTCAACCGCGAGACGCACGGCCTCTTCAAGCTGGTGGCCGACGCCAGGACGGACCGGCTGCTGGGGGCGCACGTGCTGGCCGAGAACGCGGGCGACTTCATCTATGCCGCGGTGCTGGCGCTGAAGTTCAATCTGACCGCGTCCGACCTCGTGGGAACATTCGCGCCGTATCTAACCATGGCGGAGGGGCTCAAGCTCGCGGCCCGGCACGTCGCCGGCGGCGTAAATGTGCGGCACGTTGGTGCGCAGGTACTCGTCGACTTCGATGCCACGCTTGGTATACCGCACGCCCGCCTTGTCGAGGGCTGCGCCTTCCAGATTCGGCGCACGCCCGGCGGAGAGCATCACCATCTCCGCCCGGAATGGCCGCTCTCCCTCTGGTGTGGCGGCGGTGACGGTGAAGTCACCTCGCTCGCCCTCCACCCGAACGACGCGGCAGTTGGTGTGCACCTCCATGCGCGTGGCGTTACACACGTTCGTCAGCGCCTCTGAGATCTCTGGATCGAACTCCTCCGCGCCCTTGATGTCGTTCATCACGTTCGCGGCCCTGACCAGGGCCTTCTTGGGGATGCACCCCCGCGCCACTCAGGTCCCGCTCAGGCCACCTGCAGGCAGATGCTCTGGGTCGGCAGGATGTCCCGCCACTGGGCGATCAGATGCCGGTATGCCTCACCCACCGGCCGGATCTTCCGGTCGATGTCATAGAGCCCCAGCGGATTGACGTGCCCGTTGTCCTCCCGCAGGGCGGTATCCCAGTCCACCTGGTCGATGAGGCTGTACCAAGTGAAGCCGATAATCGGCACCCCGTCACGCTTCAGGCGCAACATGTTGGCCCACTCCTTCTTGAGCCAGTGCACCGAACCCGATTCTGGGGTGACCTGCGGCTTGGGGGCACTCCGTGGATACGCGTAGTCCTCGGCGATGTTAGTTTCCGTGTGCATCACCGGCAGCTTGTAGCGGTCGAAGTACTGCTTCGTGATCACGTAGTAGCCGAAGACCTCGCCCGATGGCTGCACCCGACCGTCCGGATACACCATGTGCTCGTTGGTCACGTAGTAGTCGTTTCCCATGATGCAGTAGCGTTTCGTCTTCTGCTCGAGGAAGAAGCAGAACTCGTCCCAGGTCATGCCGTTGGCCATCAGGAACTTGACCATCGTGGCGCAGAGGTTGAAGCCGTAGTTGAGGTCGAGCGAGAGAAAGCGTTTCTCGTTGAGGTGGTCGGCCAGGTCCTCGGCCGCCGGCTCCGCGGCGTGGAAGTACTCGGCCGACTCGCTCTGCACGAACATGACGTCGCCGCCGCGCACTTGCAGGATCGCCTCCATCGCCAGGACGTTGGCCTTGGCGATATGCTTGAGCGCGGTGACGAACGGCCGGTCGCCGGCCAACCGCTCGTTCCACCAGCCAAGCTGGGCCGAGAACAGCGCGGTGACGTACATCTCGTTGATGGGTGTGAAGTAGTGTACCCACGGGTAGCGCTCCGCGAACGCGCGCGCGTATTCGGGGAAGTAGGCGGCGAAGTCGGGGTTCTGGAAGTTGCCGAGCCAGTCGGGGACGCCGAAATGACAGAGGTCGGCGACGGGCGTGATGCCCAGCCGCTTGAGCTCGTGGAACGTCTCGTCGGCGAAGCCCCAGTCGAAGCGGTCCGGCCCCACATGCGTCTTGTAGTACGGCGGACCGTAGCGCAGGTACTCGATCCCCAACTCGTTCACCAGCCCAAAGTCCTCGCGCCACCGCCGATAGTGGTCCGTCTTCTCCATTTCGTCCATCCGCTTCGTACTCCCGTCGGGGAGCGCGATCATCGGGTAGCTGTTCTCGATGCCGGTGGCGAACATGAATTGGGCCACTGGTGCTGCCCTCCTTCTCGTCCATACTTAATGACGTGGCGACTCACGATGCCTTTTCCACCCGAGACTTCGGCGGCGCCTCCGCCGGACGTCAGCGATACGTCTGCGCGAGAAGCCGGCCCACTTCGAAAGCGTCGGCAACCGGGATGGCAATTGCACCTGGATGCGCGGCGAGCCACTGGGCAGCCGTGTCGAGTGACGTGAAGAAGTGCACGTAGTCGCAGAACGAATACCGTACCTGGCCGCCGGTCTCGCCGGCGACGAGGGAGACGGCAGCAGTGGCGGGCTCGAGCGCCGCGATGCCATCGGGCGTGACCGTCAGGCGGACAGGCATCCTGGTTGTGGCGCAGGGTGACTCGACGCGGAACGTGCGGTTGAGCACGACGGGAAAGAACAGCGTGTCGAGGGCGCACCAGGCGTAGAAGAGGCGGCCGTCGAGCAGCACACGATGCTGCGTCGGCACCAGACTCAGCCCGGCGCCGACGATTGCGCCGGTCTCATCCGTCTCCGCGCCAAACCGTTCGAGGGCCTCGGCGACGACACCGAGGGGGTACCCGGCCTCCGCCGCGAGCGTCTCGGGGCGCACCGGCCGGCCCGCAGCCAGCAGGTCGATCAGTTTGGGCACGAGTCGAGCGGCGTCCTCACCGCTGGTCGAGCGAATGGCAGCGGCGATCGCGCCGGCGAGTGCCTCGTGGTCCTCGGCGCGCGAGAGCGTTGGGAGAGAGGGTGTGGTGGTCATGCATGATCTCCTTGATCGACAGGCCGGTGCGCTTGGCCAACTGCCCACTGGTCATCGTGCCGGCACGCTGTAGCAGGCTGCGTGCTCCTCAGGTCGTCTGCGCATCACGGAAACAGTTAGTGAAGCCGGTGAAGCCGGTGAAGCCGGTGAAGCCGAGTCCGTTGCAGGAACACTGTGAGTTCACCCGACGGCCATAGCGTGCTGGGCGTCCCAGAACTCCTGCTTCTGCAGGCATTATATACGCTACGGCGTGTACGTGGAATGTACCAGCCGGCGGCAAGGTGACGTACGCTGGGGCTTCATGGGGACAACGTCGACACGGCAGTGCGCAGGCCGTGCAGCGCATCTCCGCCGGCATCCAGGCGGGCCAATGCGCCTGCGAGGTGCGCAACCCACAGGAGAGTTGCTGTCTGGGTGCGGACACCGGTCAGACCATGTACCAGACATCCGACGCGTGTGTCGGGTAGGCGTAGGGCAGCGCCTCCAAGTCGGCGGCGGTGAGGCCCTTGCGGATGGCGAGCGCGAAGAGGTTGATCGTCTCTTCGGCGTGCGGCCCGAGGATGTGGGCGCCCAAAATGCGGCCGCTGCCGTCCTCGACGAGCACCTTAACGGCGGAGTACGGGACGGCGATGCGGCGCGAGGAGTACCACCCCGATGTGTCCTCCTCGCGTGTGCGGAACTTCAACCCCTGCGCGCGTGCAGCGGACTCCTGCAGGCCGGCGGCGGCGAGCGGCGGAATAGTGAAGACGACGGTCGGTATGCCGGTGTAGTTCGGGGCCTGATGGTTGCCCTCGAGCATGTTGCTCGCCGCCACCTCACCTTCGAGCGAGGCGACGGGCGTAAGGGGCAGGCCGGGGCTGGCGGCCGCGTCGCCGGCGGCGTACACCGCCGGGTTGGAGACACTCTGGAGGTATTGGTTGACCGAGACGCCCTGGCGCTCGTACTGGACGCCGGCCGTGTCCAGATCGAGGTCGTCGATTTCGGGCACGCGGCCGGCACCGTGTACGACCATATCGGTTTCGCACGCGTAGTCACCCGCTTGGGTGGCGCAGCGGACGAACAGGCGTTCGCCCTGCTTTTCGACGGCGTGCACGGCGGTCGCCAGCCGGACGTCGACGCCGAGGTCGCGCGTCCCCTGCACCAGCCGGCCCACGAGGTCCGGGTCGAACCCCTGGAGGGGCACCGCACCACGATGCAGGATCTCCACCGTGGCGCCGGCGCGTGCCGCGACGTGGGCGAACTCGAAGGAGATGTAGCCGCCGCCTACGAAAACGATCTGGCGTGGTAGCTCGTCGAGCTTCTGGGAGACTTTCTCCAGCACCTTCGTGCCCACGTAGCCGCCTACCAGGCTCGCGCTCACGGCCGCCAGCGTGTCTTCCGCCGGCATTGCCCGTTCGGCGATCTGTAGTGCTGCCATTGACCGCCCTCCTATCGAACGGCTCTCACCCCATCTCACACGGCCGGCAGAACGGATCGTCGGCCGCCGCTCCGGCCTGATGGGCGCCGCCGGTGGGCGCGAGTACGCGTGCGCGGATGAGCTGGCCGGCGAAGTCGACGAGGACGACGAGCGCGAGCAGGACGAGCACGAGCGTGAGCACGCTGTCGTACTCGAAGAGCTTCATGCTGATGGCGAGCTGCGTCCCCACACCGCCGGCGCCGACGAAGCCGAGCACCGTCGCCGCGCGCATGTTGCACTCCCAGCGGAACAGGCTGTAGCTGAGCAGCACCGGCAGCGTCGCCGGTACGCGCACGAACAGGAGGACGGCAAGCTCGGAGGCGCCGGTGACACGTCCGGCCTCGACCAGCCGCGGATCGACGCTCTCGAACAGCTCGGCGTAGAGCTTGCCGAGGACGCCGGTGCTGTGCGCCGCCAGCGCGAGCACGCCGGGGTACGGCCCCAAACCGACGGCGACGACGAAGATCAGCGCCCAGACGAGCTCCGGCACCGCGCGCAGCAGATTGAGTACCGTGCGTGATGCCGAGTAGGCTGCCCATCGCGCCGTCCAGCGCACCCCGCCGGATACCGGCCGGGAGAGCTCTTCCCCCGTGCGGCACATTGCCAACGCCGAGAGCGGGAATGCCAGCACGATGGCGAGCGCCGTCCCGACGATCGAGATCTGGACGGTCTCGACGACGAGCCGCACGACAGTGAGCAGGAACGGCGGCGTGAGGTTGGGCGGAAACGCGCCGGCGACGAATCGCGCGACCGACTTCGTGTTCTCCGGCGTAAACGGCGCGCTCAGCGAGAACTGCGTCCCGGCAGCGCTCCACCAGATGGCGCCGATGACCCCGGCGACGACCAGGAGGTTCAGCAGCGTCGAGCGGCGCTCGGGGAATCCGGGTGCGGTGGGGAGTGGCGCCACGGCGGCGGACGGCACCACTTCGCGTGTGGTGGTGTGATCGGGTCGAGTCTCGGTTGGTGTCAGGCTCGCGCGCATCGTCGTCCTCTCCCCTTACTGTGCGATGTGGTCGTGTGTCGATCGCGCGTAGGATGCGGGCACGCTACTGGATGTCCCGCCGGTCGCTTCGAACGCGCCGGCAGCAGCGTGGCCGTTGGCAGCGGGCGACGTCATCCTCCATGCCGCCGGATCAGGCGGGCCATCGTAGACGACGACGCCGTGTTCAAGGGCAAGCAGACGGGTACAGTAGCGCAGCGCGAGATCGCGCTGGTGCAGGCTGACGAGCACGGTATGCCCTCGGCCGGCCAGGCGCCGGAGCACGCCGAGAATGACGTGCGCCGTCTCCTGGTCGACCGACGCCACCGGCTCGTCGGCCAGCAAGAGCTCGCCGCCCTGCAGCAGCGCCCGGGCGACCGCAACCCGCTGCTGTTGCCCGCCGGAAAGGAGATCGACCGGCTGCTCGAGCACGCCGGGCAGGCCGAGATCAGCGAGCACTCGCTGCGCCGCCTGCCGCTCGGCGGCGCTGGGAAGCGCCGCCAACCAGAGCGCACGCCAGAGTTGGAGGCTTCCCAGGCGGCCGAGGCGCAGATTGTGCCGCACCGAGGCGCGCGGGATGAGGCTGTGCTGTTGGGCGATGGTGGCGACCCGCCGCCGGTACGCCCGCAAGCGGCTGCCTCTGAGCGTGGCGAGGTCTTCGCCGAACACTCGGAGCGTGCCGGCGCTGGGGCGGAGTGATGCGTTGAGCAAACGCAGGAGCGTCGTCTTGCCGGCGCCACTCGGGCCGAGCAGGCCCACCATCTCGCCGCGCTCCAAGCGCACGTCGATGCCTCGCAGCACCTCGGCACCCTGGCCCCCAGGGCCAAAGTGCTTGCCGAGGCCGCGGGCGAGCACGACCGGCCCCGCAATCATCTGAGCAATCCCAGCCGCCGCGCCTCGCGGCGGACCTCTTCGTAGTCTTCTTTGGCGACTTTGGCGTAACGCTCGGCACGCATCAGCTTGAGCAGTTCCGCGTCCTTGATGTTCAGGAACGCCTGGACGATGCGGTTCTGGAGGCCCCGGTCGAGCCCGGCGCGTACCGCCCAAGGATAGCCCATCACCAGCATCTGCTCGACGATCCGAATGTCGTCGGCCTTCACCGTGCCGGCGTCGATCAGCCGCTGCATGATGCGCTTCTCCGCCCCACCGGCGTCGACGGTGCCGTTCACCACCGCGAGCGTCGTGGCATCGTGGCCGCCGGTATAGACGAACCGCTGCGGATCGGTGAAGCTGCTGATGCCGGCCCGGTCGAGCATGATGCGCGGGTAGAGCGAGCCCGAAGTGGAGTTGATGTCGCCGAAAGCGAATCTCTTGCCCTTGACGTCGGCTACCGTCTTGATCGGGCTGTCCGCCCGCGTGATAATCGCACTGTGGTAGCTCGGCGTGTCGTTCTCGCGGTCGATCTCGGTGACGATCGGGACGATGTCGGCCCGCCGCTCGGCCTGGACGTAGGTCAGCCCGCCGAAGTAGGCCAGGTCGAGCTTGTCCGAGGCCATCGCCTCGACGATGCCGGTATAGTCGGTAGCGACGAACAATTCGATCGGTTGATCGAGCGTCTTTTGGAGATAGTCGCCGAACGGCCGGTACTGGGCGCGGATCTTGTCGGGCGCCTGGTTGGGGATCAGGCCGACACGCAGCGTCTTCGGCACGTCGTCGCCGCCTGGCCCGCCGCCGGCAGAGGTACCGCCGCAACCGGCGAGGCCGGCCACCACGCCCCAGGCGCCGATGGCGCCCATGGCCGTTCGTCGTGAGAGTGGCAGACTCGCCATTACTCGTGCTCCTCGAAATAATCCGCGCTCTTAGGCGTACGTAGTAGGCGTACCCACTATGATCGTGTGCGCCGCTCCCAACTGTCTGTGAGCTACCATACCGCCCAGGTCTGCTACGCTCAATGTACATGCTAAGTCAGCATGGCAAGATGACGACACCAGACAGACGGAGATGAGCGACGTCGAGCTCGACGGGTTCTTGATCGTCGCGCAACGCGGGAGCATCACCCTCGCCGCGCAGGAGCTGGGCCTAACGCAGTCCGGGCTCAGCCGGCAGTTGCAGCGTTTGGAGCGCCGGCTCGGTATCCTCCTCTTCGAGCGGACGCGCGGCGGCGTGCGGTTGACGCCGGCCGGCGAGCGCTACCGTGCCTACGCCGAAGACGTCGTCACGCGGCGGCGCCGGCTCCTTGAGGAGCTGCGTGGGGAAGCGACGGCCACACCGCTCGGCGGCGAGCTGCGCATCGCCGCCAGCACCACGCCGGGAGAGTTCCTGGTGCCGCGCCTCGTCGCGGAGTTCACCGCGCGCTATCCTGGGGTGCGGCCGGTCGTCTTCACGACCGACTCCCGCGCGGTGATCGACTGCGTCGCCGAGCGACAATGGGACATTGGATTCGTTGGGGCACAGCTCGCGGCGAAAGGGGTGCGATTCGATCCGGTCGCCACCGACGAGGTCGTGCTCGCCGTGCCAGCCGGCCATCCCCTGGCGCAGCACGCGGCGGTGCCGCTGGAAGCGCTCGCGGGACAGGATTTTGTCGAGCGGGAGGGTGGCTCCGGCACCCTCCTTAGCGTGCGCCAGGCGCTCGCCGCGCGCGGGCTGACGTTGCCGCCGTACCGCGTGCGGATGACGCTGAGCACGACGCACGCCATCGTCAGCGCGGTACGTAGCGGCTACGGCATCGGCTTCGTCTCGTCGCTGGCGCTCGCCGAGCCGCTCGACCGGCGCGTCGTGGCCGTCCGGCTGGCCGGCGTGCCGCTCGAACGCCGGCTCTACCTTGTGCGTCACGCGCGGGATGTGCTCCCGGCGCAGGCCCGCCGCTTCGTCGAGTTCGCCCTCGCCAAGAGACGAACGACGAACGACGAATGACGATGCGGCTGCTCTCGGCTTCGTCGGTGCGGGTGCCAAACATCCAGCACCCCAGGCAGAGCTTCGACACACGCACGCCGGTGCGGCCCAGCAAGCGGTAGTCCATGACGCTTCGGTTTCCCTTGAGGGGATTGTAAAGCGGCCGGAGATGGGACTGAGCTAAACGAAAGCTAAGGTGGAACCCGCAGGTCCCCTCACTTTGCACTTTGCACTT
>JACQGX010000325.1 GCA_016199265.1 Chloroflexota bacterium | reverse complement strand
GGGTAGCGCCACCGAGGCGCGAGCGTCACCGGCGAGCGGGTGGCCCGTTATGTTGACCATGGAGGTCCCACGCGGAGTTGATGGGCAGCCGGTGCTGCCGGAAGCGACCTGGGAGGCGACGCCCGCGGCGGCCCAGGCGGTGTTCGCGGCCTTGGCGCAGCAGGTCGTGGCGCTGGCCGCTGAGGTCGGCGACCTCAAGGTGCGCCTGGGGCAGAACTCCACCAACTCGTCGAGGCTAGAGCCCGCCACTCTAGGTCTCGACTTCCGATCCCACGCACTCATCGCACAGACGAAGAATAGGGACAGATTGAGGTAAGGCGTCAGAAAGGCCACCACCACCGGCGCTGCTTCTTGACAGTCATATGAGTGCGACCAGACGCCCGCTTGAAATGGGCGTCGGCCTCGTACTCCATGCCCTGTAGGCTACTTGCTTCCTCTGCTTGTTTAAGGAACTCGTCCATCTCCCGCTTCGCCGTTTCGCTGTCGAGCACGCCCTCTCGCCGCTTTACTTCGAGTCGGAGGGCCTCTTGCTGGGCGGCTGTAACGATCTCCTGCGAACCCGCGTGCTGCATCGCGAGGTCAATGATGTCCCTGGCGGAGCGAGGGGCTAGTGCGTCTTGGCGTCTGACAGGGAGTTGAGCATTCTCTTTCGGCTGGTCTGATTCACTCGAATTGGCCATTTGCCACCACCACCTCTTGGTTTGCTGCTTTGGCTTTGCGAACGCGACGGTGATTAAACCGCAGGGTAGCTGCACGAAATGCGAGGCGTCCACAGGTACAAGGCTCCGCTCCAGCATGTCCCGGAGGGTTGTGAGCTCTCGCCTGAGTGCGCCGGCGACCGCCTCTCCCTCGTGCACTTCCGCTTCTGAAACGAGTTGACGGGCGACAAGGCCATCGCCCTGTGACAGCCACGTCAGGCAGTTCTCGACCGCGAACGGTAGTGGTTGCGCCCGCGCCCTCTCGACGATCCGCCGGGCAGCATCCTCCACGAGAGCGAGATCCGTGGCGCCAGTTAGCGTTACGGTCAGCCTCTCGTGCTGACGGTGCGCGTTGCGAAGCCTACGATAGAGGGCAAGCTTCGTCGGGAAGTCGATGACCTCAGGCACGACATTGAGCAACCGCGTAAGTGTCTGTCCGGAAGGTGCGACGGCACCGGTGCGCCACTTTTCATAGGCTGTCCGCGCGTACCGCTCTGCCCCATCGCCGTACTGATCACCGTAAATGCGGAATACCCGCTCCAACTTGCTCCACGGAAGGGAGAAGAATTCGTTCTTTACATCGGCATCGATGCCACTGAACTGCTGCGAGACATCCGCTCTTTCGCGGTCTTGAGCGGCTTTCCAGTAGGTGCTCCGATAGATGCGGCGACGATAGGTTGATCGCCACCGACGCCCATATCCCACAGGCTCATGTCCCCTCAGGCACCGAGTACGCCTTCCCGCGCTGTCCTCGTGAACGGATACCCCCAGGTGCCGTCCTCTGCCACCACCTGCACCCACACCGTCTTACCGCCAATGCCGGGCGAGTCACCAGGCAGCCCCGGCGGCCACTCGGGGTACTTGCTCATGGGCAGGGCCCGCGGCGCGTAGGACTTGGACGCCGGACGGCGGGGTGATGTCCTCGGCTTGACGGGGGGCAGATGCAGATTGACAGCGCGAATCACCTTGATCTTCATGGGGCTGCGACGGCTACGCATCGTATACTACGCGTGTGCCTGCCCGGCCCGGGGAAGACCGGCCGGAACGGCGATCCCCAGAGCGACCTCGTCCTTCTGGACGGCACGGTGTGCGTGATCGACGCCATCCATGCCACCCAGCAGGAAGGCGTCGCCGCCTCCCGCGTTCCCCTGGTCACGCTGAGCACGGAAGCGCCCGCGAGGCAGGCCGCCGCTCGCGCTGGTTGCGCTGTTGGGCGCCATGACCATGCGGTCCTGGGGAAGCGGGCCGCACGGCCGATGCGCTGTGTATGCGCTGGTCACGGTTGGCCTTCGGCCAACTGTCGCGCCAGCGACACGTCGCGGGAGCGGACGATGTGACGGCGCAGTTCCCCTTGCGCGACCTCGACGTCTCGCCGCTCGAGCGCCGCCACGATGGCCGCGTGTTCCCGCAGCATGGCATCGAACGCGCCGGACGTCGGCGCCCGGAGGGCCAGCCGTACGGCGTGGATGTGGTGATTGAGCCGGCCGAACCACTCCTGGAGCTGATCGTTCGGCGAGAGGCGCACGATCAACCGGTGGAACCGGCCGTCGAGATCCCAGAAGCGCCGGAACGCGTCTGGATCCGACCACGTCGTCCCCGCCGCGATCGCCGCGTGCGTGGCCGCGATGCGCTGGATGTGCTCGTCCGGTGCTTCGAGGAGCCCGGTAGCCACCGCGTGCAGCTCGCACATGACGCGCAGGTCGTAGATGTCTCGCAGGTCGTCGGCGCTTAGCGCCCTGACGACGAACCCGAGGTGCCCGTTGTACGACACCAGTCCTTCGGCGTGGAGGCGGGAGAGGGCGACGTTGACCGGAGTCCGGCTCATGCCGAGCTGCCTGGCGAGCTGATCGAGGCCGAGCGGCTGGCCGGCCTCAAGGCGGCGCAACTCGATCGCCTCGAGTAGCTCCTTGTACGCCAGATCGGCGAGCGTCTCGCGGCGCTGGCCGACCCTCCGGAGCGGCGCGGGTGCCTCGGCAGTTGTGTCGGCAGTTGTGATCGCGACGGTCGACATGGCGGCGCTCCATCCTTCCGGGTGTGGTGGGTTGCTCGCGCTCGTTTCATGAAGTATACTCCATGAAACAGAGGAGGCGTACATGAGCCACACGCGTCGACGTCACCTTCAGCAGATCGCGGCTACCGGAGGCGCAGCGACCCTGGCTACAAGCATCGGCGTCGCCTGTGGCCTGCCGGGGCGAGGGCCCGCTGCCAGCGAGCGCCGCTTGAAAACGGGTATCACGCTGCAGTGGGGAGGGACGGGTACCGGGCAGTCGCGGGTAGACCTTCAGAATCGCCTGGCGCAGATGTTCATGCAGCGCTACCCGGGGATCACGATCGAGACGATCCCCGACGGCGAGAACATGGACAAGCTCCAGGCGGGCATCGCCGCCGGCGCGCCGTTGGACCTCACCTCCATCAACGAGATGCGGTACGCCGGGTTGGCGTCCAGCGGCGCGCTGGTGCCGCTCGACCCGCTCGCCAAACGGGACCGCTACGACTTCAAGGAGTTCCTCCCGCGTTCGCTGGTCGCCTGGAACTGGCGGGGAAAGCAGTACGGCATGCCCTTTCTGGGATTGCTGACACCATACCTGAACCTGACTCTCACGCAGCAGTCGGGCGCGCGCCGGCCGCCGAACTCGTGGAGCGACCGAAGCTGGGACTGGAACGCGTTTCTGGAGTACTGCCTGAAGGTCACACGCCGCGAGGGAGATCGCGTGATGCAGTGGGGATTCACCGGTCCGTACAACAACGTGCGCTTGATCGGGTCATGGCTCTGGTCGGCCGGGGGTGACTACTTCGACAAGGACCTGACGCGTCTGACTCTCACCGAGTCGGCGGCGATGGAGGGGCTGCAGTTCCAGGCCGATCTCATCAACAAGTACCGCGTCATGCCTCATCCGAGTGAGGTTTCGCAGTTGGGTGGCTTCTTCGGCCCGTTCAATACCAACCGTGCTGGGATCGGCGTCGTGTCGTCCAGCATGATCGGCGCGCTGCGGCGCGTCGCCGGGCTCAACTGGACGGTGACCGCGATGCCGCGCGGCAAGGGGGGTGCGGTCATCGGCGGGGGCGGCAGCGCCTGGTTCATGCTGGCGGCCGGGAGGTACCACGACGAGGCGTGGGAGCTGCTGAAGCTGGTGCAAAGCCCCGAGGCGGACAAGCTCAGCGCGTTGAGCGGTGAAACGCTCCCCGCCCGCCGCTCGGTAGCCAAGGACCCTGAGCTCCTCACCCCAAAAGAGGCGCCGGGGGCCGACATGAAGCTGATCTTCGAATCGGTGGAGACCTCCTTGAAGACGCTGCCGGTACTCATCCAGGGCGAGGAGATCTACAACCGCATCATCCAGCCGGAGCTGCAGACGGTGTGGACCGGCGAGCGATCCGTGCGTGACGCGGTGACCACGATCAAGGCGAGAGTGGAGCCGCTACTGCCCAAGGAACGCGCGTAGCTGCGGGAGCGGCGGAGGGCAGAGAAGGCATATGGCAAGCACCGTGGCGCCCATTCCGCCGCGCGACGCCGAGCACGTGACGATCTACTACGACCAGCGGTATTTCGCCGGCTGGCCGTTCAGCCACGGGCTGTGGGCCTTCCCGGGTGGCGAGTTGTTGATTGGCTTCTCGCGCGGCGCCTGCCGCTACGAGCGGCCGTATGACGTCGGGCACAAGGTGGTCAACACGCTCGCCGGTGAGTACGTCACGCTGCGCTCGACCGACGGCGGCCGCACCTGGCCGGTGGAGACGCTGCAGTCGCTGGGAAGGCACCAGGACCTCGAGCGCGAGTTGCTGAGCGGCTGCGCTGCCTCGGCGCCGGCAACACCCCTGGACTGGCGCTCGCCAGACTTCTGCCTGACCGCCGGGTTCGCCCAGCCGCCGGAGTCGGCGCCGAACGTAGGCTACGTGCAGTACTCGCGCGACCGTGGGCGGTCCTGGGAAGGCCCGTTTCGCATCCCATCGTTCGGCTTCTCGTGGCTGCAGGTCAAGCCGACCTACGTCGTGCGGCCGGATGGGATGGTACTGCTCTTTGTCACGGTGAAGCATCAGACCGCCGGCAGCGGCTTCCCGCAGACGCGCTTCGTGGCCGTCCTGGCCACGCCGGATGGCGGGATGTCGTGGCAGTACCTGTCGTCGATCGTCGCCACGACGCCGGACGTGCCCTTCGTCAACCGGTACTACGCCAGCCCGGTCCTGCTGCCGGATGGGCGCACCCTGGTGGCGCTGCGCTGCCAGATCGATGGCACCAACGCCTGGCCCGAGATCTTCGAGTCCGAGGACGGCGGCCGGACGTGGCGGTGCCTCGCCCGGGTGAGCGACTGGGGTGGGCCGACCTCCCTGCTGCATCTTGGTGACGGCCGCGTGCTGGCCGTCTACGGGTATCGCGTGCGGCCATTCGGCATCCGCGCCCGCGTGTCTGAGGACGGCGGCCGCACGTGGGGCGCCGAACTGGTGCTCCGCGACGACGGCGGCTCACACGACCTCGGCTATCCGCGCGTCGTGGCGCTCGATGGCGGTCGCGTGCTGGCGGCGTACTACTTCAACCGGGCGGATGATTCGGTGCAGTGCCATGGCGGTGTGCGCCACATCGCCGCGACGATCTTCACGCCATAGGGAGTAGCGCCATACCTGGCAGTTTGACCGGCATCCAAGGCACCCAAGAGCCAACCAAGATGACGGGTACCGGTGCAGACGACTCAAACGAGGCGAGTGACACAAACGATGCAGACCGCGCAGACGACGCAGACCACGGCCACGGAGCCGAATCCACGCCGGAGGCCGAACATCGTGCTCATCCTGGCGGACGACATGGGCTACTCCGACCTCGGCTGTTATGGGTCGGAGATCCGGACGCCGCACCTCGATGCGCTGGCCGCCGGCGGCATGCGGCTGACGCAGATGTACAACGCCGCCCGCTGCTGCCCGACACGGGCGTCGCTGCTCACAGGCTTGTACCCGCACCAGGCCGGTGTCGGGCACATGGCCAACAACTTCGGGGTTGCCGGTTACCGCGGCTTCCTGAATGACCGCTGCGTCACGATTGCCGAGGCGCTCCGCGCCGGCGGCTACCGGACGTACATGTCGGGCAAGTGGCACGTCGGCGGCAGTGCAGGCTGGTTGTGGGATGACCCCCGCGCCGGCACACCCGATCATCCGCGCCCCATCGACCGCGGCTTCGACCATCATTTCGGCACGCTCGCCGGCATGGGCAGCTTCTACGACCCACACACCCTCATCCAGGATGACACATTCCTCGGCCACCAGGATCCTGGCTTCTACTACACCGACGCCATCGGGGACTACGCCGTACGCGCCATCGGTGAATGTGCGGCGCAGGGAGATCCCTTCTTCCTCTACGTCGCCTTCACGGCGCCTCACTACCCGCTCCACGCGCTCGAAGAAGACATCGCGCGCTACCGCGGCCACTACCGGAAGGGTTGGTCGGCGCTGCGGGCCGAGCGCTACGAACGCCAGCAGTCCGCTGGCCTGCTCCCCCACCGCTGGCCGCTTTCTCCCGACGATCCCCTCGCCCCGCGCTGGCACGAGCGCTCCGCCGCCGACCGTGACTGGGAAGACGCCCGCATGGCCGTCTACGCCGCCCAGATAGACCGGCTCGACCAGAACGTGGGCAAGATCCTCGCGGCGCTCTGCGCGCGCGGCCTCGGCGAGAACGCGCTCGTGCTGTTCCTCTCGGACAACGGCGCCACGGCAGAGTACCTTGCGCCCGATATCGGCCCCCAAATACCTACCCGCACCCAGGACGGCCGCCCCATCCGCAAGGGCAACGTCCGCCGGATCATGCCCGGCCCCGCCGACACGCTCATGTCCTACGACCTGCCGTGGGCCAACGCCTCAAACACGCCGTTCCGCCTCTACAAGCACTACCTGCACGAGGGCGGCATTTCGACGCCTCTCATCGCCTACTGGCCGGGCGTCATCTCCAGCGGCGGCATCGCCCACCAGCCATGCCACCTGATCGACGTCATGGCCACCTGCCTCGACGCCGCCGGCGTGGCGTACCCCACCGAGTTCAACGGCCGCGAGATCGTCCCGATGGAAGGCGAGAGTCTGCTCCCCCTCTTCCGCGGCGACCCCCGCTGGCGCCGTCAGCGGGAGATCTGCTGGGAGCACGAGGGCAACCGCGCCATTCGTCAGGCCAACTGGAAGCTCGTGTCCCGGTATCCCAACGACTGGGAGCTCTACGACCTCGGCGCAGACCGCACTGAGCTCGTCGACCTCGCCGCGAAACACAAGCCCAAAGCGGCGCAGCTGAGCGGCCTCTACGAGTCATGGGCTGCTCGCTGTGACGTCATGCCGTGGGACGAGATGCTTCGGCGCGGCGCCCGCGGCTCGCGGCCGCATACATCGCCCTACGAAGCACCTACCCCCTAGCCAGAGCAGACCCGTTCCATGAACACAAGTAACTCGTCTCATCCGTTCGATGCGCCGCGCGGCGGGCGCGGCCCGGCGAAGCGCGACTGGTGGCCGGAGGAGTTCCGCAGGCTCGTTACGCTGGGCGAGAGCACAACGGCCGGCGGCTCGGCCACGGCCCGGGAGCGGGCCTGGGCACCGCGCCTGGCAGCCCTGATCAACGACTTTCAGTCGGCGCCGGTGGAACTCGTCAATTCCGGCATCGGCGCCAACCTCATCTCCACCCGCAGCCCCGCCTACGAGTGGAGCGGCAAGCCGGCAGGGCTCGAGCGGGTGGACAAGCACGTCATCGCCCACCAGCCGGACCTGCTCGTCGTGTCCTACGGTCTGAACGACTGCCGCGGCGGCACGCCGCTCGACCTGTTCACCGGGGAGCTACGCACGCTCGTGCGCCGCGTGCGCGAGGCGCTGACGCCGACGCCACCGCTCATCGTGCTGCTGGGGCCGTACTACGTCACCAACTTCACCGAGCTCAGCCCGGCCTTCGTCCACGGCAGCCTGGAGCTGTTCTACCGATTCAACGAGGCGATTGCGAGCGTCGCCCAACAGGAGGACTGCCTGTACGTGAACGTGCTCGCGGCCGAAGGCGAGACGGATTGGCTGCTGCACGACGACGGCTCGCACGCCAACGACCTTGGACATCAGCTCATCGCCAACCGGATCTTCGAGGTACTGGCCCAGAACTGCTCGGGCCTGGCCAGACACACCAAACAAAAGGAGAACACCAGCCCGCGCTGGCGCGACGAGACCGTGCTGCGCGCTGACTACTACACACTGGAGGAGATCGCCGCGCAGCACGAGCGGCAGCGCCAAGGCAAGCCCGCCCGGCGGTAGTGGGCGAGGCGCAGCCCCCAACCCTTAGGCGCCCGAAAGGAGTCAAGGCCATGATCCAAAGATGCATCCTCAGAACCAGGCGGGACATGCTGCTGGCAGCGATGGCGGCCGGCCCGCTGCTGGCGGCGTGTGGCGCTGGCGACTTTGGCGGTCAGCCGACTGCGGTGCCCGCGGCCAAATCGCCGGCGACGATCCGCGTCACGACGGTGTGGCCAGACGCGCCGATCGTTGAGGCCATCCAGGCACAGGTGGACCGCTTCACGAAAGTCGCGCCGCACATCACGGTCAAGTTCGAGCCGGCGGCGAGCACCGGCGACTGGCTGCAGAAGCGCAAGGTCGAGGCGGCCGCCGGCGACGCGGTCGAGGTCTCGTATCACCGCAACTTCTCACTCGCGGAGCTGGCCTCACTCGGAATGCTGGCCGACATGGCGCCGTACGTCAAGCGCGACGCAAAGGCGATTCAGTCCGACGACATCTTGCCCGACGTGATGAATGCGGGGAAATACAGGGGAAAGCAGGTCGGGTTGTTCTGGCAGGGCACCAATCTGCTCGTCACCGTCTACCACACGGGCATGTTTCGGGCGGCCGGCGAGACCACGCCGGACGCGCTGTACGCCAGGGGGCAGTGGACGTGGACGAGGGTGCGCGAGGTTGCCCGGCGTTTGACCGACGTGCGCAACGAAGACCAGAAGCGATTCGGCACTCACGCCTTTGCGCTGGGCAACTTCAACTGGGGCGCGGGGGTGCTGTGGACCTTCGGCGCCGACCTGCTCAGCCAGGACGGGACGCGAGTGACGCTCACCACGCCCGAGGCGGTGGAGTGCTTCGAATACTTTCACACACTGGTCTGCAGGGACTACAGCGCGCCGGTGCGTGCCACCGACGGCTACGAGTTCGTGCGGGGCGGCGCGGTCGACCAGGGGCGGATCGCGATCGTGCCGAACTGGATTGGCTCGATGATCAACGCCGCGCCGCAGTGGCCGTTCGACCTGGCGCCGCTGCCCTCCCAACGCAAACAGGCCAGCGTGCTCAGCCCGGCGAATACATCGCTGCTGCAACACGCGCCGCAGAAGGAGGCCGGATGGGAGTTCGTGAAATTCGCCGCCACGCCAGTGGAGCAGCAGGTGATGTGGAGGCGATTCGGCCAGGTGCCGGTGCACAAGCAGCACTTCGATCCGTGGATGCAGGAGGTGGCGGCGGCGACCAACGTGAAGAACCTGCGCTTGGTACCGGAGATCATGAAGGTTGCACGGGCCTTCCCGGGGGTGCCGCGGTATAGCGCGCTGCAGGAGCTTTTCCAGAAGCACGCCTTCCCCCTCCTGCACAGTTGCAGCGGCCCTGCTCCCAAGGAGGTCTGTGAGGCAATCAGCCGCGAGGGCACGCTGCTCCTGAGCGAGTCCTAGCGAGCGACACCTGAGGCCGCCCGCAAACGCTCCCGACGGAACAACCGAAACAATGAGGAAGCTATCAATGACTCTCTCCGCACCCGTTACTTCCACCCGCACCTGGCACGACTATGCCGCGCGCGTCCCCTTCCGCCTGGGGGTGGTAACCAACGAGATCAGCGAGGACTTCATTCGCGCCTGTGAGGTCGCCGCCGCGCTCGGCATCGGGGACGTCGAGCTGAACTCCATCTGGGACCGGCCGGTCACGGAGCTCTCCGACGACGAGGCGCGGCGGGTAGGCGAGATCGTCCGCTCGCACGGGCTGCGCGTCAACCAGGTGATTGGCCCGGCCTTCAAGGCGCTGCCGCTGGACGAGGTCGCCGCGCCGGGCGCGGCTGAGACGCCCGCCCACGCGAAGCACCGCCGCGTCTTGGAGCGCTCGGTGGAGCTGGCCCACCTGCTGGGCACCGGTCGCGTGCGGGTCTTCGCCTTCCGGCGTCCGCGGGCCGGCATCGAGGCCGGGACACCCGGCTGGCGGCCCTCACCGGACGTGACGGAGGTGGAGCTGGACGCGCTGCGCCGCGGCTTCCAGCCTCTGGTGCGGCTGGCGGAGCGGGAGGGGGTAACGCTCATGGTGGAGAACGTGCGCTACTCGTACGCCGATACCGGGGCGCACTCCCGCCAGGTGCTCGACGCGATCGACTCGGCCCGCGTGCGGCTGATCTGGGACCCGGCCAACGCCTACGTCTCGGGCGAGGCCCAGGTGTATCCGGACGGCTACCGCGCCGTGGCGCAGTACACGGCACACGTGCACGTCAAGGACGCCCGATTCACCGATCGGGCGACGGGAGCGACGGCGTGGCGGCGCGTCGGCGACGGCGACGTGCCGCTGCTGGACCAGGTGCGGGCACTGAGGGCGGACGGCTATGCCGGCGTCATCTCCTTGGAGACGCACTGGCGCCTCCCTGGCGACGCGGCGGACACCGCCGAGCGTTCGACGATCGAGACCTGGTACGGGCTGGCGGGCCTCCTCGACCAGGCGCTGGGGGGCGCGCGATGACCGCCACAGAGCGACGCACGCGCAGCCAGGACGCGCTCGGAGGCGGGAGCGCGAAACCGCGTGTCGTGCTGCAGATCGGGCACGGGAAGTACGAGCAGATCTTTGCACCGCAGGCCCGTCGGCGGCTCGCCGAGCTCGCCGACGTGACCGGTCCGATGGCTGCCGGGGGTGATAGTGCGCGGCTGGCGGCGCTGCTGAGGGAAGCGGATGCACTCTTCGTCGGCGGGTCGGTGCGGGTGGACCGCGACCTGCTCGAGGCGGCGCCGCGGCTGCGTTGGATCGCCGCCACGTGGGGTGCGCCGGCGCAGTTGATCGACTACTCGGAGGTCTTCCGCCGCGGGATCACGGTGACGGACGGCCGGCGGGCCTTTAACCGCGCGGTGGCCGAACTGGCGCTCGGACTCTATCTCGCCGTGGCGCGTGACATCGTCATGCACGACCGCGCGCTGCACACGCCGGATGGTGCTGAGGGCATGCCGAAGGAGGCCAACCGAGAGGCGTCCGGGCGGACGATCGGGATCGTCGGCTTTGGCGGAATCTCGCAGACGCTGGCGCGCTTTCTGGCCCCACTGGAGCCGCGCCTGCTGACGTACGACCCCTTCGTGCCCGAGAGCGTCCTCGCCGCCCATGGCGCACAGCCGGCGAGTCTCGAAGACCTGCTTCGCCGGTCGGACGCGGTCTTCCTACTGGCGCGGCCCAATGCGCAGAACAAGGCGCTGCTCGGCGGCGCAGAGCTCGATCTCCTGAAGCCGGACAGCATCCTGCTGGTGATCTCGCGGTCGTGGCTGGTAGACGAAGCGGCGCTGATCGAGCGCCTCCAAGCGGGGCGGTTTCGCGCGGCGATGGATGTGTTCGACACGGAGCCGCTGCCCGCCGGCCATCCCTACCGCGCCCTCCCCAACGTCGTGCTGACGCCGCACCGTGCCGGCGGCACGCAGGAATCCTACTGGCGCATCGGCCAGGCGCTGGTGGATGACGTGGCGCGGTTGGCGCACGGGCAGCAACCCATCCACAACGCGGTGATCGACACCGCGAGCGCCCGCAGGCAAGGTCTGCTGACGGGCGTCTGATGAAGAATCGAGGACGAGAGACCTAGGAGAGGACCGCTCAGGGAGTGAAGATGACTTCACCAAAGGCCCGCAGAGAGGACTGAAACGTCACCACGCTCGCCGACCGCGCCCTACGCCAGTTCCTCCCACGGGACGACGAAGGCGCACGCCGACGATGGAACCTGCCAGCATCCGAAACGTCTGTCGT
>JACQGX010000323.1 GCA_016199265.1 Chloroflexota bacterium | reverse complement strand
TGCGCCGGGGGGAGTGGACGGGGCGGACGACGTTCCGGGTGCCGGGGTACGTCCAGTGCAACCTGGTGATCCTGCCCAAGGCGGAAGCGTACGACTTCCTGGTCTACTGCCAGCGCAACCCTAAGCCCTGCCCGCTGATCGAGGTCACCGACCCCGGGGACCCGGAGCCGCGGCTCACGGCCCCCGGCGCCGACCTGCGCACGGACCTGCCCCGCTACGCCGTGTACCGCTACGGCGTGCCCGAAGCCGAGGTCACCGACATCACGGATCTTTGGCGCGACGACAGCGTCGCCTTCTTGATCGGGTCCAGCCTGACCTTCGACCACGCACTGGAGCGCGCGGGCGTGCCGAAGTCCGGCCACCTGCGGGTGCTGAAGACGGGCATCGAGACGGTGCCGGCGGGCAAGTACCGCGGGCCGCTGCTGGTAACGATGCGCTGCATGACCCCCGCGCAGGCGGTGATCGCCTGCCAGCTCACCGGCCGCTTCCCGCACAATCACGGGGCGCCCGTCCACCTCGGTGACCCGGCCGCCATCGGCGCCGACCTCCGCCATCCCATCGGTGGGGAGCCGGTGGACGCGATCCCCGACGGGCTAATGCCCGTCTTCTGGGCGTGCGGCGTCACCTCGCAGTGGGCGGCCGCGGCCGCGCGGCTGCCGCTGATGATCGCCCACGCCTCGGGCCACGGCTTCATCACCGATCTGCGGGCAGATCAGGTATGCATTCCGTAGTCGTGCCACAGATGTCCTCGCCACCACCAGATCCGAAGGAGCAAGGCCATGGGTTCAATTGCCAAGAACTGTAAGGAAACCGCCGCCGAGTACCGTGAGCAGGCGCCACCGGGCCTGACCGCGGCGGTGCGCTCGGCCACCCGGCGCCGGACGATGCAAGCAGGTACGGCGGCGCTCACCGCCGCGCTCGCGGCCTGCGTGCCGGGCAGACCGTCCACTGCTCCGACCAGCGCCGTGCAGACACCGGTCACGCTCCGTTATGCGGTTGAGACGATCGCGCCGTCGGGGCAGGGCACATACGCGGAGGGGCGGCAGTTGATCGTGGAGGCGTTCCACGCCCGCGGCGGGCCAATCCGAGTCGAGGTGGAGGCGCCTGCTCCCCTCTATACGGCCCTACTCGCACAGGCCACGGCTGGCGACCCGCCCGATGTCACCCATACCCACCCGCGCGAGTACCACCCGTTCGTGAACGCGGGCGCCCTGCTGGAACTCGACCCCTACTTGAAGCGCGACCGGCGCAACATCCCCGATGTCATCGCCTCGGTACTCGAGTACTGGCGCCGGGACGGCTACCAGTACGCGCTCCCCAACGCCCACACCGTCCAGGCGCTCTACTTCAATCGCGGTATGTTCGAACGACAGGGCATCAAGACGCCGGACCAGTACGAGCGGGAGGGCAAATGGACGTTTGACTCGTTCCTCGAGCTGGGTCGTAGGTTGACCAGCGGCAGCGGCGAGAGCAAGATCTACGGCGGGTTCTGGCTGAACAACTCGCTGGACATCCAGGCCGGATTCATCTGGTCATTCGGCGGGCATATGTGGGACAAGGCGATGCAGAGCACCTTGCTGGACAGCAAGGAGTCGCTGGAGGCGATCCAGTTCCAGGCCGAGCTGACGACAAGGTACGGGATCTCTCCGACAGCCGCCGAGCGCGGCCAGATGCTGAGCGGCAACGGCGCGGTATTGGCGGCCGAGCGCGCGCCGATGGAGATGCTGATGACGACGGCGCTGGGCATGGTCACACGCACGACCTTCGCCAAGGGCATGGTGCCCATGCCCAGGGGTCGCGCCGGCCGCATCGTCCGCGGCGCGCCACTCGGTGTGCAGCTCATGAAGGGCTCCAAGCATCACGACGCCGCGTGGGAACACGCCAACTTCCACGCCGGCTTGGAGGCCGAAAAGATCATGCTCGGGTTGCACATGACGGTAGCCTGGCACCGGTCCTCGCTCGGCTCGGGGGCGTTCGCCAAGGACCTGGCTCCGTGGGAGAGCGCCGCCGCCTATGCCGAGTCGGTGAACCGGGTGCGACCGACGCGGTACCCGGGGGAGTTCACCGAGATCGACCGCCTCTACCGCGCGGCCTATGACACGGTGCGCGGCGGCCAGAATACGGCCGCACGTGCGATGGCCGAGGTCAAACCACAGATTAACGACCTTCTGCGGCGGCGATAGGCCGGCGCCGCGCTCACCCAGCGGCGATCTCGAAAGGAGGGAACGTGACATCTACCCAGCGGCCGCCCAACATCCTTCTGATCACGACCGACCAGCAGCGCTACGATACGCTCGGCGTCACCGGCAACCCCAGGGACCGGCCCTCTGCGGACGTGCCAACGTATGGCACGTCCGCATTCACCCGCGTCAAAACGCCTAGCCTCGATCGGCTTGCGGGACGTGGGACGTTGTTCACGCACGGCTACATCCAGAACCCGGTGTGCATCCCGAGCCGTGCCTGCCTGATGACCGGCCGCTACGTGCACCAGCACGGCGTCGACCACATGAACCCAGTGGTCGGCATTACGCCCGGCCTCCCACCGTGGGAGATCACCGTCATGGAGCGCTTGCAGCAGGTAGGCTACCGCACGGGGGCTTCGGCAAGTTGCACATGATGCCGCCGAAGGGCCTGGACGAGATGCAGCTCACCGGCGGCAAAGGCTCTCGCTGGACGGTGGCCGGGCGGTGGCGGGCGGGGATGGAGGACGCAGAAGAATCGCCGCTCGGGCCAGGGCAGCTTGGCCCGGTGTATGCCGAGTGGCTGGAGCGCAAGCGGCCGGGAGCGTACGAGCAGATCTACGCGCAGCGCCGCCGGCCGGAGTACCGCGACCAATCGACGGCGATCGTGAACTGCTTGGCGGCCGAGGAGTACGTCGACCACTGGATCGGCGAGAACACGTGGAACTATATCGGCCGCAACCACGATCGCCCGTGGTTCGCCTGGTGCGGCTTCTGCGGGCCGCACCCGCCGTACGACCCGCCCGAGCCGTACGCCAGCATGTACCCGCAGGACGAGATGCCCGTGCCGCCGCTGCTGCGCGCCCGGCAGCGCAACGTCCCCGGCGCGGACTATACCAGCCGGTTCGACGGCGAGAACGGCGAGCCACTAATCCGCAAGATCATCGCCTACTACTGGGGGATGATGACCTTCATCGACGACATGATAGGCCGCATCATGGACACCCTCACGCGCCGTGGGCTGTGGGAGCACACCCTCGTCCTCTTCACTACCGACCACGGCGAGATGCTCGGCGACTTTGGCAAGACGGGGAAAGGCAACTTCTTAGAGAGGGTGATCCGGGTACCGTACATCGTCGTGCCACCGACGGTCACGCTCCCCTCTCCCCTTGTGGGAGAGGGGCCGGGGGTGAGGGCGCCGTCAGGCGTACGGACCTACGATGGCCTCGTCGAGCACGTCGACCTGGTACCGACGGTCCTGGACTATGCGGGCATCGAACAGCCGGGGGAGCTGCCCGGCCAGAGCCTGCGCCCCATCCTGGAAGGCCGGCCGGCGGACTTCACGCCCAAGCCGTTCGTGATCTGCGAGCACGGCAGCGCCGATCTCGTGCACCGGTCGCAGTGCCTGCGGACTGACCGATACAAGTACGTCTTCTCCACCCCCGATCGCCGGGTGGAGTTCTACGACCTACAGGAGGACCCGCAGGAACTGGCCAACGCGGCCGGCGACCCGCGCCACGCCGCCGAGATCCAGCGGCACGCCAAGCTGTTCATCGACCATCGGCTGCGAACGGAGACCAACGCCTGGAAGTGCGGCCTCGCCGCGCAGACGCCGTCGCTCGAGACGTGGGGATTGCCGCCACGGGTGTGAGAGCCGGCCGCCAGCGACACCATCTCGCTGAAGGAGTGCAGTGTGAAACAGGTCGTCAGTAATAACCGCGGGGAGGTCTACGCGCGCGAGGCGCCGATGCCGCGCCTGGACGGGAGCGGCGCGATCGTGCAGACCATTTGCTCCGTCTTTGGGGCAGGGTCAGAACTGGGGAACGTGCGCCGGCGGCGCGAGGCGGCGCGGTGCGGCGAGCTCGATCCCAATGCACTGGTCAGCGAGCGCCCGATGGCGTACCAGTCGTGCGGACGGATCGTCGAGGTCTCCGACGACCTGAAGGACAGCTACCGCGTGGGGGACGTCGTCGCCTGCGCTGGCAGCGGTTTTGGGCACCACGCGGAGTTTGGGTATGTCCCGAAGAACACGATGGCCAGGGTGCCGAAGGGGTCACCCCGGAGGAGGCGGCCTGCAACAATGTGGGCCTGACGGCGCTGCACACCCTGCGCCGCGCTGGATTTCAGCCGGGCGAGCTGCTGCTCGAACATCCGGACCAGGCGCTCGGGGTCGTCCTGACCTACGGGTGAGCCACAAGAGCCACAAGGAGAAGCTGCATGATCCGTATCGGCATACTGGGCACGGGCACGGTGAGCCAGGCACACATTAGAGCGCTGCGCCATCTGCCGCAGGCCAAGCTGGTTGCCTTCGTCGATCCGCTCGTCGAGCGGGCGGAGACGGTTGCCGCCGAGCACGGCGGGCGCGCCTTTGCCGAGGTCGGTGAGGCGCTGGACCTAGTCGACGCGGTGTGGATCTGCACGCCCCCGCACCTGCATGCCGAGTTGGCCATCGCGGCCGCGCGCGCCGGCAAGCACGTCTTCGTCGAGAAGCCGATGGCGCACACCCTCGAAGCGGCCGACGCGATGCTCGCCGCCGCCCGCGGGGCCGGCGTCAAGCTGATGGCCGGCCAGTCGGTGCGTTTCGTCCCGGCCGTGCAGACGCTGCGCCGGCTCATCACCGACGGCGTGCTGGGCGACCTGGTCGCCTGCTGGAGCCGGCGGCACTCGGCGCCCGACGCCCAACGGATCAAGGGGTTCCCCTGGTGGCGGCGCGACTGGCGCCAGGGCGGCGGCTTCACCATCGAGTGGGGCATCCACGAGGTCGACTTCGTGCGCTGGATCGGCGAGGCCGCCGGCGGGCGCGTCGAGCGGGTCAGCGGTGAGGTGCGCTTTACGCGGCCCGACCAGCCGCACTTTGATACCTACGTGCGCGCCCTCCTCCACTTCTCCAACGGCGTCGTGGGGGGCTTCGACGGGGGACCGAGCACGCCGCTGGCCGGCCCGACCGCACGCGCGGCGGTGGGCACGCGGGGCATGGCCGTCTACGAGTCGACTGGCCTGCGCGTGCGCCTCGTCGGCGAACGACAGGACCTTCCCGTCGAGGTCGCGCCGCACGCCGACCCGGCAAGCTTCGGGGACGGCAGCAAGCTGGCCGAGGACGACGACTTCTTGCGGGCCATCGAAGAGGACCGGCCGCCGGCGGTCACCGGCGACGACGGCCGCGCTTCGCTCGCCGTCTGCCACGCCATCCACCAGGCGTCGCGCAAAGGCGAGACCGTCCGGGTCTAACGAATGCCAGTACGCATTCCAGGGCTTTCATCACGCTCTCAGACGTCAAGCCGCATCGGCCCCTTCGGCGAGTCTGATGGGCACCTCGACACCGTCCGCGAAGCGCGCCGCGAGCACCAATTCGCCGTTCATCGCTTCGATGAACTTCCGCAGGGTGCCGACGTAGAGCTCGGTGCGGCGCTCCATCTTCGAGACCTCTGCCTGGCTGACGCCGAGTAGCTCGGCCATCGCTTCCTGCGGCAGCCCCCTGGCCTTGCGCAGTTGCGCGAGGTGCAGTTCTTCCGATAGGCGACGCGCCTCCGCCTCGAGCCGATCCCGAGTCTCCGGCTGCATGCCGGCCTTGATGTCGGCCCACTTGTGGCGCTTCATGGCAGCCCTTCCCTTTCCAGTTCTCGCAGGTACTCGTCGTAGAGGGTGTCCGCCTTGGGCACGTGCTCGTCGTACCAGCGGTCGTTGCCGGTCTTGTCGCCACCGAGTAAGGGAATCGCGGCCCGCCGCGGGTCAAGAGCATACAGGACTCGATACGGTCGACCCCGATGCTGGATCCGCAGTTCGCGCATGTGTCGCGGCCTGCACGCCTCGCGGTCAAGTAATCCTCTAGCTCTCGACAGTGGGCGACCGCGTTGGCCGCGGCCGCGAGAGCTGGTTGGAGAGGGGTCGGCCTAGCTCTCGTGAGCACCTCTAGACGCGCAGGGTAGCGAACAGGTCCTCGAAGTACCGCCGCGTCGCCACGGCCGCCGCGTCGATCTCTTCGAGAGTGTCACCCGGCAGCGTCTCGATGAGGCAGGGGCCGGAGAACCCGTGGTCGCGCAAGACGGTGAAGTGGTAGCGCCAGTCGACCCGCCCCAGCCCCGGGCGTACCGACCAGGAACCGCCGGGGTTCCACACCCCCACGCGCGCCGGCCGCTCCTGGTCCGGCCGGGGGGAGTCTTTGAGGCAGACGGCGCGGACGTACGGCGCGACGGCGGCGAATCCTTCCTCCGGCGGCGTCTTGGTGTAGGCCCAGACGTTGCCGGGGTCCCAGCAGATGCCAAAGTGTGGTGAATCGATGCGCTCGCAGGCGGCGACACAGTCCGCTGCCGTCGCCGACAGGCCACCGTGCGGCTTCATCACGATGTCGACGCCCGCTTCCCCCGCGTGGTCCATCACCCCCCGCATCGCGGCGAAGAACGTCTCGTAGTCCTCCGAGCGGGACGTGCCAGCGGAGAGGAGGAAGCGTGCCCCGAGCTGCCGCGCCCGGCCGATGGAGCGCCGCATAGAGGCGATGGCCTCCTCTATAGTATGCAGCCGGGTGCGGATCAGCACAATGGCCAGGCGCAGGCCACTGGCGCGCACGAGCTCACCTACACGGTTGACGTGCGCGTCGTCGTGCTCCGGCTCGATTACGTAACGTGAGCCCCTGCCATCCGGCCGCAGCCCGGCCGTCATCAGGCCAAAGTCTCGGAAACCGGTCGCCTTGGCGTGCTCAATCGCCGCTTCCAGTCCGAAAGCCGTCCAGGGGCGGGTCCAAGTCCCAACCTCCAGGCGAGCCGGCCCTGCCTCTGCCGCTGCGGTCGCGGTCATGTCAACTTCCTCCTCCATTTCTTGTGGTCTCTCGTGGTCCTCTGGTTACGCTGCGGCGCTCTGGCTGCGGTGCGAATCGCAAGCGCTGCCGCCGCGCAGATCCTTGCTGGACCATCGGTGTGCATCGGAGCCTGTGCTGAGCGCAGTCGAAGTATGCATCGGTAATTTCTGTTTGTCATTCCTAAACCGAAGCCACAGTGGAACCCACAGATGCCCTCACTTTGCACCCTTCGGCTGCGCTCAGGGCAGGCTTTGCATTTTTCACTTTGCACTTGGTGTAGGGTTCCTCCGATCCCGTGAGGATCGGTCCGCCGGCGATGGCGTCGTCGCAGCGGCAGGCGGGTTTGTCGCACCGCGTGATACTCGGGGTTTGCTTCACCGCGCGTGACGCCACGGCAGCCGTCTCGCCGGCCGGAAAGACTCGCCACACGCTGTGGCCGGCCTTGCCCACCACCACCAACGGCGCCAGGACCGGCTCGAGATGGGGGAAGCCGCGCGAGCAGCCGCCCACCTCGACCATCATCGGCCGGCCATCCCGGCCGTTGGCCCACCGGCGGAAGGGCACGCGCCCCGCGTCCTGTTCCGCGAGGTGCAGGAGCGTCATACGGTCCAGTCCGACGCCCATGAGCACGACGGCGCCGCCGGCCGCCGACAGCGCTCGCAGCAGCGCGAAGACGGCGAGCGGCTCCTGGCCGGCGATCAATTCCTCCGCCCGCGGCCCGACGGCAGCGAACGACATGAGCGGGTGATCGCCCCGCACCCGCTGCGGCCGCGCGAGCACCGCCGCCGGGATCGCGCCCATGTCGGTGCGGTCGAGATCCATCGCCTCGGGGGTATAGATTCGGTCGGTGCCCGGCCGCCGGCGCGGCACGGCGACGTAGTCGGCCCCGTTGCGCGGCGGCTGCTGCGGCGGCAGCGGATCGACGGCGAACGCCTCCCACGAGAACGTGGGCACCATGACCGTGCATCCCTCGGCCAGGAGACCGTCGACGACGGCCTCGGCCCCGCCATCGACCCACCCGAAGGATCGGAGCGAGGCGTGGACGCAAAGGGGCCGGCCGGAAAGACCCAACGTCCGTGCCGCCTCGCGAATGTCCTGCCCTCTTACTACCATGGCGTTGCTTCCCTTTCGGTGCCTTCTGTTACGTCAACTGGTCTCCTTGTGGAGGTTGAGAGAATAGGCGGGGTAAACCGGCTGTAGCGCGGGGTCTTGTGCCCCGCCTGGGATCGCTGCGGGGCACAAGACCCCGCGCTACGGTCCAGATGTGCTCCGGCTTATTCCTCAAGATCCATGAGGAGACCAGTTAGAGCGGCATCTTCTTGCCGCCGCCGGCGTAGAGCTTCTGCCCGGTAAGCCAGCGCCCCTGTTCTGAGGCCAGGAACACCACGACGTCGGCGATGTCCTCCGGCTGGCCGAGGCGGCCCAGGGGGATCTGCTTCACCAGACGTGCTTCCGCCTCCGGCGTGATGTAGCCGGTCTGCGTCGGCCCCGGCGCGACGATGTTGACCGTAATCCCGAACGCACCCAATTCACACGCGGCGGAGTGGCTATAGCTCTCGAGGGCGTACTTGCTGGCGCCGTACGCAATCTCGCCTGGGAAGCACGAGGCCGCGTCGGTGCTGATGTTGATGATGCGGCCCCACCGTCTGCCATCGGCGACGTGCCGGCGAGCGTACTCCGCCATCATCAGCGCCACGGCACGGGCATTCACCGCAAAGTGCTCGTCATGGATCTCTGCCGTGATACTCCGCAGCCGATACCCGCCCGCGGCCCGGCTTTCGGCCGTAAGTCGTTCCTGCGGGACGAACGTGCTGCTGTCAGAGTGCGCGGCGTTGTTCACCAGCACGTCGACGGGGCCGAATGCCGCCTCAGCACGATCGAAGAGCACCGGCACATTCGCCGGATCACTCAAGTCGATCTCCAGCGCCGCTGCACGCCCTCCCGCGTGGCGGATGCGTTCGATCACCTCGTCCGCAGACTGCGCCTGAGCGGCGAAGTAGCGCGCCTGGCCGCCGGTGCTGGGATCGCTGCCGTCCACCGGGTGACGATGCAGACGCAGATACGACAGAAATACGGCGGCGCCCTGCACGGCTAGCGCGCGCGCCGTAGACGCACCGATGCCGTGGTTGGCACCGGTCACCAACGCAACTTTGCCCTGTAACCCTGTATCGATCATGACCTCACTCCTTCAGCGCTCTTGCATAACGCCGCCGCGTCTCGGGGGAGCGATAGGTGCCCGCTACCTGCGCTAAGCGCTAACCGAGCGTCGACGAAGGCACGCTGCTGGCCCGCAAAACCGAGTAACCAGCAGCTTGATCGATCGCCGATCAGCCGAGCCGCGCCCGCCGGCTAGGCGGCGGACTCAGCAGGCACGGCG
>JACQGX010000322.1 GCA_016199265.1 Chloroflexota bacterium | reverse complement strand
CCGGGTACAGGGCCATAGCGGGTGATAGGGCCATAGCGGATGCGACCGGATCGGCAACATTCCGGCCCCACCGGTGCGGGCGCGGGCAAAAGTTCCGGGGACCGCCACTGGCTGTAGGGGCGTATCGATATACGCCCGCCCGCCGCCCCTGGGCGTATCACCATACGCCCCTACAGGAAATCTATGCATCAGGATCTTTTGCGTGCACCCCACCGGTGCCGCCCTCTGGCGCACTGATACCATCAAGACCTAACACCTCGACCACCAAACCACCTGCAACGGAGCACACCCACATGACTGACATGCCGGCGACGACACCCGGCGGGACGAACGAGCGCGAGCCGGTCCAGCCGATTCCCTGGGTCGAGGTGCCCATCCAGGTGCTGGCCACCGGGTTTGGATTTCTGGAGGCGCCATCGTTCGACCGGCGCGGCGTACTGTACTTCAGCGAGGTCCGTGCCGGCCGGGTTCACCGCCTCGACGTACGCCCACCTGGGACAGCGCCTGCGCTCTTTCATCAGGTGGCGTCTGATTGGTGCAACGGCACCGCCTTTCATCGGGATGGACGTCTCTTCCTTTGCGATGTCGGCGCGGGCGCGATCTGGAGCCTGAGCCCGGACGGGAAGGCGACGGTGTTTGCCGACCGCTGTACCCAGGACGGCGCACGCCTCCGCGGCCCGAACGATCTGGTCTTCGGTCGCGATGGCCGCCTGTATTTCACCGATCCGCGGGACTCGTCCCTCGAGCAGCCGATTGGCGCCGTCTACCGCGCGACCCCCGACGGAGCCGTCGAGCGGCTCGCCGGTGGGTTCGCCTTCCCCAACGGGCTCGCGCTCACGCCGGACGAGCACGCGCTGATCGTCGCCGAGACGCGCACGCGGCGCCTGTACCGCTTCGAGATTCGTGCCGACGGCTCGGTCGGGCCGCGCGAGCTGTTCTGTCAGTTGCCCGAGGACGGTGGCGGGCCCGACGGCATGGCGCTGGCCGCCGACGGCTCGCTGTACGTCTGCCACATCGGCGCCGGCTGCATCGACGTGGTGAGCCCCGACGGGCGGGTGACGCGGCGCATCCCGACCGGCGGCGATCGCCCTTCAAACTGCGCCTTCCACGGTGCCGCCCTCTACGCCACGGTGACCCAGGCCGACGCCGGCGCCATCCACCGCCTCGATGTCGGCGTACCCGGCCACCGGCTCTTCGGCGAAGGAGACAGCACGGCCGAGTAATCTCCACACTTGGTTACTCTACGCGTCGTCGAGGGGTGAGTCCAGTGCGGCCTTGTAGCGCAAGCTGAAGGGACAGATAGGGAGAGAGGCAACCCAATGAGCGATTCCAGTCAGAACGGGACGGACGTGGTGGTCGTCGGTGGCGGCGCGGTGGGGTGCGCCATCGCGTTGTGGCTGGCGCGTGCCGGGGTGGCGGTCACCTTGATCGAGCGTGACCGGCCCGGTGCCGGCGCGTCGTCGGCCGCCGCCGGCATTCTCGTGCCCGAGGCCGGTCCCGACGTGCCGCCGGCGCTGCTGGCGCTGTGGCAGCGCGGGCAGGCGCTCTTTCCCGACCTGATCGACTATCTGCACGAGGACGCCGGTTTCCCGGTCGAGTACCGAGTCGCCGGCCGCCTGGTACTGGCGCTCGACGAGACACGGTTTGCTGAATTGCGCGAGCATGCAGCGCTACAGCAGGCCGCGGGCATCCGTGTCGAGCTCCTGGACGGCAACGCCGTCCGGGAAGCCGAGCCGGCCATCGCCGCCAAGGTCACGGGCGCTATCTACTTCCCCGACCACGCGCTGCTGGATAACGGGCGGCTGAGCGCCGCACTGGCCGCGGCGGCGGTGCGTGCCGGTGCGCGCGTGCAGGCCAGCCGCGCTGTGGCCGGCCTGGTGCTCGAAGACGGCACCGTCCGCGGCGTGCGGCTCGGCGGCAGCGCGGGTACCGAGGTACTGGCGTGCCGCACGGTCGTGAACGCGGCCGGAAGCTGGGCCGGGCAACTCGATCCCCGTGCCGCCCTCCCTGTGGCGCCGGTCAAGGGGCAGATGCTCTCGCTGCTTACCTGGCCACCGCTGCTCCGGCATATTGTGAGCGCCCCAGGCGTCTCGCTGATCCCACGCGCCGACGGCCGTCTGCTCTGCGGCGCGACCGTTGAAGACGCGGGATATGACACGCGGGTGACGGCGGGCGCGGCTGCGCAATTCCTGGGCGCCGCCCTCACCCTGGTACCGCCGCTGCGCGACTGCCCGCTCGAATCGACGTGGGCGGGGCTCCGCCCACGCTGCACCGTCGACGGACTGCTGATCATCGGCGCCGACCCACGCTGGGAGGGGCTGTACCACGCCACCGGGCACTTCAAGATGGGCATCATCTCCGCGCCGTCGACTGCCGAGGCAATCGCGCACCTCATCGCCGGCACGTCGTGTGACCTCGACCTCACGCCGTTCGCGCCCGACCGGTGCCTTGCCTCGCCAAGTTCCACACCGGGTTTGACCAATCGACCTGCCGATCTTCCGGCGTAACCGGTTGATCTCGCCCTTCTCTACCCCACCTCGATCTCCATCAAGTCCTCGGACGGGATGACCTCGCCGGAGAAGGTGGTCTGGGCCAGCCGGGCCACTTCTTCGGGATCGGCGGTCGGCTGCAGATGGATGAGCACCAGCTTCTTCACGCCGGCGGCGGCCGCGACGCGCCCGGCGTTCTCTGGCGTGGAGTGATGGTCCTGGAGCGACTCCCAGACGCGCAACCCACCTTCGCTGCGCTCGAACCAGCGGCGCGCCGATGGCGCCAGGTTGCAGTCGTGGAAGATGGCGCCGGCGCCCCGCGCCAGCTCGATAATCGCGTCGCTTGGATAGGTGTCGCCGGTGAAGACGACGCTCTTGCCGTCGTGGTCGAACCGGTACGCCAGGTCGTAGGTGGTATGGATGCCCTCGGCCGCGGTCACGGTCATCCGCTCGTCCTGGTACACCGGCCCCGGCCCTACGTCGTCGACCTGGATGTCGGCCAGCCCGCCGCCCGGACGCCCGAGCGAGAGGCGGTAGTCGATGTCCTTCTTCCAGAGATCGTCAAACAGCACCTCCTTCATCCGCCGCGTGCCGGGCGGGCCGAAGAGCTGCATCTTGCGCCGCCCCAGCGCCCAGCCGCCGATGACGAACTGCCCCAATCCGAGCGTGTGGTCGAGGTGCAGGTGCGTGAAGAACACCTTTGTCACCAGCTTCGGCTCGATACCGGCGACCATCATCTGGCGCAGCGTCTCCGGCCCGCAGTCCACGAGCACCGGCTCGTCCGAAAGATGGGCGACAAACGCCGGCCCGGCGCGCCGCAAGTTGGGCAGCGGCGTCCCGCTCCCCAAGACGGTGACTTTGATGGGCATCGTGGCTCCTGATGAGGCTACTCGAGGTAATCAGGCTCAGGGTACCAGCTTCGGCGGCGCGGAGGTGTGGCCGGCGCAGAACGGGCGGGAACTGGACGTTAGGCGCCGCCCAGGAACAACCTCTACGGTCACGCTCAGCGGTGTACCTACGTGGCCGGCCAAAAGTCTTGCCACACTTCTGCTCCTGGTTGACATGTCACAGAACT
>JACQGX010000039.1 GCA_016199265.1 Chloroflexota bacterium | reverse complement strand
GGACGGGGTACGTGCTGCGGGAGGCGTGAGAACGAAGAACGAAGGTTACCGTTCACCGCAGAGACGCAGAGAGCGCCGAGACGCGCCGGGAGAGACGTGAGCCACCGGCTTTCGCTCTGCGTCACGCTGCGTACTCGGCGTCTCTGCGGTGAGACCGGCGGAACGGCTACAACGATGAACGATGAACGATGAACGATGAACGATGAACGATGAACGATGAACGAACAGAGTGTGGGTCAATCTCCGTCTTCGTCGTTCGTCATTGGCCATTCGTCTTGCGCCACGACCTCTCGACCTATTGCTTTAGGTAACGACTCATGTCCCTCCGCCTCCGTCTCGGCCTCTGGTATGGCGCGCTCACCGGCCTCGTGGTGCTGGTGGTGAGTGTCTTCACGTACGCGGCGCACACGCGTGGCCATTACGACGACCTCGACCACGTTCTCGCCGGAGTGGCAAACCACATCGCCGGCGAATATCGCCTGGCGCTGCCCGAACCGGTGCGGGTGGCCGCCCTCGCCGAACCGGTCCCTCCCGGTGTGGTGATGCGCGCCTACGACGCTGCGGGCCGGCTGATCGCCGCTTCGCCCAACACTGCCCAGTTGCCGGCGCTCGATCCACGCGCCATTGTCAGCCAGCGTGGCGGACCGGCATACGATCGTCTCGCCGGCCTGGCGCCGGCGTTGGACGGTGTCGCAAGCGACGGGGTTTTCGGAGTGGCCCAAGGCGCCGGCGCGACGCGCTGGCGTGTCTACGTCACGCGGGTTGCCGAGCTCGACCATTATCTCCTCGCCGCCGCACCACTTGATAGGATCGATGCCTCGATCGCTCGGTTTCGGCGCTTGATACTGGGGTATTCTGTTGCCGGCGCGCTGATAGCACTCGTGGCCGGTTGGTTGCTGGCCGGTCGAGCGCTGCGACCGGTGCGCATGCTGACCGAAACCGCCGGCGCCATCGCACGATCGCGCAGTTTCCGCCGCCGCGTCCCAGCGGGTGCGGCCGGCGACACACGGGAGGGGCGTGATGAGCTGCAGCAACTGGCGGCGACGTTCAATGAAATGCTGGCAAGCCTGGAGCAAACGTACCAAGCCGAACAGCGCTTCGTGAGCGACGCCTCGCACGAACTGCGCGCGCCACTCACGGCGATCCAGGCCAACCTGGACCTGCTGGAACATCGGCCCGACATGCCGCCTGACGCGCGCCAAGAAGCGGTGCATGAAGCGGCGCGGGAGGCGCGCCGGCTGGCCCAACTCGTGGCCGACCTGCTGGCGCTGGCACGCGCCGACGCGGGGGTTCCGCTGCACAAGTACCGCGTCGAACTCGATCGTGTTCTGCTGGAGGCACTTGGCCAGGCGCGCCACCTGGCGCGCGGCCAGCGCCTCGAGGTCGGCACACTACAGCCGGCGATCATCCACGGCGAGCCGGACCGGCTCAAGCAACTCCTCCTGGTGCTGCTGGACAATGCCTTGAAGTACACACCCCCAGACGGCACGGTCACGCTCGGTCTTACGCGCAACGGCGCCGCCGCCGAACTCGTCGTCCAGGATACCGGCGTCGGGATCCCGCCCGAGGACCTCCCCCGCGTGTTCGAGCGTTTCTACCGCGCCGATCCCGCCCGCGCGCGCGACCCCGGCGGCACCGGCCTCGGGTTGCCCATCGCGCGGTGGATCGCCGAGCAGCACGGCGGAGCGATCACGCTCTCGAGCGCGCCCGGCAGGGGTACGACGGCAAGGGTGCGGTTCCCACTGGACACGTAAATGATCACCGGTAGACGACGGCACCCTCAGCAAGCGGTCAGCGCCGCTTCAGCTTGGCTTCAGGATGTCCGGCGATACTCCCCGTGAGGGATGAGGGCGATTCGTGTAGAACGTTTCTGGACGAAAGGAGCAGGCGTGACGACAAGCAAGCGACACACCATCTCGCCGCGGCCGGCGGCGGCGCCCACCGGTCGTGACTTCGGCAGGCAGCGAGGCCGCCACACCGGATGGCTCTTACTGGGTGGACTCGTCGGGATGGCCATTGCCCTAGTGGTGCTCTTTGCCCTGGCGATCAACGAGCAGGCGGCGACCACGGTGAACACCGATGCCGACACCATCAGCGTCGATACGCCACAGATCGATCTCGGCCGCGTGCCGCTGAACGTGAACGTGCCGGTGACCGTCCAGGTGACGAACCGCAGCGAACGCACGGTGCTGCTCGGTAGGGCGACTGCCGAGGCCCTGGAGGGGTGCTGACCGCCCCAACCGGTCGTCGGTTCGACGACCTTGGATCCGGGGAAAACAACTGCGGTGCGCTTTACCACCAGCATGCACGCGGGGATGGATGGTCCGCATCTCTTCCGCATCACGATACCGACGACACACCCGAACGCACCGGTTGTCGAGTACACCGTAAGGGCCGACTTCCGGTAACCCCGAGTAGCCACAATGCCACAGTACCGCACGCTACCCGCCGTACCACACCGCACGCCCAAGAGACACCAGCCCGCACGGTTACCGTTCACCGCAGAGTCGCAGAGAGCGCCGAGACGCGCCGAGAG
>JACQGX010000321.1 GCA_016199265.1 Chloroflexota bacterium | reverse complement strand
TCTGCGTCACTCTGCGGACTCTGCGACTCTGCGGTGAGAGCGACTGAACGGTTACCAATGGTGGACGAACCGGTACGCTGGCGGCCCGACGCCGAGATGCCGCTCTACCGCCAACTGAAGGACGTGTTCCTGGCGTCCATCGAGAGCGGCGAGTGGGCGCCCAATGCGCTCATCCCGACGGAGAGCGAGCTGGCGGCCGCGTACGGGGTCAGCAAGGGTCCGGTCCGCCAGGCGCTTGGGCAGCTCGTGCGTGAGGGACTGTTGGGGCGGCGCCAGGGGCGCGGCACCTGGGTGCTGCCGCGGCCGGCGGAGTGGGCGGCGATCTCTGGCGTCGGCATCGCCGGGCTGATCGAGCGGCATGGCCAGACACACCGCGCCGAGGTGCGCCAGTTCGCCGTCACGACGGCCGCGCCGAGCATCGCCGCGGGCCTCGGCTGCTCGGCCGGCGACTCGATCTACCAGATCGAGTTGTGTCGCTTCGCCGGCGACCACCCGGTGGCGCTTGAGACGCTCCACGTGCCGGTGCGGTTGCTGCCCGACCTGCAGCCGGAACTGATCCGGGGCCGCGACTCGATCTACCGCCTCCTTCGCGAAGCAGGCCGGCGCAACACGCACTCGCACCAGATGCTGCAGGCCGTGGTTGTCGACCGCTACGAGGCGGCTGCGCTGGGAGTGGCCCAAGGTGCGCCGGCGCTGCTGGTCACCAATCGCGCCTTCGACCGGACGGACACCGTGCTGGTGTACAGCTTTGTCCTGCTGCGCGGCGACTTCTTCCGGATCAGCATTGCGCTGCCGCCGCGGGCGACAAATGAAGTCGTGCGGCCGGAGATGGTGGCGGCCGAGCTGGCGCAGGGGAGGGCGTAGTGTTGGTGGTGCGAGACGAAGGACGAAGGACGAAGGACGAATGGGTAGGGCGCTGACGTTTCCGATCCGGCATTACCAGTTTCTGGGGATCTACGGCGCCGGCGTACCGTATCCCCCTGAAGCCTACGAGGGGCCGATCGAAAGCGAGCTGTCGATCGCGCCCCAGCACCTGGGCTTGGTGGCGGTCCATTGTTGGAACCTGGCCGATCCCGACGGGCCTTACCCGCACCTGCCCGGTGTGCGGGGGAGCACGACGGCGCAGTGGACGTATCGCGCGGTGGAGATCTGCGAGCGGCGGCTGGCGCCGCTGATGCGCACGTGCCGGGAGGTCGGGATTGCTGTGTTCCACCTGGCAAGCACGGCGTATGCCGGCCGCTACCCGCAGTACACCGCCGTCCGGGACGATCCCGAGCTCCAACCGCCGCCGGCGCCGCGCGTGCCGCCCGGCTCGGCCATCCCGCCGCGCTGCGTCGCACCGGAGGCGCAGATCGACCACGTCGCCAAGGCCACCGGGCCGCACTACCCCGGCCGCCCCTGGCAGACCATGCCCGGGAAGTTCGACATCGCCCGCGTCGTGCGTCCCAGGCCAGAGGACTTCGTCGTGGTCAATGGCTGGCAACTCCACGGCCTGTGCCATCGCCGAGGCATCCACACGCTGCTCTACGCCGGCTTCATGACCGACGTGTGCCTGATGAACGTCTCCGGCGCAATCGACGAGATGAAGAACCGCTATGGATACCGCATCGCCGCGCTGCGTGATTGCACGACCACCTTCGAGTTTGACGAGACCGTCCGTGACGATCCGGCGGGCGATGGCTGGATGACGTACGTGGCCCTCCGGCGGATCGAGCTGGCCTACGGCTACACGACGGACTCGGCGGCCGTGCTCGACGCCTGCCGCCGGATCAGTGGGCAGTGGGCAGTGAGCAGTGGGCAGTGGAGCCCTCACCCCTACCCTCTCCCTTTGGGAGAGGGAGTTTTCCCTTGATCCTTGACCTTAGGAGCACTTCCATGCCTTTACGTGTTGGTGTTGTTGGGCTGGAGCCCGGCACGCATTGGAACGGGTACACGGCGGCGGCGAAGCAGTCGCCGGAGGTCGAGTTGGCGGCGGTGTCGCTGCGAGCGGACCTCGCCACGTCGCTCCGCGATCAGCTTGCCGAGTGGCGTGTACCGGTCTACCACGACGCGGCGACGCTGCTCGAGCGGGAGACGCTCGACGTGCTGGCGCTGAGCACCGTGCCGAACGGGCAAGCCGGCCTGATCGTTGAAGGGCTGCGCCGAGGGCTGCACGTCGTCGCGGACAAGCCGCTGGTGGTGACGCGCGAGGAGCTGGCCCGCGTTCGCCAGGCGCTGGCCGCGCACCCCGGGTTGCGGATTTCCATGCTCATGACCATCCGAGGCGATCCGGTACGGCAGGCGGCGCGGCAACTCGTGCGCGAAGGAAAGATCGGCCGGTTGGCGATGCTGCACACCCGGCGGGCGTACGCGCAGCGCCGCGAAGGCCGTGCCGAGTGGTTCTTCGACGAGGCCTTGTCAGGCGGCCCGTGGGCCGACGGCGCGATCCACGGCATCGACGAGGTGCTCTGGATCAGCGGCCTCCTGTATCAGGAGGTGGTGGCCTACGACGCCAACGTGTCGTGGCCCGAGAAGGCATGGTTCTACGACCACGGCCAGGCCCTGTTTCGCATGGAACAGGACGTCACGGCCGTCGTCGAGCACCACCGGCTGGCGATCAACGACTCGTGGCTAAGCATCCTGGGAACCGACGCCAAGATCGAGATCGACCGGCGCAACCACGGCGTCTTCGTCGATGCGCAAGGCCAGCGTGACCTCGCCGAGGTCATAGCGTTTCCAGCGCCGCGCAACGTCTTCGCCGACTTCGTCGAGAGCATCGTCGCCGGGCGTCCGGCGCTCGTCGACACCGACGACACGCTGGCAACGATGGAAGCAGTCTTCGCCGTACGTGACGCGGCGCGCACCGGTCGCAGGGTGCGGTTTGACGAGTAGGCAGTAGGCAGTAGGCAGTAGGCAGTAGG
>JACQGX010000329.1 GCA_016199265.1 Chloroflexota bacterium | reverse complement strand
GGAGACAAGGGCTGTGAGAACGGTCGACCTAGCGATCGCGATCGGCGGGGCGGCGGGCCAGGGCATCGCCACGCCCGGCAACATCCTGGCGCGAATATTGGTCAGGCGCGGATTGCACGTGAACGTGTACGACGCCTACCAGTCGATCATCCGCGGCGGGCACATCTTCCTGACGCTGCGCACCAGCGACCAGCCGGTCCTGAGCCACGGCGACAAGCTGGACATACTGCTCGCGCTAAATCAGGACACCATGAACCGGCACCTGGAGCTGATGGGCGCCGGCTCGGCGGTGCTGTACAACGCCGACCGGATCAAGCCCGGCGCGGCGGCGGACGGCGTGCAGTTGTGCCCCTTCTCGGTGAAGGAGCTGGCGCCGGGCGTCAAGGGCGACCTGGTCCAGAACACCCTCGCCCTGGGGGCTGCCCTACGGCTGATGGGCGTGGATTTCAAGCCCCTCGAAGAGATCCTGACGGCGTACTTCCGGAACAAGGGCGACGCGGTCGTCGCCGAGAACGTCGGTGTGGCGCGGGCCGGCTACGCCTACGCCAGCGACCATTTTCGGAGCTTTCCGGTGCCCCTGCCTGATACGGGCAAGCCGCTGGCCTTCGTGGACGGGAACACGGCGCTGGCCATGGGCGGCGCGGCGGCGGGCGTGCGCTTCTACTGTGCCTACCCGATGAGCCCGTCCACCGGTGTGCTGCACTGGATGGCCGCCCACGGCAAACAGCTGGGCATCATGGTCCGCCAGGTCGAAGACGAGCTGGGCGTGATCAACATGGCTGTCGGCGCGGCACACGCGGGCGTGCGGGCGATGTGCGCCACCTCCGGCGGCGGCTTCGCGCTCATGACCGAGGGGCTGGGCGCGGCGGCCATGATGGAGATACCGGTGGTCTGCATCGACGTGCAGCGCGCCGGCCCGGCCACGGGCGTCCCCACCAAGACGGAACAAGGCGACCTGTGGCAGGTGCTGGGCGCCGGTCAGGGGGACTATCCACGCATCATCGTCGCACCGACGACGGTGGAGGAGTGTTTCCACATCGTGCCCGAGCTCTTCAATCTGACCGATACGTTCCAGTGCCCCGGCATCATCCTGTCCGACCTGCTGCTATCAGAGGGCCGGTTCAGCATCGACCCCGCCGAGCTGGACTTCAACGTGCCGATCAGCCGCGGCGAGGTCATCGGCGTCAACGGTGCGAACGGCCTTGCGGGCGGCGCGAGCAACGCAAGCAACGGCGCCTACCTTCGGTACGAGATCACGCCCAGCGGCATCTCGCCGCGTGTCTTCCCCGGAACCGAGGGGTACGCGCACGTGGTGGCAACCGACGAACACGCCGAGGACGGCGTGCTGATCTCGGACGAGTTCACGAACCCGCTCAAGCGCCGGGCCATGCACGAGAAGCGGATGCGCAAGATGGAGGGCGTGCTGCGGCACCTCGCGGCGCCGGCGCTGTTCGGGCCGGAGGACGCGGAGGTGACGCTGATCGGCTGGGGCTCGACGAGGGGCGTCATCCGTGAGGCCATGCAGCAGCTCGCGGCGCAGGGTGTCACGGCCAATACTCTACAAATCAAGTGGCTCGTGCCGCTGCACGCCGACGCGATCGCCGACATCGTCAGCAAAGCGAAGCAGACGATCATCGTCGAGAACAACTACAGCGGGCAGTTCGCGCGGTACCTGCGCTCCGAGACGAGCATCGTGGCCGACGGCCACATCCGTAAGTACGATGGCGAGCCGTTCATGCCGCACCACATCGTGGAGGGTGTGAAGGCGGTTCTAGCCGGGGCAGCGAAACCGTACGTGCCGGTCCACGAGATCATGGTGTAGGGGGAAGCGCAAATGAGCATCGTCGTTCCTGTCGCGGACGCCGCGGGAGCCGCGGGAGCCCTGGGAGCCCCGGAGAAGCTGCCGACGCGCCCGCTCCTGACCGTCAAGGACATGAAGGGAAAGGCCGACCCTGACTGGTGCCCTGGCTGTGGCGATTTCGGCGTGCTGAGCGCGCTGAAGCAGGCCATCGTCGAGCTCGGCCTCTATCCGCACGAAGTCATGACCATCAGCGGCATTGGCTGCTCGTCCAATCTGCCCGGTTACCTCAACACGTACGGCATGCACACCTTGCACGGGCGTGCGCTGCCGGTGGCGACGGGCGCGGCGCTGGCCAACCACGAGATGAAGATCGTCGTCACCGGTGGCGACGGCGACGGGTACGGCATCGGCGGCAACCATTTCCTGCACGCCATGCGGCGGAACGTGGATCTGACGTACATCGTCATGGACAACCAGATCTACGGCCTGACGACCGGCCAGATCTCGCCGACCAGCATCAAGGGCATGAAGACCAAGAGCACGCCCATGGGCAGCGTCGAGAACCCGATCAATCCCATCCCGCTGGCCATCGCCGCCGGCGCCACGTACGTGGCCCGCGGCTACACCGGGCAGGTCAAGCACCTGGTCGAGCTGATCAAGGGCGGGATCAGGCACAAGGGCTTCGCGCTGATCGACGTCTTCAGCCCATGCGTGACGTTCAACCGCGATAACACCTACGCCTTCTTCAAACAGCGCACCTACAAGCTGGAGGACCAGGGGCACGACCCAGCGGACTTCCCCGCCGCCATGGAGCAGGGTTACCGCTGGGGCGAGGGGATACCCATCGGTCTGTTCTGGAAGCGCGACGACCTGCCCAGCCTGGATCAGTTGGAGCCGGTGCTCGCCGAAGGCGGCCCGCTGGCGCGGCGGCCGCTGGGCGTGGCGCCAGCGCTCGCCCAGAGCCTGATCAGGGAGTTGATGTAGACGATCCGATCATTGCGGGAGCGTTCGCTCAGTGGAGCGCGGCCATCGGTGCGGAAAGTGATGTGAGCTGGTAGGTTGGGGCAGCGCGGTTAGAGAGGGGTTTCTTCCTTTTGGGAGAGCGGGTAGTCGCCGATCCAGCGCACCCAGGGCGCGGCCGATCCCAGGGCATTAAGCAGGTTTTGGTCGGCAGTCCACAACTCGACCCCCAAGCGCTGAGCGGTCACCACATAGATGCAGTCGTAGACACTGCGGATCTGGTTGCTCGCCGCAAAGGCCAGCGCGCGTTCATAGATCCCTTCTGGTTGGATCTGTTGGATCGGGAAGCTCAAGAAGGTTTCCAGCGCCTCGCGGGCTTCCTCTTGGGTGAGGGTAGTGCGTCGCGCCCGTTGATGCAGGGCGTTGGTGACTTCACCGAAGAGCAGCGGTGGGCCCAGCACGGGCGTGCGCGCTTGGAGGTGCTGCCGAAACAGGGCTTGGGCCCGCTCGCGGTGTTCCTCGTCGAGCACCAGCTTCAGGCCAACGCTCGCGTCGAGCACGATGCCCAGGTTCCCCTGGTTCCCCGGCGTCATAGCCGGCTTGCGCGCTCCGCTCGCTCTTCGCGGATCAGCTCCACTGAGTCAGGGAGCCGTTTCCCGCCGCGGCGGGCCTGCATCGCGGTGGCCAGCGCACGGGCACGTTCCAGCGCCGCCAGCCCTCTGGTCACTTCCGCTACGGTCACCGGCCGGATACCAGCGGCAATGCTGGTGGTTGATGGTGTGGCTGCTTTGCTTTCTTTCATCGTCGTCACCCCCTTCGCAGGGACGTTTGCCGGCCGGATGATCGCGTCCAAATCGGCTTTGCGCACCCGGATGGTTTTCTCGCCCACGCGGTAGGCAGGCAGCTTGTCTGCCTGGATCCAGCGCCAGATGGTGGACGGACTCACCTGCAGCAGTCGTGCGGCTTCCGCCACGGTGACGTACTGGCGAGCCGTGCTGGTTGGCTCGTGCCTCCGATCAGACGCAAGCGTGTTAGCCATGTCTTGCACAGTCTACTATTTCTTGCATATATAGTCAATGAGCACCGTCAGATGCTCTGCCGGCGGACGCCGACCTGTTCGGAGCGCACCACCCTGCCGATGGCACCAGGCGGGCATGGTCGGTAAGGGTGATGCGTCGACGCTCCGGCGCTCTACACCCGGCTCGTGCCGGATTCGTCACAGGTCCATTCCGATTTCACGAAAGACGAGTTGGAACTTGCAGCTCGTCTTACGCGTCCGCCACCGCGCCGTCGGCGAAGGTGTAATGTGCGCGGAAGTCGGCGACGTAGGGGTGCTTGGCCGCCTCGGATTCGTCGAGCTCGACGCCCAGCCCCGGCGCCTGCGGCAGCAGCGCGTAGCCGCCTTTGACCTCACACGACGTGCGGACGACCTCGTAGCGCCACGCGCCGCCCAGTGGGTGCTCCTGGATCGTGCAGTTCGGCGTGCAGGCGTCGACGTGGAAGTTGGCCGCGGTAAGCACTTCCGAGCTGGCGCCGTGCAGCGCAACCTCGATGAACTTCGCTTCGGCCATGGCGGCGATCTTCTTGGTTTCCAGAATCCCGCCGTCGTGCGAAACGTCCGGCTGAATGTAGGCGACGGCGCGCTGCTGAATGAGGTCGTTGAAACCCCACTTGGTGAAGAGGCGTTCGCCGGTGGCCAGCGGCACGGGTGACCGCTCGGCCACCCACGCCAGCGTCGACAAATCTTCGGGCTGGGTGATCTCTTCGATCCACATCGGCCGCGCCGGCTCGACCTGGCGGGCGAAGTCGACCGCCATCGCCGGCGTGAGCAGGCCGTGCGCGTCGATCAGGATGTCGACCGCCTCGCCGACGACCTCACGCATCCGGCGAATCGCGGCCGCACCTTCGCGCACGTCTCTGGTCGGGTTGACGATTCCGTCGCGCACGGCGAAGGGGCCGGTCTTGATGGCGGTGTAGCCCATCTTGACCAGCTCTTCGACGCGCCGCATGCCGGCGTCGCCGTGCGGTGCGGCATGGCCGTAAAGGCGGATGCGCTCGCGCGCCGCGCCGCCGAGCAACTGCCACACCGGTGCGCCCAGCGCCTTGCCCTTGATGTCCCACAGCGCCATCTCGATCGCCGAGATGGCCGAGTTGAGCACCGGGCCACCGCGCCAGCGGGGGTAACGGTACATCGCCTGCCAGAGCCACTCGATATTCATCGGATCACGGCCGACCAGGAATCGCTCGTGCTCCTCAATCGCGGCCGCAATCGTCTGCGCCTTGCTAGTGACGGTGCCCTCGCCGAGTCCGGTCAGCCCATCCTGATCGGTATAGACCTTGACGAAGACCCAATTACCGCCTCTGGGTCCGGAAGCCACGACAAACGTCTTGAGTCCAGTGATCTTCACGCCGGTGTCTCTCCCTCTCTGCTCTCGATTCTCGCTCGCGCTGCCGGCGCCGCGCATCGCGCCTTGCGCTGCACACGCCGCGCATGGCGTGTATGGTACGCCAGGGCAGGTGGTCTGCGGTACCTCAGCACGTTACTATGGGTACGTGTCTCGCACGACGATCATCGAGCGACGGGCACCTGGCCGAGAGGCGGGGAGCAGTGGCACGCCCGCGACCACCTACGGCGCGGCAGGGCTTGGTGCAGTCCGGCGAATGGTGCTCGTGGCCATCGGTGGGGTCGCGCTCGTCGGGTTGGTGGCGCTGGTGGCCGGCGCCGAACGACTGCCGAGCTGGAACTGGCAGTGGGCGGGAGTGTTCGCCGAGCTAGGGCCGGGGCAGGACGCGCCGTCATCGCCGGAGCCGCCGGCACCGGCGGCTCCGGGTGCGGCTCCAGCCGGCCAGGTGGCCAGTGCGTCGACGCGCTACACGTTTGCGACGTACGACGAGACCGAGGCGTTCGCCGGCAGGATCGGCGTACACGTGCTGGTGCCGCACTGGCTGCCGGCCGGATTTGTCGCGGAGACACCGTCGGTCACGTTGAGCCAGCTCCCGCTGGAAGCGGCGAAGGTCTTCGGCCGGAAACAGCGCGTCGCCATTGTGCAGCGGTTTGCTGCGGCCGACGGCGCGGGGCAGTTCACTCTCGTGCAATCGCTGCCCCCGCCCATCTTCGACCTGCTCGACCCGAACCGCCAGGAGGACGAGGTGACGCTGGCGAGCGGCGCGCGTGCCCAATACACCGAATACCCGCAGGGGGTGATCGTCTACTGGCGCGAGCGCGGCGACACGCGCAGCGTCGGTATCATCGGCGATTCGCTGGCCATGGCGCGCCTGACGCGGGCCGACTGGCTCCGCGTGGCCGAGTCGCTACAGTGAGCGTTCGAAGGGCGACCGGCGAGAGCGCTACCTTGGCCATTCGCTACAGGGCCAACGTATCGGGGCCGGCAACAGTGGCAGCACTGTCTAACCTTCCGGCGCGAACCAGCTCGCCGAACGTCGCAAAGCCATGCCCGCTGAGGCGCGCGACATGCTCCACCACGGCGTCCACCAGACGAAACGCATGATTGTAGTCGTCGGCAATGCCGTGGGTATGCATGAGGATGACGGCAACCGGGCTTGCCTGTACGATGCGTTCCACGTCTTGTTGGGCCAGGGCAATAAACTCACCGCTCCGCGCACCCACCCCACGCCAGGTGTATTCATTCAGAATGGGCACCTCGATAATGCCGGCATACCAGCGATAGGGGCGATGGGGAATGGCCTCCGTCCATTGCTGCCGGATCAGGCCACTATTGTGGGGCAGGTGCTCATAGCCGCTGCCGCTGATGTACTGGCACGTGTGGTAGGCGATGCCGGCCCGGCGCAGGGCTTCAAACATCGGCTTGGAAATGGCCCCACAGGGGGCGCGAAACACGGTGGGATGAACACCCAGCTCTCGTTCGAAGATCGCTATACCCTCCTCGATGCGAGCCTGGAGATGCTCCACCGTGTACCGCTGCATCAGTTCGTCCCGGTGCTGGGCAAACTCATCCAGGTACTGGGGGCGAATGGTGGTAGCGGGCCAGGCCGGGGGACCGAATTCGAAGCAGTCCTCATGCGTGAGGCCGTGGAGTTGTAGATCGTGGCCGGCGTCCCGAGCTTCTTGCAGGACCCCCTTCCACTCATCCAAGAGGGGCTCGCTCTTGGGCTTGGGCACCACAAACCACGTCACCCGGAGCTCTCGGGTTTCCAGAAACCGGCAAAAGCGGCGCACGGCTTCCACCATCGTAGAGCCACCCATTCCCGCATCGTCTACAGTCCACACAAAGGTTGTCATCTCATCTCCCTCGCTTCAGTCGGTGGCGCAGATCCGAAGTCAAGAACTTCTCACCACTACGATCTTTCGCCACTGAAGTGGCCATGACGGTACCATAGCCGGCCACTGATAGCGCCAGCCGGCACTAAGGCGCCGCCCAGGAACAACCTCTTCGGTCACGCTCAGCGGTGTACCTAGAGTAGCTGGCCAAAGCGAGGCGTTTATTGTTGGGCAGCGCCTAAGCTCGGCAGAATGAGTACGGCCGGCTGCGGCATCAAGCAGTACAAAGGAATCACGCGCGTCGGGCACGGCGGAGCGATCACCAACTTCGGCGCGCTCTTCGAGACGGCGCCCGAAGCGGGCGTCGCCGTCGTCGCACTCTACAACCGCCTGGCCAGAGACTTCGAGCTCAGGGCGATCGTCGACGGCATCTTCGACGAGCTACTCGGGTTGCCAACTGGCGCCGGCGAGTGACGGAAAGGAGGCTCGCGCTCCAGTGGACATAACACGTCCCAGTGTCTTTCCGGTAACCCACTCGGTGCTCTCGGCGGAGGCACTCTTGGCGGAGATCGTGCCCGAGTACGACCTAGCGGAGGCGGTCGAGTGCCGGTTTCTGAACCGCGGACTGACCGACACCTACCTCGTCCGCACGGCCGGCGATCAGTACATCTTGCGGGTGTACCGCACCGGCTGGCGCACCGATTCCGACGTGTTGTACGAGATCGAAGTGCTCAACCACCTGGACCGGAAGGGTGTGCCGGTCTCCACGCCGCTTGCCGGCAAGGAAGGCCGTGGCGCGCTGGGAGCAGTTTCTGCGCGGTTATGGCGAGCGGCGCACGCTGAACGAACTGGACCTCGCGGCGGTGCCGCTCTTCGTCGCCATCCGGCACATTTGGCTGCTGGGCCTGCACACCGGCAACGGCCGCGATTGGGGCTACGGCTGGATGGGCGACCGCTACTTTGATCGGTCGCTCAAGTTCCTCAAGACGTGGGAAAAGAAGCGCCTGGCATCGCTCCTGCCCAAGCCGCGGCGGCGCTCGGCCACGAAGAGCAAAGCGGCTCCGTGAGCGGATTGGCCGGTTTCCCAGATAGAGCGGTGACTCTAATGTGAATAATCTAAAGCGTTTACCACCCTGCCCCTGCCGGGGATGCGACGGACTTGCTGGGTTAGTACCAGTTTAGAATCATACGGACATGGCCACCGATACGACGCACACCACCAATGAAAGGCGCCTAGCCGACGACGCCGAAGCGGTCGAGCCGGTGCGGCTGGTCCTGCGGCTGCCGCCAGACGTGCACCGCGGGCTGCAAGAGCATGCCGCGATCAACGACCGCAGCCTGAACCGCGAGATCGTCCACGCCCTCCGACGCTACGTCGAGGACGTGACCCGGATCGACTACCTCTGGGCGGATACCCCAGCGGTGGCGCAGGCGTGGCTGGCCAACGCCGGGGCGACACTGACCGACGATGAGGGGTGGGACTACACCCCGGAGGACCCGGGCGCGGGTCGAGCGCATGGAGTCCGAACGGGAGGCTCGGTATGCGGCGGGGTGAGGTGTACTGGGTCCACTTTCAGGGCACCGTCGGGAGCGTGATTCGCAAGTGGCGCCCGGCGGTCGTCGTCAGCGCGGACGCCGCCAGCGCTCGCCTGGACGGCGCGCAGGTGGTGCCGCTCACGTCCAACGTGCAGCGTCGCTACCCCGGCGAGGCGTTTGTCCTGGTGGGGAACCGGCGCAGCAAGGCGCTCGCCACGCAGATCATGACCGTGGGCAAGTCGCAGGTATTCGACTACGAGGCAACGCTTTCCAGGACAGACTTGGAGGCCCTCGAGGCCGCGCTGCGCGTACAACTGGGCCTGTGAGTAAGCGAGGACCGTGACCCATGTCCCACGCCACCCTGGCCCGCGGCCGGCCGTGCGGTGGCGCATGGGCAGCTTCGGCACCCAATCCGATTGGATGGCCAGCGATGTGGCGTGATGCTTTTCGCCTACCCGCGAATGTCGGCCACGTTTCATGGGTTCCGGCCGGTGAACATCTTGGAACTGGCTCGGTTGTGGGTTGATCCTGAGGTGCAAGGCATACGATACTCTAAAGCGCTCGCGCGACGCCGGGAAGGCGCGTCTTCCCGGCGTCGTTAGCGAGACCGGCGGCCACGCTTCGTTTGGCCCAGTCGTCGTTCGAACTCGGGAATGAGCGCATGGTCGGGATACGCGCCCCGCAGCAAATCGAGCCACGAGCGAGCCGCCTCGCGGTTGCCTTCGGCCTCGGCGAGCTCGATCTCGACGCCGCACAGGGCGGCAAATTCGCTGAAGTGCAGGCGCTTGCGGGAGAGCAACGGCTCGATCAAGCGCCTCGCCTGGTCGAGCTGGCCTCGCGTTATGTCAATGCGAGCGAGCCCGATGCGGGCAAAAGGATAGTCGGGATGGCGCTGGTGGATCTCGCGTAGGAGCGCCTCGGCCTCATGCTGGCGTCCCTGGTAGGAGTACGCCGCGGCGAGATTGTTCAGGATGGCAGGAGAGTCGGGCTCGTGTGTCAGCGCCTGCTGGAACAGCGTCTCGGCACGTTCTGGCTGGCCGGCGCGTAACGCTTCAGACGCTTGGCGAAACAGTGCCTCGGCTTTGGGCGTATGGCGCTGCACTGGCTCACCGTGGATCTCGAACCCGAACAGCAGGACGTCGCGCCACTCGCCCTGGAGCCAGAGACGAACCGTGCCCGGCTCGAGCAATCCCGCCTGCATCGCAGCCTGCGCGGCTTCCTGGCGCAAGGCGTCGGGCCCGCGCTGGCTCAACGCAAAATCGTGCAGCGCGGCGAGCAGCTCCGGCGTCTCGGCCAGCATGGCGGTACGCAGCGCGAACGCGCGCCCCAGCGGGTCGCCTCGGTCGAGGAGCGGTGGGATCAGCGCGGCGAATTCCGGGTGTTTGCGGACGTAGCGCCGTACCTCGCGCGTAATCGTCGAGTCGTCCTGCCGGCCAATCGGCCGCTCGACGGCGGCCGCCAATTCGCCGAGCGTTTGCGGCGGCATCCAGTTCTGCAGCGGATACGGCCATGGCGCGTGGCGTTCGCCGGGCGGCTTGTGCAGATCGGCGAGGTTGTCGCGCGCGAAATCGAAGCCGGGTTCGATCTCGAGCGCTTGCTGCCACAGCCGACGCGCCTCCCGCTCGCGCCCCTGCCGCATGGTCACCACCGCTGCCAGGTGCAGCAGTAGCGGGCCGGCAAGCGAGCGTGTCAGCAGACCGGCACGCTTGGCGCCGTCGAAGGCGTCGCGCACTCCCTGATCCTCACCCAGGAAGCTCAGCGCCTCGGCCTTCTTGGTCCAGACGTCGATCCGGTCCGACTCGACCGCCTTGAGCCGTTCGGCCGCCTGCGTCGCTTCTTCGTGACGGCCGGCCAGGAACAACACGCGGGTCAGATTGGAGAGCGCGTGGAAGTTGTCCGGCTCGGCGCCGAGCGCCCGCTGCGCCGTGTCGATCGCCTGCGTGAACCGGCCTTCGACGAAATAGGCGTTGGTGAGATTGTTCAACGCGGGCACAAAGTCGGGCTTGCGGCGCAGCAGCGCCTCCAACAGGCCGCGCGCCTCAGCGGCCTCGCCCCGTTCGACGAAAAGCTGCGACCGCTCGTGCAGCGCGGCGAATTCGAGCGCGTCGTCGCCATCGCCGAGCCCCGTGGCGGCGCGTATCGCCTCGAAATCGGACTCGAGCTCCGCCACCGCCTGGCGCGCTTTGTCCGCCTGCGCGTGCTCGGGCCACTGCCGCAGGGATCGCTTGAACGTCTGGAGCGCTAATGCCGGATGAGCGCTGGCCGAATACGCGCCGGCCAGCGCCAGCACCAGCTCGGGATTATCGGGGGTGAGCTTCAGCAGGCGCTCGGCCGCCCGCTCGTACTCCCGCACGTCTTTGAGCTCGTGGCACACCGTCAGCAGCCGTTCGAGTACGTCGGTGCGGTGAGGGTAACGCCGCTCGAGAGCGCGGAGTAAGTCGCGCGCTTCGTGCCACTGCTTGCGGCGGATCAGCGCGTCGACTTCGGCGAGCTCCGGCAGCGGACGCTGAAACGAAAATGATGGAGGTAAATGCCGGCGGCGGTTCTTCTTCGCCATACGTCGTCCCGATTCCTCTCGCGTACAGGCCATTGTGACATATACCGGGCCAGAGATAACAGCGCAGGGCGCACGGCACGTCGCTTGCCTGCTCTTGCGGCGGAGCTTATACTCTCGTGAAGCTTGTGAATCTATTCACAAGCTTCACGCTGGCTGGGAAGGGATCCAGTATGAACAAGGGCGAGGGGGAGGGGGCTCATGCCGTTGTGGCAATCGAGGACGTCCCGACGGAGATTGCGCGAGCAGCTACCGCTGCGGATGCTGGTCGGTGGTTATTGTCGTGGGAGGCGGCGGCCGCGGCGGGGCCGTCGGCCGCCGGCGGGAAGGGCTATCACCTGGCTCTACTGGCGCTCTACGGGTTGCCGGTGCCAGCGGGCGCGGTGCTGAGCGCCAGCGCGTACCGCCACTGCATGGAGAGCGCCGGCGTTCAGCAGTTAGCAGCAGCCGTTGAGGCTACTGCGGCCGGTGCCGACGAGGAGATAGTAGAAGAGCGGCTGGCGGACCTACGCGCGCGCGTTGAAGCGGCCACCGTACCTGAGCCGTTGCTTGGTGCGCTGCGTGAGGCGTTGGCGATGCCGGGACTCGCCGGACAACCGTTGGCAGTGCGGTCGTCGGCGACCGCCGAAGACAGCGCCTTGGCATCGTTCGCCGGTATGCACCACACCTCGCTCAACGTACCTCCCACACTGGACGACCTTGCGGCGGCGGTGAGGCGCTGCTACGCCTCGCTCTGGACGCCCCACGCGCTGGCCTACCGGCGCCGGCTTGGTATTGATGGTGTGCAGATGGCGGTGGTGATCGTCCGGCTGGTGCCGGCGCGCGCCGCCGGAGTGGCGTTCTCAGCCGATCCGCGCAACGGACGGCGCGATCGCTTCGTCATTACTGCCAACCTCGGTCTCGGCGAGTCGGTCGTCGGCGGGGCCGCCGATCCCGACGAGTACCAGGTTCAGATCGGGCTCTCCGAGCGGCCCAAGATAGTCTCCAGCCACATCGGCCGGAAGGAACGCCGGACAGTGCTGCGCGACGCGCCGGGCGGCGGTACCAAGCTGATCGAAACCGGCCGAAGCGACGCGCCGGGGCTGACCGACGAGCAGATCCAGCATCTCGCAGTGCTGGTGGGGCGCTGCTACGGCACGGTGGGCGAGGACGACATGCCACAAGATGTCGAATGGGCGCACGATGGCACTCGGTTCTGGATCCTCCAGTCGCGCCCGATCACGGCGCTGCCCGCACGCTTGCCGGCCGAACTGCAAGGCCAGCCGATCATCTGGTCGACCGCCAACGTGAAGGAGGTGCTGCCGCCGGTGCAGACGCCGTACGGCTGGTCCTCGACGCAGCTCAGCTCCGACCACATGATGCGGGCAATCGTCACGCGCAGCGGGTACGACGTGCCGGAAGGCATGCAGTGGATGCGGCGCTACGAGGGGCATCCCTACTTCAACCTCTCGCTGATCCAATGGGTGGTGTACGACGCGTTCGGCTCGCCACCGTCGGCGACGAACCGGCTGTTGGGCGGCCGGCAACCGGAGATCGCGGTGCCGAAGGGGCCGCCCTTCACCGGGCGCAAGGGGCTCGCTCGGCTTCGCCGCATGCTCTGGCAAATGCAAGACGCTCGCCGCGCATTCGTCGAGGTGCCGGCTGCCTGCCGCGAGATCGAAGCGCACAGCCGGCGGTTCCTGGCCCAAGAGCTCAGCGCAATGAGCGACGAGGAGATCGAAGCGCATCTGTGGGAGATTGGGCGCGAATTCTCGGATTTCGGCGTCCAGTTCATGCGCGCCAATTCCCAGGCGACGACGTGGCTCGATGCGCTGCCGCGCCTGCTGGAATGGCTCCTGCCGGGGCGAGGTACCGGCTTGGCCGCGCGGCTGCTTGCCGGCGCCGGTGGTATCGCCAGCGCCGAGCAGGGCTACCGGCTGGTGGAGATCACGCGTCTCGCCGCGCAAGACGAGCGCGCCCGGCGCTTCTTCCTGGAGGCGCAGTCGATCCCCCATCCGGCGCTCGGCGACCTCGGCGGCACGGATGGCAGAGCAGCCGAACGCGAGCTCGCTCCCGACCAGCCGCCGGTCGCCGAGTGGCGGCGCTGCCTGGAAGGCACGGCCGCGGGCGAGGCCTTCGCCCGCTTCTTGGAGGAGTTCGGGCATCGCGGCGTCGACGAACTGGAGCTCGCCAACCCACGCTGGATCGAAGATCCATCCTACCTGGTGGAGACGGTCCGCCAGCACATCCTCAGCGGCGTCGAGCCACGAGCTACAGCAGATCGCGCCATCCGGCAAGCGGCCGAACACGAGCTGCGCCGCGCGCTGCGCCTCCACCCGTTGCGCCTGCCGGCGCTCGCGCTCGTCCGGTGGGTGCTCTCCCAGGCCCGCCGGGCATCGGCGCTGCGTGAGAACGCCAAGTCGGCGCTGGTCTTGGTGATACTGCCGGTGCGCCACGCCGCGCACGAACTGGCGCGGCGGCTGGTGGCGCGGGGGCAGCTTCCCAGCGAGGACGACTTCTACTTCCTCACGTTCTGGGACATCCACGCGCTCTTCCTCGGGCTGTGGGATGGCAGCGGCACCGACCGGCTAGTGGCAGACCGCCGCGCACGTTATGTCAGGCAACTGCGCACGCGTGTGCCGGACGTGTTGATCGAGGACACCGCCGCCGGGCCGGCGACAAGGCCGGCGACGGCGGCCCACCAGGCCGTGCCCCTGAGCAGCGGGGATGCGACCGGCGGGAACGTGCTGCCCGGCCTGGCCGTTGCCGCCGGTGTTGCGCGCGGCCCGGCGCGGGTCATCCAGCACCCACGGGCAGGGCACCGGCTGCACAAAGGTGACATCCTCGTCGCACCGACGACCGATCCCGGCTGGACGCCGCTCTTCCTGCGCGCTGCCGGCCTCGTGATGGAAACGGGCGGCTACCTCTCCCACGGCGCCATCGTCGCCCGCGAGTACGGCATCCCCGCCGTCGCCAACGTCGCCGGCGTGCTCGACGTCGTCCGGGACGGCGAGACACTGGTGGTCGACGGCGAGCGCGGGCAGGTGGTACGAATGGCGACGAGTGACGAATGACGAAACTGGTAGTCGACGTTCAGCCTACTTCGTCCTCCGTCCTCCGTCCTTCGTCTACACCGCTTCTGTCAACTCGCCCACCGCGCGCGGCCACGCGAGCAACGCGAAGGAGCGGCTGGCCGTTGGGATCAGTGCGGAGAGCGATGGTTGCCCAGCGCATCGAGAGTGGAAAGACCGTGCCCAAGTGAGTAACACCATCTATGATCGACCCATGCCGGGGGCTGAAGCCCGCCGGCTGAATGCAGCGAAGGACGCTGAAGCGCCCTCCGATCAGCCTGCTTTAGCTGGCTTTGCCCTACTCAGTCGGGCGGGCACCCCCTCGCTGCGCTCTCAGGCCCCCGGCGACCATGCCCCGAAGACGACAGAACTCGGTGGGGGACCGTCTCAGAGCGAACTAGCTGGCGGCGTTCGGTCGTCGGTCAGCGGTCAGCGGTCGCCATCGCTGCACGAGATGCTCGCAGCGTTTGAGGACTCGCTCGCCGGCAAGTCGCCCCACACCGCCAAGAGCTACCGCACGGCGGTCGATCGCTTCTTCGAGTATCTCCAGGAGCGCGGGATCGATCCGGCCGAAACGGCGACGACGGCCCTGCCGGCGGATGCGCTCGAGCGCTACTACATTTGGCTGGTGCGCCGCTACGGTCGCGTGTCACGCGGGACGCACGTGACGTACGTTGCCGGCGTGCGCGCGTTCTACCGCTACCTCGAGCGCCAGGACCTGACGCCGCCGGGAGTAACGATGGAACGCCTCAAGGCCGGGCTGCGCGAGGTGATGGGGCGCGCGCCGAGCTACAAGACGCCGCGCATCGACCAGCGCCTGCCGGAGATCGTGACTCATGTCGACTCCGTTTCCCTTCCCGGCGGCGGGGGCGAGCGCGCCAAGCGCCGCCGCCTGGAATTGCTGCGCGATCGCGCGCTGCTCCGCACGCTGTACTGCACCGCGATGCGCCGCGCCGAGGTGGGCTCGCTCAACCGCACCGACGTGCAGGACGGCCACGCCGATCAAGCGCTGATCACCGGTAAAGGTGAGAAGGAACGCGTCGTCTTCTTCGACGACGACACGCTGGCGGCGATTCGCGCGTACCTGCGCGCGCGCGACGACCGCTATCTTCCTTTGTTTATTAGGCACGACACGGGTCGGGGCAAGCCGGGTCTGAACGGCGCCAACTACCGGATCACGACGCAGACGATCTGGAACGTCGTCAAGCGCTACGCCAAGGCGGTCGGCGTCAACGTCTCGCCGCACGATTTTCGACACGACAAAGCGAGCGTGATGTTGAACCAAGGCGCCAAGCTGTCGGAGGTGCAGGACATCCTCGGCCATGCCTCCCCCGAGACGACGAAAAAGATCTACGCCCACTACGAAACCGCGCACCTGCGCGATGCTTTCGACCGCTACAGCGTCCCGGCCGAGGCGCGGGTGAAGCGGTCGAAGCGCGCTGGCGATCAGTAGACTATGGCATACCGCTCACGAGCAGACGAGGAGGAGAGCACAAGGGCATGCCCAAGATTACCGACATCCGCTGTATTCGCACCCGGTCGACCGGCACCTGGGTCGTCGTGAAGGTGCTGACCGATCAGCCGGGACTGTACGGGATCGGCTCGGCGCACGAGTACAACGCCACCGGCGCGGTGGTGGCCGCGATCGAAGAGTGGTTCAAGCCCCGGCTCATCGGCCGCGACGCCAGCCGGATCGAGGACATCTGGCAGTCGACGTTCACCAGCGGCTACTGGCGCACGGGCCCGACGCTGAATACGGCACTCGGCGGGATCGACATCGCGCTGTGGGACATCAAGGGGAAGGAAGCCGGCATGCCGGTCTACCAGCTCCTGGGCGGTCCCTGCCGCGCGGCGGTGCCCTGCTACGCGCACGCCGGTGGCGCGACGCTGCAGGCGCTCGAGGACGACGTGCGGCGGTACATGGAAGATGGCTGGCAGTACATCCGCTGCCAGTTGGGCCCGTACGGTGGCGGCGGGTTTATCGACGCCGGCAACGCCGCGCGGCCGGAGAACGCCTGGCCGGCGGCGCGCGTGTTCGACGACGAGCTGTACGTCGAGACAATCACGGGGATGTTCGCCTATCTGCGGGATAGGCTGGGATACGGCGTCAAGCTGACGCACGACGTGCACGAGCACCTACGGCCGAACATGGCGGTCACGCTGGCCAAGCTGCTCGAGCCGTACCGGCTCTTCTTCCTGGAGGACGTGCTGCCGCCCGAGCAGATCGCCTACTACCGGCTTATCCGCCAGCAGTGCACGACGCCGCAGGCGGTCGGCGAGCTGTTCACCAACTGCCAGGAGTGGCTGCCGCTGATCACCGAGCGGCTGATCGACTTCATCCGCGTGCGCGTCTCCAAGGCAGGCGGGATCACGCAAGCGCAGAAGATCGCGCACCTGTGCGAGTGGTTCGGCGTGCAGACGGCGTGGCAGGAGGGCGGCAACACCGATCCGGTGAACCAGACGGCGTCCCTCCACCTCGACCTGGCGAGCTGGAACTTCGGCATCCAAGAAGAGAACGATTTCCGGCCGGAGGAACGGGAGGCATTCCCCGGCCACCCGGTCCTCAAGCACGGCTATCTCTACGCCAACGACCAGCCCGGGCTGGGTATCGATATCGACGAGGAGAAAGCGGCGAAGCTGCTGGATCCCGAACGGGTGCACATCCCCCGCTACGTGGCCGAAGACCGCCGGGCAGACGGCACGGTGGTGCGGCCGTAATCTGCCGGCGGCGCGAGAACAGGGACCGATCGAACTAGGAACCGACGAGGGTAGCATCGACACGGAGCTCGACGTTGCCCTTGAGGGCTCGTGAGATCGGGCAGTTGTCCTTCGCGGCCTCGGCGGCGCGCTTGAACGCTTCGGCGTCGGCACCGGGCACCCGGCCGCGCACGGCGAGCTCGCTCGTGGTGACGGTCCAGGATTCGCCGACTCTCTCGAAGGTGACGGCGGCGCTGACGTCGAGCTGCTCGGGGGGCGTACCGGCGCGGCCCAGGCCGGCCGAGAGCGCCATGGCAAAGCAACTGGCGTGGGCGGCGGCGAGCAACTCTTCGGGGCTGGTGCGGCCGCCGGGTTGCTCGGTGCGCGATGCCCAGCTTACCGGCAACTGGCTAAACAACTGACTGCTCCCGGCGGTAACGGTGCCGGAGCCAGACAAGAGGTCACCATGCCAGGTGACCTCTGCACGACGAACTGCTGGCATTGTATCCTCCTTACTTGCCTGCCTGCTTGCAGTTGGGACGAACTACACGTGTGTCAGTGACCTGCTGCACGTTCTGTTCCACACTCACACTGCGCCGCGCGCCTGATCGAGCATGGCGGCGACGTTCACGACCCGGCTGCGCGCCGACGCTTCGATGGCGCCGAAGAGCATGGCGGTGCTCTCGAGGTTGTCGTCGATCGTCGTGGCCGGCGCGGGGCCGCCGTCGAGCCAGTCGAGGAACTGGCCGACGACGGCGCGGTGCCCCTCGTGCTCGAGGGAGACGGGTGGCACCTCCCAGAGGCGCAGGCCCTGCCCGCGCTCGTGCTCCTGCACGCGCACGACGTGGTCGCGGTCGAGCACGACGGCGCCGCCCTCGCACTCGACGCGGTAGTACTCGCCGTGCCAGGAGTTCTGCCAGCCGGCGGCGAGCCCGCTGCCCTCGTACTGTGCATGGACGCCGCCGCTCAGGCGCATGGTGTAGAGCGTCAGGCACTCGCCCTGGAAGCTGGGCGCACCGGGGTTCCACTCCCAGCCGGCGATCTGCTCGCAATCGGCGCCGCTCAGGTGGCGGATCTGGTCGAAGTGGTGGATGCTGCCCTCGATCAGAATCGCGTGGCGCATCTCGTGCCGGAAGGCGGCGCCCCAGGAGAGGGGCTGCCGGTAGTCGGCGGCGAAGCGCGCGACGACGTAGCGGATCTGCCCCAACCGGCCGCCGTCGAGCGCGCGCTTGAGCGTCTGGATGCGCGGCGTGTAGCGGTAGTTCTGCATGACCTGCATCTTGATGCCGGCCCGCCCGGCGGCGTGGTAGATCGCGACGGCGTCGTCCCAGGTATCGGCGATCGGTTTCTCACTCAAGACGTGCAGGCCCCGCGCGGCGGCCAGCTCGACAGCCGGACGGTGGAACCGCGGCGGCACGGCGACGCCGCAGCAGTCGGCTTCGAGCGACGCGGCGGCGGCGAAGGCGTCCTCCATACGGATAAAGCGGCGTTCCTGTGGCAGCCCGAGGAAGTCGCCGGAGCGCTCGAGGGCGGCGGGATCGACGTCGACGATGGCGACGATCTCGGCGCGGTCTCGGTATGGCGCGAAGTGGTTGCGGATCCAGTTGCCGGCCATGCCGCCGGCGCCGACCATGATCCAGCGGTGGCGGGGGATGTGCGACGGTTGTGAGTCGGGCCGCGGATGCTCGGGGCGGGGGATCGACGCGCTCGACGGGCTGGTGGTCTGGGCAGGTGTTTGAGACATAGATAGACGTTCTTCGCGACGGATCGTAGCATTTCGGGGTAAGCACCTTTCGCGTGGGCGAAAGGGAGGCCGTCGGGGAGCCGCCGGGGGCTGAAGCCGCCCGGCTGAGTTGAGCGAAGGACGCTAAAGCGCCCTGGATGAGGAGCGCGCTTGATTTGTGGGAGCAGGCGGGTGCGCGCAAAAGTTCCGGATGCGGGGAGGACGTGTAGGGGCGTTTCGACATACGCCCGGGGGCGACGGCCGGG
>JACQGX010000324.1 GCA_016199265.1 Chloroflexota bacterium | reverse complement strand
CACCGACTGCTCGCCGTTCGCCGCCGCCTTCACCTCGGCATCCAGTAGCGGGCTCAGCGTACGCTATCCTTAGGGAGCTAGCACGGCAGGGAGCTAGCACGGCAGGGAGCTAGCACGGCAGGGAGCTAGCACGGCAGGGAGCTAGCACGGCAATGGCAACCACTATGGACGCTGGCCGCACTCACGGGGGGACTATCGTGTCGCGGCAGTACCGACGAGCCGAGGTGGGCGAACTCCTGCGTCTGTTGCGCAACGTGCTGGAACTTGCCACCGAGCACGACCTCCACAACCGACTCCGGTTCCTCCGGGACTTTGACGTTTAGGCCGCAGCGCCGATGGCCGCGGCCATGCTGGCGACGCTCCGCGCGTCACAAGGAACGGCCGTGTTGCGTCCGCACTGCCCAAGCACAGAAGTCTCCCGTACACCGTGGATCGCGCACGGCAAGCGCTGTAGAGGCCAACTATCCTCATCTTGAAGGGGCCGTCCGCCTCGTCGGGCAACTCCAACTCGGCGACGTACCGGCCGATCTTTCGGTACTTGATGCACCAGGGTTCGAGCAGTGCGCGCGTCTCCCACATGGAGAGTGAGTCGTACTCGGTCGGCCGCTCGCCCTGGAGGCCGCGGACGAGCCTGCGTGTGGTTAGTGGTGCCATCGGTTCTCGCCTGTCGTAGAAGGAACGGACACTGGCGCCATCGTGGCTAACCGCAGCCACACATCCTCGCCAGCCGTGCCTCCATGATCGTGGCCGAATGCGCAAGGGGTCGTCAACCCACACAGGCCTGCAGGGACCGCAGGTGGCGGAACAGGACTTCCTCTCGAACAAGCGCAAAGGCAAGAAGCCCCGGCACACCGAGATCACGAACCCCGCGGAGCATGACGCCGTATCGTTCTGGGACACGCGGGCGAAAGTCGAGCACTGGGCGCGGCAGTTCCCAGAGGCAGTCGGCCGGTACGTCGCCGAGTTGCACATCCCAGCCGACGCGCCACTGCGTCTGGTGCAGGAGGGCGATCCTGGCCACTGGAACGCCTATGACTACGGCGACCCGGCCGTGTTCCTCGCGTACGTGCGGGCCGTTCATCCCGTGCGGCCGGCGCCGCAGACGTCGCAGACGCCGGAAGAGTAAACTAGAGGTAGCATGTCGTACGCGTTGATCGAGCTGGACACCGGCAACATCGTAGGGTTTTTCCCTACCGAACGCACCGCCCTGGAGGTGGTGCTCGACTCGATCCATCGCTTCGGCGTGGAGTCGGTCGAGACGCTGGGGCTGGCCTTCAACGACCCCGATCCTGCCGGTCCCGTACGCCGGATCGCGGCGGGCCACGAGCTGGTCCAACTCGCCTCGGCTACCCTCAAGGCGGTGCCGGGAGAGAACGGCGTCACGCGCCGACGCGTACCGGCGACCACCGCGACCGACGCGGCCATCCACCACCGCTCGAAGTAACGCCGACGCGTTCTCCGAGACGTCACGGTCAGGCCGTGGAAGAACGGGCCGTGGAAGACGCGCACCGGCACCGGTTCCGCATTGTTGGCGTCAGTGTACCGGCTGATACTCACCGAACTGCGGATCGTCACGCCCGGGCCCGCCATAGCGCGGAGGGCTTCATCCGGTTAGAACTCCGTGCTGGACGAGAAGCGCTCCTGCAGGCGTAGCATCACATGATCGGGTGGCCGCCTCCGGCGCCCTCTGTGGCAACCGCCTCCTGCACCAGCTCCGCGCATGTGCGTATGATTGACCAGGCTATGGGAGCATCCTCGCCCGTTGCCAGTGAGGCCTTACAGAAGCGGCGGGCCGTCGCGTGCCAAGTGGGAACAGCCTTCGCCGGGTACCCTGCGGTGTCCGCCGTGTTGATCTTTGGCTCGGTGGCGCTCGGCCACGTCGACGAGCACTCGGACGTGGACAGGCTCCTCATCTGCCGGGACGAGCTGCTCCGGACGAGCGAACGCGCGGCGCGCCTCGCCCCCTTCGGGACAGGTTGGCAGGCGCGCGGCCAACGCGGCCAACGCGGCCAACGCGGCCAACAGGGAGAGAACCCGCTCTTTCCCGACGAGGACGAAGGGTACGTTGATGGGGTTCCGGTGACCGTGCACTACCAGACGGTGCCGTGGATCACCGAGGTCCTCGGTGAGGTGATCGGGAAGTGTGGAGAGGGTGGCCGTTCACGGCGTAGCGGTGCTACGCCGCGGCCGGTAGGAGAGAGGGGAGCGGGTGACGGCGGTGCGCGGCGGTACAGACGGCGGTGAGGTCGTCCAGCACCGAGCGCTCCTGTTG
>JACQGX010000316.1 GCA_016199265.1 Chloroflexota bacterium | reverse complement strand
TCCTCCGCTCCGCGCCCGTGCGCCACCCCGCGTTGGTCCGTTGGTCCACTGCGGGCCCCCTTGATCGGGCCCGTCGCCCGCCGTGCCTCTTGCCCCTGCCTCCCTTAGCCAAGCGCCGCCTCGGATTTGTGACCGGGCCTCATCTAGATACGGAAGAGGCAGCGCTCCGCCGGCTCGTGCTGCACTGCGACGATGGCGATGGGGTGGCGCGCGTCGTGATCGATCAGGTCGTGCCGCGGCTGATGCTCTTTCTGCGCCGGCGGTTTGTCAATCTGGCGGCGGACGACGTCTACGATGTCGCGGCCGAAGCGCTCAGCGTGGCCATCGAGCGCCGCGCGACCTTTGACGCTGCGCGCACGGCCAAGGTGCGCACCTGGCTCTACGGCATTGCCCAGATTAAGGCCGCCGACTTCCTGCGCCGGCGGGGCAGCCAGGTTCGGTTGCCGGCAGACGTAGACGTACTCGAGGAAGAGAGTAGTCTGGGCGGCAGCGACGAAGACGACGGAGCAGCCGCAAGCTCCCGGCACCCGACGGCGCAACGGTTGCCCCCGGCGCACCGACCGGCGGCGGCCGGCACGAACGGGTACTCATCGGTGGCCGGTGAACAGGCAGCGGTCGCGGAGCTCATCAGAGGCGCGCTGTTTGCCCTTCCCGCGCAGCAGCGTAAGGCGGCGATTGCCCGCTACATCGACGAGTTGCTGCCCGAAGACATCGATCGTCTGTACGGCTGGAAGCGCAATACCGCGCACGTTTATCTCTCGCTGGCGCGCAAGGCCATTAGACGCCGTCTATCTGAAGCCGGTATTGGCGACGTCTCGGCCGGCGGTCGCGTCTCCAAGGCCAGACCATCGCCCAATACTATGGAGCAGGCGGCGGGAGCAATCGAGACGCGTGCGGCAGACGGTGCGCTAGAGAGGGTCGGATAATGGACCGTAAGAACCCCGGTGGCAGACCAAAGGCTCGTCGGGAGATGATGCAGATGAATAAGCAACTTACTGAGGACGCCGCACTCGACCGTCTCGTCGAAGATGCCGTCGCTCCACTACGCATCACCGATGCAGCCATTGCCCGCTTCGATGCCTCCATCGCTTCATCGGCCTCATCCGGCGTCTCAGACGTCGTCCCGCTGCGTGCCGAGCAGGCGCGGCGGCTGCGTGCGGTCCTGCGACGAGTCTGCGCGGCCAAGCGCCACAAGCAGCCGTGCCAGTCGGCGCTCTCCGCCGAGGTCCTGACGGCTACTGGAGGCACTACCGGCGCGGCGCATATCTCGCGCCGGCATACCGACCCAGCGGCGGAAGCGCTTTCCTTGGGTGCGCTTATCCGCCAAGGGCGCGAGCGCTTGCGCCTGAGCCATGCGCAACTTGCCCACGAGCTGCACGTCCACCGCGACTACGTCCGCGGGCTCGAAGCGGGCGAACGTTCGCCGCTGGCGCTCGGCGCCGAGGGGGCGTGCCGGGTGGTGCGTCTCCTGCACCTGCCGCCGCCGCGCGCCGCAGTGGCTTTGGAGGTGTCCATGGCCGCTTTCCTGGGCGGATCGTCTCAGGCAAGCATTGGCTCCGGCGCTCCCCCCACCCTCGCCCGAGTTCGCCGCGGGCTCCGTGACGCCGAGCGGCGCCGCCTGCTCGAAGGCACCTCGCCGCCGACGGATGATTCGGAAGCGGCAAAGGCCGAAGCGGCGGAGTGGCGTGCGATCATCGCTGCCGTGGCGGCTCTACCTGAGTCTTCGGCCGAGGCGCCGATTGTTGCGCAGACGAAGGACGAATGACGGAGAACGAATAGGATGGTGGCGTGGTCCTTTCGTCCTTCGTCCTTCGTCCAGAACCGGCACCAGGTGGCGGGCGCGTTAGATGCGGAAGCGGGTGCGGTACTTGATGCACCCGGCACGGAGGCAGGCGATCCACACCGCCTGACGGGAGAGCTGGAATACGTCCGCCATCCGGTCCGGATCGCGCAGGTCGCGGTAGAGCGTCTTTACCCATGTCCGGGGCGCCAGCAGCTCGGCTGCAAACTCGTTTGCCTCGATCTCCTGCACTCGCATGCGGTCTTCGAACAGCGCCTCGGCAGCCTGCGCCGGTGTGATCTGCTTGGGCGGCTCCGCCGTCGGTTCGAGCGCGAGGCACCCTCCTTCCATTACTAGGTGGCCAAGGCGGACGTGCCCCAGTTCGTGCGCGGCCGTGAAGCGCTGGCGCATCTGCGGGTGAGTCGCATTGACGACAACCCGGTCGCCTCGCAGGCTGCCGGACCACGCCCCCTCGTGTGCCTCACGGGTGAGCGTGAGTCCGTAGAACCGGAGCACAGCTTCCACCGGCACCGGTGGAGCGGTGGCGCCGAACTCCCTCAGCGTCTTCTTGGCCAGCGTGCGCGCGAAGCGCACCCGAGCGGCGTCCATCACCGTCCATCTCCCGTGTGCCCCGGCAGTGGTTCGGTTTCATGGTACCGCTCCCCCTCTATCCCCCGGCCCCTTTCTCCCACCAGGGGAGAAAGGGGAGTCGGTCGTCTCGCGACGAACAGTCCCGTCCTCACGCCGCCGCTCCCCGGTCCACTGTTCCCCCTCGCCCCTTGTGGGAGAGGGGGTCAGGGGATGAGGGGAACGTCGCCGCGTAGAAACGTAACGGACACCTATAAGGGCCCGGCGAATAACAGGCATGAGACCACATTCTTCTGAGCCAAACCATCGGCGCGCCGAATCTGCTGCCTCGGATGAGCCAGCGGCCAGCCGTCCCGATATCCCCAAGGGATACGGTATCTCCGAGAGTGTGGAGGGCATGCTCCCGTGGCGGTGGGCGGAGGAGCGGCTGGAGCGGGCCCAGAACTACTGGGTCGTGACGGCGCGGCCCAACGGGCGGCCGCACGCCGTACCGGTGTGGGGCGCGTGGGTCGAGGGTTGCTTCTACTTCGACGGCGGTGGACGCAAGGCGAGCAATATGGCCGCCAACCCGGCGATGGTGGTGCACCTCGAGAGCGGTGCCGAGGTGGTGATCGTCGAGGGCGTCTACGACCAGGGGGCCAAGCCGGGGCCCGACCTCTTCGTGCGCATCCAGGATGCCTACGCCGGGAAGTACGACTACCGACCCGACATTCCGGGCCAGATGTACACCGTCCGGCCCCGCACCGTCCTCGCGTGGCACAACCTGCCGAAGGACGCGACGCGCTGGCGATTCCGCGGCGAGCGGCAGGGCCGGGGTCGGCCGTCTGCGTAATCGTTACGATGCGCACACGGCAGCGGCGTGACCGCCGTGGGGTGTGGTCATCCGTGGCAAGACGTGCTACGCTCCGATCGAGGTCGCGTCTATGTCGAACCGCTTGAGCAGACCGGATCACGACGGTCGGCGCCCAACTAAGGGGTCCTCATCCAACGATACTACCGCCGATGCCCTCCAGCGAGGGCAAGTAGTCGACGCGGACTTCCAGCGACATGAGGACTCAGACCAAAGAGTGCCCGCCAAGGATCTCAATGGCACCGCACCCCGAGCCGCCTGCCGACCTCGCCGCGCACGTATCCGGGCTTCCGCTGCGCCGGGTGCGGCCCGGGACGCAGTGGTGGCGTATCCACCGGCTAGAGTATGCGCCGCTGTACTTTGGCCGGTCGCGCCGGTACCGCTTCGACGATCCCGAAGGCGAGTGCGGCGTGTTGTACGTTGGTGCGGACCCGCTCTGCGCCTTTGTCGAGACGCTCGGCCACAACACTGGCGTGAACATAATCAGCCGGAAGGATCTGGGCCGCCGCGGCTGGGCGTAACCAGTTATCCCGGACGTTAACAGGCGAGACGGTCAGCGGGATGTGGGCAGGCCCGCGTGGGATCGCTACAAAGGAGCGCGCGAGCCCGCAC
>JACQGX010000315.1 GCA_016199265.1 Chloroflexota bacterium | reverse complement strand
GGTGGTGATCAGGTGGTGATTGAGGCGAACTGGGCGCTACGCGGCCATTGGCAGGGTTGGGGCCGGCTCTGGATTGCGTGCGGGGGCACCGGCCGTGGCGGCGGTGCGGCTCGGGCGCGCGGTGATCGGGACCGTGACGGGCTTGGTCGTGTTGTTCATGTGTCCGGGAGCGGGCAAGATTTGGATGGGGCGTTGGAGGCGATCTCGGCGGCGCCACTCCTGGAGGACGAGCGGGTGCGCCTTGGGGAAGCGGAGGAGCAGGCGGGCGACGATGGTGGCCGTGAACGGGAACTCACCGTCATGCAGCGCGGGCCAGTTGTCGGGGTCGACGCCGATGTAGGCGGCGAATTGCTGATGGCTCAGCCGCATTCTTGCCTGTTGGGCCTGCAAATAGTCGGTCAGCATGTCCGCCAAACCCCCCGTTCCCACGGCGCTACCGCATCCTAAAGCAAGTCCAAAGTCGAAAGTCCAAAGTCCAAAGAGGGCGGCATCTGGCGGTCGGCTTTGCACTTTGGACCTGGGACTTTGGACTGGGTCTAGTTGTGACGTATGCAAGCGTCGTACCATCGTTTTGAGCGGAGGTGAACGTTTCGTAACTGAATTGGAGGAGAGGTGGGGGGACGGCCGCGATGAGGGTGCCGCGTCCGGAGATCTTGTCTCCGCCCCTCGTGCCGGGTGCAGGCAAATGTTCCGGGGTCCCACCACGGTCTGTAGGGGCGTATCGACATACGCCCGCCGCCCCTGGGCGTATGTCGATACGCCCCTACACGTCCTCCCCGCATCCGGAAGTCTTGCGCGCGCCCCCTCGTGCCCAAGCGCTTGACCGACCTGGCAGGTAACGTCATAATGCGATTGGGCTCATGCAGGGCCTTTGAGCTATCGTGGAGAGGAGCGAGGAATGGCAGCAGAAGCAGCAAAGGTAACAGTGGCCAGCCGCAGGGGCTTTCTCGGCCAGGCAGCGGCTCTGGCCGGCGCGTTGGCGGCCGCGTGCGCCGGGCCGGGCGAAAGGGAGGGCGCAGCGCAGGCCGGCAAGGCATCGCTGCGTGCCGACGTGACGGTGAGCTTCCTGCAGACCAGCGGGCAGGTCGAGAAGGACCTGGTGGACCAGGTAGTGCAGCGCTGGCAGCAGGCGAATCCCAAGGGGCCGCAGGCGGAGTTTGTCGTGGCGACCGGGAACGTGGTGGAGAAGTTCAGCACGATGCTGGCTGCCGGGACGCCACCGTCGCTGGTGAGCATGGATGCCAGCCAGGGCGTGGTGTTCGCCGATCGCAGCGAGTTGGCGGCGCTCGACGAGTTCATCAAGCGTGACAAGTACGACATAGCGGACTACATCCCGGTATCGCTGGAGCAGTACCGCTGGAAGAGCAAGCTGTACGCCTTGCTGCGCGACTTCTCGCACCAGAGCCTGTGGGTCAATCTGGATCTGCTGGCAAAGGAGGGCCTAGCGCCGCCGGCGGGGGACTACGGCTCGAGCAGCGGCGGCTGGGATTTCAACCGGTTCGTCGAGACGGCGCGGCGGCTGACGAAGAGCGAGGGAGGGACGCGGGCGTCGCAGTACGGCTTTGTGCTCAATACGGGGCTGCGCGGCGGCTACGGCCAGTTCATCTGGGCGAACGGCGGCGAGCTGTTCGACAAGGACTACCGTCGCTGCACGATGGACGACGAGCGGGTGATCGACGGACTACAGTTGATGCAGGATCTGCGCTACCGGCATCGGGTAGCGCCGGACGCGACGGCGTTCAAGGAGCTGCAGGCGGCAGGGCAGGCGACGGGGAGCCAGCAGATGTTTTTCGACAACCTGGCGGCGATAGCGATCTTCCCGGTGGCGCGGATCGGCGAGGCGCGCCGGTTGGCGAAGGGGAGGTGGGACCTGGCAGTAGCGCCGAACGGGAAGGGCAAGCGGCTGACGACGGGCGGCGGCGTCGGCTGGTTCCAGGTGCGTTCCGTACCACACCAGGAAGAGGCCTGGGCAGTACTGAAACATCTGACGAGCGTCGAGACGCATAAGCTGCTGGCCGACGTGCGTATCCCGGGGCGGCGGTCGGTGCTGGACTGGTGGCTGGCCCAGTTGCCGGGTGAGGCGCCGAAGAGCCGGAGTGTGGCGCGCACGGGACAGGAGGCGGTGCACCTGAACCCGGTGTTTCCGAAGTGGGACCAGATCGAGCGGGAGGTGTTCACGCCGCAGCTTGCCCGGCTGTGGGACAACAAGGCGACGGCGCGGGAGGTGGCGCGGGAGATCACGGCGCAGGCAAACCGGATGCTGGGGAGTTGATTCGCCCCACCCCCGCGCGATGCCACGGCGGGGATGGGAGCGGCCCCGGGTTAGCTGTTGTCGTATTCCCAGCGGTCGACGGGGAGGCCGGTCTTGTAGAGGAGGACGCGGCGTTCGTAGCCATCGTCGGGGCGGGGGCGGGTGGAACCGCGCCAGCCGAGGCGGCGCTCGCCGCGCCAGGGGCGGCGCTCCCAGACGGGACCGCGGAAGGGGTCGCGCGTGCGGTTCATCCAGCCGACAAGCTGGTCATGCAGGCGATCGCGTGCGGCGGCGTGCTCGGGTGAGTCGACGAGATTGACGAGCTCGTGCGGGTCGGTCTGGTGGTCGTAGAGCTCGTCGGTGTAGTGGAGGTTGATCACGAGCTTGTGGCGGCCGTCGGACGCGCAGCGGACGGACTGAAAGCCGCCCATCGAGTCGTGGTCGACCTCGAATCGGTTGAACTCGACAAAAACGGCATCGTGGGGGCGCCGGTTGGGATCGGCGAGGGTGTCGAGAATGCTGTCGCCCTCGAGGAAGGGCGGCACGTCGCGGCCGGCGGCGGTGAGCATCGTGGGCGCGACGTCGATGTGCGAGACGGGGTGCGGGCAGACGGCGCCGGTGGGTGTGTGGCCGGGCCAGCGCACGATGAAGGGGATACGGGCGGTTTCGTCGTACATGACGGGACCTTTGCCGGCCAGGCGGTGAGCGGTGAGCTGGTCGCCGTGGTCGGAGGTGTAGACGACGAGGGCGTCGGGGGCGAAGCGGTCGATGGCGTCGACGACGCGGCCGATTTCGGCGTCGACGAAGCTGTTGCAGCCAAAATACATCGGCCGGCGGATGGTGCGGCGCGCGGGATCGGCCAGGGCTTCGGGGTCGGACACCGGAAACAGGCCGAGGGCAGAGGCCCATTCCTTCTGGTGCGCGGGCTTGCCGTCGAGGGTGTCGGCGGCGGCAGGGCCGGGATCGTAGTCGAAGTCGACGAACATGTCGCTATAGGGTGGCGGGCACGTGAACGGCCCGTGCGGCTCGTCGTAGGAGACGACGAGGAGGAAAGGCTCGTCGCCGTGGCCAGCGAGGAAGTCGATCGCACGGTCGCTGCAGCGGTGCGCGTAGGTGTCGTCTTCGGCGACGCCGTACTTGTGGACGCCCTCGCGGGTGGCGAGCTCGGTGCGGGAGCGGAGGCGCTGCTCGGGGGTCAGCTCTTCGAGGTAGCAGCGCATGTCGTACCAGTAATGCGGGTCCCAGCCGGGAGGGCACCGGCCGCTGCCGAAGTAGTCGGTACCGTCGAGGTGCCACTTGCCGACGTAGGCGGTGTGAAAGCCGTGGTCCTGGAGGCGCTGGCCGATCGTGCGGACGTTGGCACCCAGGGGCAGGTGGTTGGCCCAGGCGCCGGCGGTGTGCGGATAGGTGCCGGTGAAGAGGGCGGCGCGGGCGGGCGTACAGACGGGTGAGGCGGTGTAGGCGCGGTCGAAGCGCACGCCCTCGGCAGCGAGCCGGTCGAGGCGCGGGGTGAGCATCTCAGGGTGGCCGTAGCAGCCGACGACGTTGGCGCCTTGCGTGTCGGTCATGATGAGGACGATCTTCGTGGTGGGCTGCGCACTGCTCACCGGCTCTTGCTCCTGGGGTGTGGTCCGGGACGATTGTAGCCGCTGGGAGAGGGGACTGCGAGTCAGGCGGCGCAGCAGGCGGAGGAACGGGGAGTGGAAATCCAGGCGTTACCCGTGCAGGCGTGATGGCGCGGGAGCGGGCATGCTAGTATGACGCCGCGAGATCTCCGACGGGCAGCTCGAACCAGAAGGCATGGAGAAGGAGAAGCAGGAATGCGTGCGGGAGTGGCGAAGGTCTGTATCACGCCGCCGGTGGGTGTGTGGCAGGGTGGGTACGGCGCCCGCAACCGGCCGTCGGAGGGTGTGCACGACGATCTATTCGCGCGGGCGCTGGTGGTAGAAGGCGAGAACGGCGAGCGCGCGGCGCTTGTGAGCGTCGACGTCGTGTCGCTGACGCACGAGACGGCGGACGCGGCGCGGCGGCGAGCCGAGGCGACGACGGGGATTGCCGCCGGAAAGATCGCGCTGTGTACGTCGCACACGCACGGCGGCCCGGCGACGCGGGCGTACGGAGAGAGCGGGCCGCAAGCGAACGACGAGTACGTGCGGCTACTGGAGCAGTACCTCGCAGGAGCAGTGGCGGCGGCTGCGCGCGAGCTCCGGTCGGTGACGGTGCGCGTGGGTCGCGGGCAGGCGGCGTTCAACGTGAATCGGCGCGTACGGACGCCGGAGGGGACGGTGATGCGGCCCAACCCGGAAGGGGTGGTCGACCGGGAGGTGGTGGTGGTGCGATTGGACACGGCCGACGGTGCGGCCGCGGAGGCCGGCGGCCCAGCCTCGCCGACGGCGGGCCCGGCGGCGCCGCCGCTGGCGGTGCTCTTCCGCTACACGTGCCACGCGACGGCGATGGGCGGAAACAACTACCTGATCACCGCCGACTACCCGGGCGCGGCGGCGGTGGTGGTGGAACAGGCGTACGGCGGCCAGACGGCGGCGCTGTTCCTCCAAGGGTGCACCGGCAATATCCGGCCGAATCTGACGTCGGCGGACGGCGGTTTTCGCAGCGCGACGTGGCCGGAGCTGGCACGGCTGGGCCGGGAACTCGGCGGAGCCGTACTGGCGGCGGCCGAACACGCGGCGTTCGCGGGCGATTCCGCGGTCGCATGGGAGGGCGACACGGCGGCGGCGGGCAAGACGGTGCTGCTGCCGTACGGGCCACCGCCGCCGGAGGCGGAGCTGCGCACGCTGCTCGACGAGGGGCGCTGGGTGGACGGACGGCCGGCGGCGGAGGGCGACCGGCGCTGGGCCGGGCGGGCGCTAGAGGCAATTCAGGCCGGGAACCTGGAGGCCGGCGCTCAGGCGGAAGTGCAGGTGTTCCGTCTGGGAGGCGTATGGCTGGTGACGCTGCCCGGCGAGGTGTTTGTCGAGATCGGGTGGCGCGTGCGCGACGCGGTGGCGGCGGCGACGGGGGCGTCGCCGGCAAACGTGGTCGTGGCAGCGTATACGAACGGGAATGTGGGGTACGTACCGACAGCGGCCGCGATGCCGGAGGGCGGCTATGAGGTGACGGTGTACCGACGGAGCGGCCGTCCGTCGGGCTACGCGCCGGAGGCGGAAGTGGTGCTGGCGCGCACCGCCGCGGCGCTGGCGGCGGGGCTGCGGTGAGTGATCAACGCGCAGTGAACGAGGGAGGATGGAACCGCCGATGAACCCTTCGCTGCGCTCGAAGGTAGGCTCTGGTGAACGCCGATCGGGCCTTGACACCAAGCCGCCGACGGGTGCGCGCAAGACTTCCGGATGTGGGGAGGACGTGTATGGGCGTATGGCCATGCGCCCGGCCGCCGCCCCTGGGCGTATCTCTATACGCCCCTACAGACCGTGGTGGGGTCCCGGAACATGTGCGTGCACCCTCGGCGAGGCGAGGGTGGACATTTGACGCTGGCAGATAGATAATGGGGGCAGATACTTGGAGCAGGTCCTCTTGGAGGAGAGCATGGCAGATTGGTTTGGTAGAGACAGCAGGCAACGCAACGATCGAGGTACGGAGGTGAAGACAGAAATGATGGGAACGGGCGTGACGCGGCGACAGGTGATGGCGGTTGGGTCGGGAGTGGCCGCGGTGTGGCTGGCGGCGTGTGATGCGGGTCGGGCCGGCGAGCCGGGCGCGGCGCCGGCGGGGAAGGCGCCGGTGACGCTGACGTACATCTCGCCGACGAGCGTCGAGCGGCAGCAGGGTGAGCAGGAATTGTTCGGCGACGTGTCAAGAGAGCTCCCGCACATCACCGTCGAGGTGAGTGGAGCGGGCAACTGGGACCAGACGAAGGAAAAGGCGCTCATCAGCCACGCGGCAGGCACGCCGATCCACTTCGTACAGGCGGGCTGGGGGACGTGGCTGGATATGTGGGGCCAGGGCGCCATCGTCGAGCTCTCGGCCTACTTCAAGCGCGACAAGATCGACATGGCGGGCACGTTCATCGACCCGGCGATCTTCCAGTGGCAGCACGATGGCAAGGTCGGCGGCATGCCGATCACGACGTCGGCTGACGCGCTGGCGTACAACGTCGACCTGTTCAACGCCGCCGGGCTTCGGCTGCCGCCGGTGGACACGACCGCATCGTGGTGGAACATGGATACGTTCCTGGAGTACGCGAAGAAGCTGACCGACCGGGGCAAGATGCAGTTCGGCTTCGGTGGCGGCTTCGCCGGCGCGAACACCGGCGGCTTTACCACCGGCACGTACTTTGGCCAGGGCTCGTGGGACGACGTCAAGAAAAAGTGCTTGATGGACACGCCGTTGTTCCAAAAGGGGCTGCAGTTCTGGAAGGACGTGCGCGACGTGCACCGGGTGCAACCGACCGGCGAGGAGTCGAACCAGATTCGCGGCGGTGCGAGCGGCAACGTGTTCTTCACGGGCAAGGTCGGCATGCAGGTGTTACTGATCACCCAGGCGGCGTTGCCGTTCAAGTGGGCGGTGGCGACGCTGCCCTACTCGGGACCGGCGGGCAGCAAGAACGTCTCGGCGCGCATCCACAACCACTCGCTGCTGATGGGGAAGACGAAGGACAACGAACGCGAGGCTACCTGGCAGGTGTTTCGCTGGCTGCTCAAGCCGGAGAACGCCGGTCGCTTCCAGCGTACGGCCGGGCACGTCGTCTCGCCCCTCAAGAACCCCGCCGCCTCAGAAGTGTCGCAAAAGCGGTATCGGGACCAACTGGGAGTCGATCCCAAGGCGTATCTGTTGCAGGCGCAGACGACGCGGCCATCCGGCTGGGGTATGAGTAAGTACGCCAACTTCGCCCAGGTGGGCAAAGCCATCGACGAGCGGTACAACAAGGAGTTCCTGGCCGACAAGCTGGGTGTCAAGGAATACGCCACGTGGGTGACGAAGTACGTCGACGATAACCTGGGAGCGGCCCAAAAGTAGCGGTCTGCGGCTGCCCGAAGACGTAGGTCACTTTGGCGTGCGCTTGCTTGGTGCGCCCCTTGCCGGCGCACGCCATGGTGATCCCGAGAACCGAGCGCTAGTGTTGGTCGCATGGCCCGTACTTCTTGGTGAGCGGCTTGACTGCCGGGCCCACCGGTCCGCTTACTGGTGACAGCGCGTTACAGACTGAGCCAAAGGTACTCTGAGGATGCTGACGCGCGGAAGAGGTGTGGCGACCATGACGACAAGCGAGAACCGAGAGTGTGCGGAAGCGGAGCCCAGGCAAACGCTAGACGATGTGATGTGCGCCAAGGCGGAGCATCTGGAGGCGATGTGGCGAAGTGGCGTTCCTTGGCAGGAATTCACGACGAGCGATCGGTGGGTCCTCACCCAAGGACGGCGCATGCTGGATGAGCGTTGGGGGGTATTCTCCGCGCGCCTCATGCCGGTAGTAGTCGAGATGCGGCGGATCGTCGCGTGCCGAGAGGGGACGTTTGGCAGGATCGAAGAGGCGGAAATCGCCCATTACTTGAAGAGGATCGACAAGCTTGGTGCCGCGCTCCGTGGTCCGCGGCCCTATCACGCAGCGTGGCACGGCATCCAACGCGAGATAGAGATAGTGCGTGAGGGTATCTACCAGGTACGCGACCGTGACGCACTGCACGCGCAGCTCACCCGGATGTGGGGCAGCAACGAGTAACCTACCCGTACGCGCATTCGTCTTGGGGGCCGCTGGTGGGGGACTGCCGGCGGTCCTCTTCACGTCCGGCGGCGGTGACGCTGGTGCCTTGCGGTCGGGAGGGCAGTGCGACGATTGGCTAGACCAAGTCCACCGTCCCTGGTCCAAGGCATGGCTTGAGCCCTTCGGTTGCGTTCAGGGTGAACTACGCCGAAGGGTCCCAGGCCGGCCGCCAGATGTCACGTTCTTGGGACAGTGGATTGTGGACTTGGTTCAGGTGATGTTGCGCGGCTTGCCGAGGGCGGCGCGATTCTTGGGCGGTGGCGCGACGTCTGTCACGAGCGGCCGCCGGTCGTGTTCGACGGCGTTGCGGACGGCTTTCTTGTCCGCCGCCACGTCGGACGCCGCGGCGCGCGCCTGTACCGCCGGGTCCTTCGGGCGGCGGATCGAGAAGAGCGAGCCGTTGCCGTATTGCGTTGTCACTGCGTTCACGCGTGCCATCGCCGTCACTATACGCCGAGCGGCCGGCTGGTGCAAGCCGACCTAAACCAAGGGGTGCAGGCAATTGTTCCGGAAGCGTAGATGTCTTGTAGGGGCGTATCGATATACGCCCAACAGCCGCCCCTGGGCGTATGTCGATACGCCCCTACAGCCAGTGGTGGTCCCCGGAACAATTGCCTGCACCCTAAACCAAGTGCACAGTGCACAGTGCAAAATGAGGGGGCCTGCGGATTCCATCTTGGCTTTGGTTTAGTAG
>JACQGX010000314.1 GCA_016199265.1 Chloroflexota bacterium | reverse complement strand
TCGTTCCCCTTCCCTGTAGGGAGGGGGCCAGGGGGTAGGTCTTCTCTCACGACACCACCCCCACCTCTTCGACGTACCCTTCGGCGATTTGGTCGTCGTCGCCGAAGGAGAAGCCGAGCGTGTAGAGCTTGTAGTAGTAGCCCTCGCGCTCGAGGAGCTCCTGGTGTGTGCCCTGCTCGACGATCTCGCCGTGGTCGAGCACGAGGATGCGCGTGGCGTTCTTGATCGTCGACAAGCGGTGGGCGATGATGAACGACGTGCGGCCGGCGAGCACGCGGTCGAGCGCGCGCTGGATGAGCGCCTCGGTCTCGGTATCGACCGATGAGGTGGCCTCGTCGAGGATCAGGATGCGCGGATCGGCGAGAAACGCGCGGGCGAGCGAGATGAGCTGCCGCTGGCCGCCGGAGAGGTTGCCGCCGCGCTCCTCGACGACCGCGTCGTACTGCCCCGGCAGCGACTCGATGAACTCGCGCAGGCCGACGACCTCGGCGGCGTGGCAGATCTTCTCGAGGCCTTCCACTGCCTCGAGTACCTCGGGCGCGCCGAAGGCGATGTTCTCCTTGATCGTGCCGGCGAACAAGAACGGCTCCTGGAGCACGAGCCCCATCTGGCCGCGCAGGCTCTGCTGGGTGATGTCCCGGATGTCGTGGCCGTCGACGGCGATGCGCCCCTCCTGGATGTCGTAGAAGCGCATCAGCAGGCGGATGATCGTGCTCTTACCGGCGCCCGTGCGGCCGACGAGGGCGATGCGTTCGCCCGGCTTGGCTTCGAGGCCGGTGTTCTTCAGAATGGCGTGGACGCCGTCGTAGGCGAAGGTGACGTTTTCGAACGCGACGTGCCCCTCGATCGGCGGCAACTCGTACGCGCCGGGCTTGTCCTTGACGTCGGGCTCGAGGTCGAGCAGGTAGAAGATGCGCTCGCCGGCGGCGAGCGCCGCCTGGACCTGGTCCCAGCGCGCCGCCAGGTCGCGGATCGGCTCGAAGAAGCGGGCGGTGTAGAGCATGAACGCGGTCAGAATGCCGATCGTCAGCTCGGGCGCGGTGCCGCTCAGGATCCAGGCGCCGCCGGCGAACAGGAGCAGGCCCGTCGCGACGGCGTCGACGAGGTCGAGGATGGGCATGACGCCGGCGTGGTAGAAGATGGCCCCCTTCTGGGCGCGGACGTAGTTCCGGTTGACGGTGTCGAACTCGTCGAAGTTGTGCTCCTCACGCCGGAACGCCTGGATGATCCTCATGCCGACGATGTTCTCGGCCAGCGCAGCGTTGACGGCGGAGATGGTGAGCCGGATGCGCCGGTAGGCGGGCCGCGAGCCCTTGGCGAACCAGCGCGCGAGCAGCACCATGATCGGCAGCACGATCAACGTCACCAGCGCCAGGCGCGCGCTCATGGTGAACAAGATGACGATCGTCCCGACGAGCAGGAACACGTCGGAAATGGTCTGCAGCAAGCCCTGCGTCAGGATCTCGTTCAGCGCCGAGACGTCGCTCGTGTTGCGCGAGATGATGTGGCCGATGCCCTCGTGGTCGTAGTAGCGCAGCGAGAGTTTCTGGAGGTGCGCGAACATGCGCGTGCGCAGCGTGAAGAGCACGCGCTGGCCGACGACCGAGAGCACCCACGTCTGGTAGTACGACGCGAGCCAGAAGACGACGAGCGAGCCGACGTAGGCGGCGGCCCACAGCGTCAACTCGTTCAACCGGCCCCCGATGATGCCGCGGTCGATCGAGAACTGGATGATGCGCGGCTGGACGAGCGTCGCCGCCGACGCGACGATCATCAGGACGAACGACCAGAAGAGGCGGACCTTGTAGGGCGCCAGGAGTGAGAGCATCCGCCGCACAACCTGCATGTCCGAGCCGAGACGAATGTCGTCGTCGGCGCTGGTGGCCGGTCCCATACCGAGACGGCCAACGCTACTACCGATCATTTCTCAAAGTTCCTAGTTCCGAGTTCCGAGTTCCTGGTTCCGAGTTCCTGGTTCCTAAACCAAAGCCACGGTGGGACTCATAGGCGTCATCACTTTGCACTTTGCACTTTGCACTTGCTTTAGGAACCCGGAACTCGGAACCGCCGGCCACCAGGCCGGCCCGAGCGGCGATGAACTCTTCCTGGTCGCGCATCTGAACGTCGTAGATGCGGCGGTAGTGGCCCTGGCGCTGGATGAGCGCGTCGTGGGTGCCGCGCTCGACGATCTCGCCCCTGTCCAAGACGACGACTTCGTCGGCGCGCTTGACGGTGGAGAGCCGGTGGGCAATCACGAACGTCGTACGGCCCTTCATCACGTCTTCGAGCGCCTGCTCGATGAGGTGCTCGGTCTCCATGTCGACCGACGAGGTCGCGTCGTCGAGGATGAGGATCGTCGGCTCGACGAGGATGGCGCGGGCGAGCGCGGTGCGCTGCCGCTGGCCGCCCGAGAGCGTGACGCCGCGGTCGCCGACTTCGGTGTTGTAGCGCTCGGGCAGGCGCTCGATGAAGCGGTGCGCCTGCGCCCGCTCGGCGGCGAACTGCACGAGGCTGATCTGCGAGTCGGGCCGGCCGAACTGGATGTTCTCCTTGACGCTGCGGCTGAAGAGGAACGAGTCCTGGGGCACGATGGCGACGTGCCTGCGCAGGCTGGCGAGCGTCACGTCGCGCACGTCGTGGCCGTCGACCAGCACGCGGCCGGCCGAGACGTCGTAGAAGCGCGGGATCAAGCCGGTGAGCGCGCTCTTGCCCGATCCGGTGCCGCCCACCAGCGCGATCACCTGTCCCGGCTTGGCGGTGAGGTTGACGTTCTTGAGCACCGGGATGCCGGGGCGGAACTCGAACGAGACGTTTTCGAAGGTAACCTCGCCGCGAACGGCCGGCAGATCGACCGCGCCCGGCCGGTCGCGCACCTCGGGGATCGTGTCGAGCACCTCAAAGATGCGATGCGCCGAGGCGGTGGCGCGCGAGAACTGGCTGACAAGGAAGCCGATGCGCCGCGTGGGGCCGTAGAGCTTGTTGAGGTAGGACAGGAAGGCGATGAGCGTCCCGATGGTGAGCGCGCCGGCCGTGACGAGGTGCCCGCCGGCGACGATGACGAAAATGTTGCCGGCGCCGGCGAGGCACATCAGGAGCGGGCCGCGCGAAGCGAGCGTCCGGGCAAGCGTTAGCGAGCGGTTCTGCAGCTCGTCGGCCGCCCTGGTGTACTTGGCGACCTCGTTCTCTTCCTGCGTGAACGCCTTGACGACACGCACACCGGAGAGATTCTCCTGGAGCAGACCGGTCAGCGAGCCATACTGCTGCTGGACTCGAGCGAAGAGCGGCCCCGAGACGCGGCTATAGCTCACGCCGGCCCACAGGAGCAGAGGCACGGTGACCAGCGCCAGAAGCGTAAGCTGCCAGCTCACAAAAAAGGCGACCGCGAGCGTGAGGACGTACGTGCCGATCGAGGTGACGAGACCGGTCTGGCCGTGGCCCATGAAGCTCTGCACCGCATCGACGTCGGCCGTGGCGCGGGCGATCAACTGGCCGGTATCGGAGCGGTCGAGATAGCCGAACGAGAGGCGCTGGAGTCCGCGATAGACGGAATTGCGCAGGTCACGCGCCGCGTCGGCCTCGTAGGCATGGAAGGTCCAGAGATAGATCCAGTTGATCGCCGATTTGCCGGCGAAGAGACCGAACACGGCCAGCACGGCGGCGACGAGCACCTGCAAGTTCTGCCCGGTAATACCATCGTCGATCGCGCGCTTGATCTGTAACGGAATCGCGAGATCGAGCAGGTTGGCGACAAGCCAGGCGACGTAGCCGCCAATGACCCATTTTCGCTGGCCCCGCAGGAAGCTCAGCGCCCGCCAGAGGTCTTTCCACGAGCCGCCGCCGGCGCTGCCGAGCGTCGCCGACCCGGCGCGGCCAAAGAGGCTCCCTGCGCTGGTGGTACCGCTCGAGAAGCTTCCACCGGGCCAGGTGCCGCCTCCACCTCGCATCATCATAGATGGCGGTTCCTTTCTCCCTCTCTAACAGGGATGATGATAGCTGTTGACGTGAACGTCAAGTTAGGGCGCAATTGGTGTGCGGGGCGGAGCCGGTTTGACTACACTTGCGGCTAGGAATGAAAACAGGGTCAAGGGTCAAGGGTCAAGGGGCCGGGGGCCGGGGCCAAGGGGCAAGGCCGGAGGAGAGTTCCGGGCGAGGCGGCGGTGCCGTACGGATCAGGAGGTGCCGGCCGGAAGACGCGGAGCGGATCAAGGCAATCACGATCGAGGGATTTGAGCCGGTAAGCATCGAGGCAGCGATCGACCGCCGCTGGCCGGGGCTCCTCCCGGTGACGTGGGGCGAGCGCAAGTGGCGCGCCATGCAGCCGGACCTGGCGAAGCGCCCCGAAGGCTGCTTCGTCGCCGAGGTCGACGGCGAGGTGGTGGGTTACATCACGACGACGCTGGTACTGGAGCACGCCGTTGGCCGCATCCCCGACCTCGCGGTGGACGCGAACGTGCGCGGCCTGGGAATTGGCCGGCGGCTGCTCGAACGCGCGCTGGCGTACTTCCGCGAGCAGGGCTTGAAAGTGGCGCGCATCGAGACGCTGGGGCACAACGAGATCGGCAGGCACCTCTATCCAAGCGTCGGCTTCGTGGTCATGGCGACGCAGGTGCACTTCGCGATGGCGCTGGACGAGACGAGGGACGAACGACGAAGGACGAACGACGAAGGGGAGCAGGCCTAGCGGCCGGCGGCCGCTGCTGCCGGCGAAGCGCATCGGCAGCGGCTACACTGCTTCCCAGCGGGCGCCTGGGCGGCGCGGAACACGAACGTCGAGGCGGTGGAGGCCGGCTTCGCGGGCGGCTTCGAGCGCCTCGGTGAACTCGGCGGGATAGAGGCGCCGGTTGATGTCTTCGTAACGCGAGCCGTCCTCGACCTTCCCCGCCGGGTAGTACTGGTCCATGACGTTGACGTACGTGTCGGGGGCGACCTCGTCGGCGATCCAGCGCAGAATCTGGCGCGTCTGGTCGAGCGCGCCCGGCATGACGAGATGGCGGATGATCAGGCCGCGCTTGGCCAGGCCGTGCTCGTCGAGCCGGAGTGGACCGACCTGACGATGCATCTCCTTGATAATACGCCGCGCCGGGTCGGGGTAGTCCGGCGCCTTGAGGTAGTGGCGGCTCGGCTCGCGGTCCCACAGCTTGAAGTCCGGCATGTAGATGTCGACGATGCCGTCCATCAGGCGCAGCGATTCCATCGAGTCGTACGAGCTGGTGTTGTAGACGATCGGGAGCCACAACCCGGCTTCAACGGCCGGCGTGAACTCGGTCGATAGGAGGAAGAACTGCGCCGGTACGGTGTGCTGTGCCTGTGCCCTTAGCTGTGCCCGTACCTGTGCCACTATCTGCGCCATGGCTGCCTCTGCTCAACGCCTTTCGAGGTGCATCCAGGCCGCATCGATTACGGGACCATACCTGCTCCAACGCGAGGGCAAGCCGGCACTCGTCACGTCGGGGTTTTTCCCGGATGTTTGCCCAGAGGATTGCGTGTACTCTGGGACCCGACGACGTTTCGCTGCTCGAGGAGAGGAACATGATGCAGCATCGGTCGATCGATACTCAGAGGGCGCCGATGCGCCCCCCTGCACGCGCCGCCCTTCCCGCCCCGTCCGAGCCCGCGAGCGCGAAGAGTGTCCTCGTGGTGGAAGACGAGAGCGGGTTGGCGGAGATCCTGGCGCTGCATTTGGCCGCCGCCGGGTATACCGTGTGGACGGCACGAGATGGCCTGGAGGCGCTATACGCGTTGGAGCGCGCGCGGCCCGACGTCGTGGTGCTCGACCTTAATGTGCCGCGCATCTCGGGTTTCCGCTTGCTTCAGCTCCTCCGCCGAGACGCTGCCACGGCCACAGTGCCGGTACTCGTGCTCACAGCGCTCAGCTTCCAGGAGGCGCGCGAGGTGGCCAGAGCCGGCGCGGACGATTTCTGCACCAAACCGTGTGCCCCCGAGGCCGTTGTCGCGCGCGTGGACCATCTGGCCGGCCGGCACGCCTATCACCCGCCGATTGCAGCCTGACGCGGGCCGAGCAGCTACTCCGGCAGGGCGTCGGACTGGCCGGCGGCGTGGCTCATGATCTCGTCGATGCGGGCGAGCACGTCCGGCGTCAGGCGCGGCATGACGTCCAGCGCCTTGACGTTCTCCTCGATCTCCTGCGGCCGGCGCGTGCCGGAAAGCGCCACCGACACCAGCGGATCGCGCAGCACCCAGGCGATGGCCAGCGGGGCCAGCGGTGTGCCCAGCTCGTACGCCAGATTGCTCAGCGCCTCCACGACCTCCACGTTGCGGGACAAGTTTTCCGGCGTGAACAGGGGCTGCCCGAAGATGTTGCCCCGACGGCGCCAGTCGTTCTCTTCAAAGGCGGTGTCGCGAGTGAAAGCGCCGGTGAGCAGGCCGTGGGCCATCGGACCGTACGCCATGATCCCAAGCCTCAGCTCGCGCGCGGTGGGGAACATCTGGCGCTCCCAACGCCGGTCGAACAGGTTGTAGCCGACCTGGTTGGCGATGATCGGCGCGTGTTGCACTGCCTCACGCAGCATGTGGGGGTGATAGTTCGAAACTCCGACGAACCGGGCCTTGCCTGACCGGCGAATATCCTCCAGCGCGCGCATCGATTCCTCGATGGGTGTTTCGGGATCGGGCCAGTGTTGGAGCAAGAGGTCGACGTGATCCGTCTGTAGATAGCGCAGGCTGTGCTCGATGTCCTCCATCATGGAACCGTACCGGCCGTCGCGACGCTCTTTCTGTCCCGACCGGGTGGGAACGCCGCACTTCGTGACGACGATCACCTCGTGGCGCCGCCCGCGCAAGGCCCGCCCAAGCAATTCCTCGGATCTGCCGGCGCCGTACACCAACGCCGTGTCGAACAGCGTGATCCCCAGGTCGATGGCGCGGTGAACGGCGTCAATCACCTCCTGCTCGACAAATGAGCCGTAGTTGCCGCCAATCTCCCAACAACCGAAGCCGATGACCGACACCTCAAGGTCCGAGTTCCCCATCTTCCGATACTGCATCTTGCCCTGCTCCCTTCTGCTGTACGCACGGTCTGTGGCGTACCGCGCATTGTACAACCGCCTCCAAACTCCAATGGCCTCGGCGAGGTGGTCTGTGCGCGCGGGTCGTCAATCACGTTTCCCAACTGGAGCGCGCCGCCGAGGGACTGACCTACCCGATCGTCGTCAAGCCCAACATCGGCGGGAGCGGCGCGCTGATGCAGCGCTTCGAGTCGCCGGCCGCCCTGCGCGACGCGGCCCACACGGGCACCATCGACTTCGGCGTCGACTGTACGGCGCTCGTGCAGGAGTACCTCGCCCCGGAGGACGGCGCGATTGTCCGCTGCCGCTGCCAACCGTACTCTAAGTAACGGTACCCTTATGGACGAGTGAGTCGTCGCGGAGGGAGACCGGCAACATGATCATCGTTTCCAATCGCATACCTGTGGCCAAGGGGCACGAGGAAGAATTCGCGCAGCGGTTTCGCGATCGCGCCCAGCTCGTGGAGCGCCATCCCGGATTCGTACGCCTCGAGATCTGTCGACCTGAACCGGTGGCGCTGCACGGCCGCGAGATGGGCGGCTCGGAGTACCACGTGGTGCTCACGTACTGGGAGCGCAAGGAAGACTTCCTGGCGTGGGTACAGAGCGAGGATTTCCGCACCGCGCACGCGCAGCGCACGCCGGAGGGCATGTTCGCGGGCGAGAGCGTCTTCGAGCTGCACGACATCATCCAGACGGCCGAAGCGCGTCGCTGAGGCGCCGGTGGGGATCGACGACGACCGTCAGGCGGGAAGTCAGGCAAGAAGTCGGGTGGGAAACACACCACCGGGCCCTTCGGCCTTCGGGCGCACGTGGCGCGAGCGACTGGAGCATCAGCGCCGGCCTCAAACAAGCGGGACTACCGGTTCCGCATGATCTCTGGAAGCAGGACAGATGGACTTGGGAGGCGAAATGACGCTGTATCTGGAGGCCCTAGACGAACGCGTGAAAGCGGCCGTCATCAGCGGGTTTCTCAACACCTTCCGGCAGACCTTCTTCGAGGTAGAACACTGCAATTGCGGCTACGTGCCGGGCATACTGAAGTACGCCGAGATGGGCGACATCGCCGCGCTGATCGCGCCGACGCCGCTGCCGATCGAGGCAGGAAAGCGAGACACTGGATTTCCGCTGTCGGGGGCACAAGAGGGGTACAGCATCGCCCGCCGCGCGTACGAGCTCCTGGGGACGCCGGAGCGGTGTGATATCGAGGTGTTCGATGGCGGCCACGCCTTCAGTGGGCGGAAAGCCATTCCCTGGCTGCAGCGGTGGCTTCTGGAATAGCGCGCTTACCGATGGCCAGGGACGACGGACGACGAGCTCGATCGAGGCCGGGAGTCCTTCGTGCGGCAGGCGTGGGGCGACGCCTACGCTTGGCTTCCGCAGTGTATAGTGCCGGCTCGAGAAGGCATCGAAAGTGAAGGACGATGAGAGAGAAGGGCACGAACGAGACGGGTGGTCTGTTCGGTGATCTGCTGCTGCTGCGGAAGGGTGGGCCGCAGCTGACGATGGGGCAGGGCGCCAGCGCGGTCGCCCGCGTGGAGACGGCAGAGGAATGGGCGCAGAAGGCGGCCGCGCTGCGCGACCTGTTCCGCCAGACGCTGGGCGTGCAGCCGGATGTGGCCTGCCCCCTCGAGGTGCGAGTCGAGAGCGAGGTCGACCGCGGCGACTTCATGGAGCGCAGGGTCTCCTACGCCGTCGAGCCGGACGAGCGCGTGGCGTCTCTCGTCCTGATCCCCAGGTACAGGGCCGGCCCGCTCCCGGGAGTTCTCTGCGTGCACTCCACGAGCAGCAACGCTCGGATCATGTGCTCTGGGAAAGACGACACGCCCGGAGGTCAGGAGTGGGCTCAAGCGCTGCACATCGTCCGGCGTGGCTACGTCGCATTTGCACCGGACCTATTGGGGGCAGGAGAACGCGTGTACGCCGGACGGCGCGCATTCGACAATACACCCTTCTACGAGAAGCATCCCCTGTGGTCGGGGACCGGCAAAGATGTGTGGGACATGCGTCGCGCGCTCGACGTCCTTACCGGACTGACGGAGGTTGACCCGGCGCGCATCGGCTGCATTGGGCACTCCCAGGGTGGCAGTGTCACTCCCTACACCGCGGCGGTGGACGAGCGCGTGACGGTTGCCGTGGCCAACTGCGGCGTCTGGCCGTGGCGGATCAACAAGAACCCGTTCCACATTGCACGGACCGGCTGGTGGATCGGCCGGCCGCTGCTTCGGCCGTACGCCTGGGCCGGGAAAGACATCCCCTGTGACGTGCACGAGCTGTTCGCCTGCATCGCGCCGCGTTCCCTGCTCAACATCGCGGCGCTGAACGACTTCCAGTACACGCTGGAAGAGGAGTCATTCACACGTGCCGTGTGGGAGGACCTGGCGCGGAACGTGGAGCAGGTGTACACCATGCTTGGAGCCGCCGGACGGTTTCGCCAGGCCCTGCACACGAAAGGCCATAGCTTCCAGGAACCGGAGCGCGATCTGGCGTACGGCTACCTGGACACCTACCTGTCGCCCGGCTCGCCGGCCGCCCGCCCCGCATAGTCTCCCCAGGACAGCTCGGTCAGCGCCGCCAGCGTGGCCGG
>JACQGX010000320.1 GCA_016199265.1 Chloroflexota bacterium | reverse complement strand
GGTGTGGATGTCGAAGCACAGTTCTACCGAGTCGCCGAGCGCGGTGCGCAGCGCCTCGAACTCCTTGACCGCCTTGGGGATGACCACCGAAGGCTCGAGGATGCTGCCCTGCTGGCCGAGCCCCCAGCGGACGAACTTCCAGCCCTCCTCGACGTGCCGCTGCGCGTTCTCGAGCAGGCCCTCCAGTGTCGGCGCCTGGCAGTGCGGGTAGCAGACGACCTTGTCGCGGCACAGCCCGCCGAGCAGCTCGTAGACGGGGACGCCGAGCGCCTTGCCTTTGATGTCCCACAGCGCGATGTCGATCGCCGAGATGGCGGAACAGGCGATCTTGCCGGCCGGGAAGAAGCCGCCCCGGAACATCTCCTGCCAGAGGTGCTCGATCCGGCGGGCATCCTGGCCGATCAAGAAGGACTTGAAGTGCTCGACAACCCCTTGGACGGCCAGCTCGCGGCCGGTGATGCCGCCCTCGCCGACGCCCCAGATGCCCTCGTCGGTGTCGACCACGACGAAGAAGTAGTTCCTGAACCCGCCCCAGACCGGGTAGCACTCGATACCAGTGATTTTCATGAATGCCCTCTCCTATTTCCTGGTGCACGACGAAGGACGAAAGACGAAGGACCGAAACGGCTTTCTCGTTCGTTCTTCGTTCTTCGTTCTTCGTGCGTGCCGCCGCTCGATCGCGCTGCGTCGCGATTCACCGCTTCTGGCCGGCCCAGAAGGCGTCCAGCTCGACCTGTACCTTGCGCGTCGCCTCCTGGAGCGCGGCCTGCGCGCTCTTCTTGCCCTGCACGGCCTCGGCGGTGGCGTCCTTCTGCGCCTGCCACAGCTCCGCGATCGCCGGGCTCACCGGCCGGTTCTTGGCCGTCTTCATCTGGTCGAGCCCCCGCTGGACCAGCGGCCGCATCTCGGCCGGCGGCAGGAACCGCTTGAGCAGCGCCTCGTCGATCGCCGGTTGCCCCACCGAGATGCCGTAGAAGAACGGCTGCCCGGCCGCGGCCAGCCGCCCGCGGTCGCCCTCCGTGCGCGCCGCCAGCGCCGGCTCGCTTACCAGGTACTTGAGCAGCTCCCAGGCGGCCGCCGGGTGCTTCACGCCGGCCGGGATGGCCCACGCGAATCCGCCGGCCCACGTCACCGGCGGGTCCGATCGGCGCGCCGTCGGCATAGCGGCCACGTCGAACTCCGTCTCCGGCCGCGCCGAGTAAACGCTGGGCACATTCAGGTTGGTCGCGGCGTACATCGCCAGCTTATTGTTGACGAAGGCGTTGACCGTGGCGCTCACGCCGCGCACGCCGGCAAACCGGCTCGTGAACGCGGCCTGCGCGTCCCAGGCGCCCTGTGCCTGGACGAGCTTCGCCAGGAAGTCGAGCGCCTCCACATTCTTCGCCGCGTCGAGCGTCACCTTCTTGCCGTCCGGCGAAAGGTACTGGCCCCCGCCGTTGGCCAGCGCCCATTGGTAGAGCAGCTCGGTGCCGAAGGTGGCCATGAAGCCGAGCTGCTCCAGGCCGTCCGCGCCGCGGCGGGTGAAGCGCACCGCCATGTCGCGGAACTCGGCGAATTCGCGCGGCGGCTGGCTGCCCAGCCCGCCCAGCCGGAACGCGGCCTTGTTCCAGAAGAGCAGCCGGTTGTCCATGTCGTAGGTGAGGCCGTAGAGCTTTCCGTCCAGCGGCCCCGTCATCTCGGCCAGTCCGGCGGCGTAGAAGCGCGCCTTGACGTCGACCTTGTCCCGCTTGGCGAAGTCGTCGATGGCGGTCAACATGTTCTTGACTACCGCCGATCCGGTCACCGGCCGGTTCCACTTGACGACGTGCGGCGGGTCGCCGGCCGCCATCATGGCGATGAGCGCTTCGGTGCCCTTGAGGTCGAAGACCTCCTTGTCGTACACCAGCTCCACGCGCACGTTCGGCTGCTGCTGCATCCAGCCGGCCAACTGCGCCTTCACGGCATCCTCAGAGGGGCCTCTGGTCCAGAGCTGAATGTCGACCGGCCGCGGCGGCAGCGCCTGCTGGGCGGTATCTCCGCCGCCGGCGCCGGCCGGCCCGCACGCCGCCGCGAGCGCAGCCGGTCCGGCCGCCAGCAACGCGCTCTTCTGGAAGAGCATTCGACGTACCATGGTTCGCTCACCTCCCAAGTGTTTGCCGGCCTTGGCTTACTGGTTGCGTAACCGTTCCGCCGCTCTCACCGCAGAGACGCAGAGAACGCAGAGAGGGCGCAGAGAGGAACACCTCTGGCCTCGATTCGCTTGCTCTCTCTGTTCTCTCTGTTCTCTCTGTGGCCAAAACTCCAAGCTCTCCGCGTCTCCGCGTCTCCGCGGTTCACCCGTTCCTCTCGGCGCGGCTCGGCGCTCTCTGCGTCTCTGCGGTGAACGCTAACCTGGTTGCCATCGGTTACGTGTCTCAGAATGGTTACGAAGCAGGCGCGGTGCGCCGCCAGCAGGCGCTCCACGTCGTCCCCGGGGAGCTGCGTCCCGCCCTCCAACAGCCACACGTTCCGCTCGGGATAGCCCACCTCGCGGAGTGCGCGGATGAGCGCCGGCCAGTCGACTGCGGCCGCGCCATCCTCCTCGCCGTTGGGCCCGCAGCGGCCGGCCGGGCGGTGGGTGTCTGCCGTCCCGTGGTTGTCGTGCAGATGCGTCAGCGCCAGCCGTGCGCCCATCCGGCGCGCCAGCAACGCCGGATCTTGCCCGGCCACCACGGCGTGGCCGCTGTCCAGCGTGAAACCCACGGCCGGCGAGGCCAGCAGGTCCGCCACGGCAACCAGGTGCTCCCAGCGGTCGCCGAAGCCGTGGCAGTGGTTCTCGAGCGCCACCACCACTCCCTCTTGCTCGGCCACTCGCACCGCCGGCCGCAGCGCCTCGGCGTTGGCGGTGGCCAGATCGCGCTCCGGCACGCCGGGCTGCGTCGCCAAGTCGTTCCCCAGGTGAAAGGCAATGGCGCGCACGCCGAGGTAGGCCGCCACGCGCACGTCCTCTACTGATTCGCGGAGGAAGGTGTCACGACGTCCGCCCGGGGTCAGAAAGGCGAACCCGAACGACCGGAAGTGGGTCGCCGCGGGGCTGAGGCCCAGGTCACGCGTCAGCCGCCGCGCCACGGCGAGGGCATCGACGTCGCCCGCCAGGCGCCCGGCAGCCGCGCTGTAGTCCACGGCGCCATAGCCGTGGCGCGCCAGCGCCGGCAGCGTCTCGTCCAGCGGCCGCTTACCAAAATGGTTGATGCCGATGACGGCAGCAGCGCTATGCACTGTATCTCCCAGGTCCGCACCACCTGGCACATTATCCTACGGCTATGGGCTGCAGTGCCAGGGGCGCTGTACGCGGATAGTCTCCAGGGCGTCCTCCTACCCTGGCGGATATGAATGCCGCGACACCTGTGAGCACCACTCGAGCGGGCCGTGCCGGTGGCGCGCTCGCCGCCACCGGTGCGTTGCGCATCCGCAAGGATCATCAGACATCGGTCGGCTGCGGCACTCCTGTACCATGTTGACGACGCCAATCTGCGTCGGATGAGAAGTACGTCGGTCAAGGCTTGGCCGGCACAATGCCGAGCCGCCATTACGCGCCATTACTACGTATAGAGGTGATGGCGACGCTGGCGGTTGCCCGTGGGGAGTTGATGGGCAGTTGTCGGTGGGCCATATGGTGTCGAGTGCGGTTCAGCAAGCAGTGCGCGCGCTTCGCCGGAATCTCCTGCTGCAGTTCTCTCTGGCCAGCCTCCTGGCGATTGCAGCGCTGGCCCTCACCCTCGCGCTCCTGATCGGCCGCGTCGCGGCCGCGCACGTGCTCCAGGAAGCCATGCACCGCGCCGCGGAGGACGTCACGCCGCGCACGCTGCGTCGCCTGACACCTGAGGACTTCGAGCGGCCCATGCAGGGCGAGCGGTACGCTGCCTTCTCCCAGTTCATGCACGATACCATCGTTTCCAGCCGCACCGCCCGCATCAAGATCTGGGACCGTGCGGGGCGCGTCATCTTCTCCACCGACGCGTCCCAGGTCGGCCAGGTGTTTCCGGTGAAGCCGGCCCTCACCCAGGCCCTACAGGGGGAAAGCGCCGGCGCCATCTCCGTTCCGCACGATGCCGAAAACGCGCTCGAGCGGTTGCTGGGCACCATCAGCGATGGCGGCCAGCAGGGCTCTGCCGACCGAGTACGCCGGCTCCAGCGCATCGTCCGTCTGCATGAGGATACGGCCACTCTCGGGCCCGAACGACCGGTGCTCAATCTGGCCGCGAGCACGACGTCCCCAGAAGAACCGGAGGCTATGCCGCCGGCGGGCTGAGACGGGATGAGCGGCGCACGCCTGAACAATCCGGGATAGCGGGATAGGCGGCGGCGACTCGACAGCGACTCGACTCGACAGTCTTCGTGTGCTTGCTCTGGTCACCGGAAATTGCGTCAGTCACTCAGTCACCAGGGCTCTGTGTAAGTTGATCAAGCCGGCTCGTAGTGCTATGCTGCGGGACATCCAGTGATGCGCGCCACAATGGCGGGCTAAAGGAAGAAAGGAAGAAGGAGGTAGCGGAGCCATGCGAAAAGAACGGAACGCTCGGAACGCCGAGGGTGTGACGCGGCGGTGGTTAGCTCGACAAGGAGCGGCCGGTCTGGCGGCGACGGTGGCGGCCGGCGCGCTCGCCGCTTGCGGCCCGTTGGGGAGCCCCGCGCCAGGTGCGGAGCAGAAGAAGACGCTGTCCGGCACGGTCCGTATTTGGGCCAACCCCTCGTTTCCCTTCCACGAAGACGTCGGCGGCGACATCGCCAGGAGCTTCATGGCCAAATACCCAGAGGTGAAGGTCGAGGGGGAGCCGATCAGCGGCAATCGCACCGAAAAGCTGACGGTGGCCGTCGCCGGCGGTGACCCGCCCGAGATGGCCTCCGTCGAGCCGTACCACATCCAGACGCTGGCCGTCGGCGGCGTGGTGATCTCCTTGGAGGACTATCTCAAGCGCAGCCGCGAGATCAAGAAGGACGACATCTGGCCCACCTTGCTGCGCGACGTGACCTATAAGGGCCAGGTGCACGGCCTCGTCTACGGGCCGGACCTGCGTGTGCTCTACATGAGCGTCGACCGCTACCGCGGTGCGGGACTCGACCCGAACCGGCCGCCAAGGACGTGGAACGAGCTGGAGGAGGCAATTGCCAAGGTGCATCGCGGCGGACGGGGAACGGATATCGAGCACCTCGGCTTCGACCCCTTCCTCGGCAGCGGCGGCATTGGCCGCTGGATGGTGCCCTATTGGCAGTTGGGCGGCGAGCTGCTCAGCGCCGACGACCAGAAGGCCACGCTCAACAACGAGCGGGCGATCCAGGCGCTGACCTGGCTGAAGAAGATCGTGGACAGCCAGGGCGGGTACCAGAAGATGCTGGATTACGAGAAGGGGCAGCGGGACACGCAGATGTTCATCGACAACAAGGTCACCCACTTCTACGCGACCTATGCCGAGCGGGCGCAGGTGTTCCAGCGCGAGGCACCGTCGCTCCAGTATGCCTTTACCGGCTATCCGCTGCCGCCGAACGGGCGGCGAGCCAACTACGGCGGTGGCCACACGTTCCCCGTCGCCAAGGGCGCCAAGAATCCGGACGCCGCCTGGGCCTTCCTCGAGCACTTTTTGTCCGACGAGAACAACCTCAAGTTCGCCGACCGCTACGACCGCATTCCGGTACGCGTCTCGACGACGCGTTCGGAGCGCTACCACCGCAACGACCCCTTCCGCAAGCTCGCCGCCGAGGAGATGCCGGGGCGACGGTTCCAGATCCCAGCCCCGGGTGGGCCTGAGATTCAGCCCATCGTCCGCAGCATCGCCACCGACGTGATGCTGGATAAGAAGTCGATCCGCACCGCCCTGCAGGAGTCGAAAACCGAGATCCAGCGCATTCTGGACAAGTGGAAGCGCGCGTGATTGCCTTCGCGCGCACTGCCGTGCGCTCGTGCAGGGGCTCCAGTGAGACGTGGGGTTGGTGCGCACGCTGTCGATCCCATAGCTCGATCCCATAGCTAAGGAAGCCGTGATGGAGAGCGCAATGGAGGCGACTGAGCGATCCGGGCAAGCGCGGCGGCGGCACTGGTGGGAGGCGCCGCTGCGGATCATCCAGCTCAATCTGACGGTGCCGGATGCGGCGCGGGACGGGGCGGCGATGGCGCGGCGGGTGCACGAGTACGGCGCGAATGCGCTGTTGATCAACGCCGGGGGGATCTACGCTTTTTACCCGACGGAGGTGCCGTACCACCGCCGCGCGCCCGGGCTCGCGGGCGATCTGCTGGGCGACGCGATTCGGTATTGCCACGCCAAAGGGCTGTGGGTGATCGTGCGCTACGACCTGATCGGACAGCACTGCGACACGTACGAGGCGCATCCGGAGTGGTTCTACCGCTCGCACGATGGGTGCCCGATGGTCGACAAGGGGCTGTACATGACCTGCCCCAACGGCGGCTGGTGGCAGGAACAGTTCTTCGCGCTGTGGGACGAGTTGACCGCACGCTACGACGTCGACGGCCTCTTCTTCAATGCCTGGGGGCATAAGGAGGCGACGCGGGAGGGGGTGTACTTTGGGCCGTGCCACTGCTCGCGCTGCACCCGGCTGTTCCACGAGCGGTACGGGCGGGACTTGCCGCGGGGGCGGGATACGGCCGACCCAGTGTACTGGCTCAATCAGCAGTTCCGGCGGGAGACGCTCGACGACCTCGGCCGGCGCATCTACCAGTACGTGAAGCAGAAGAACCCGGAAGTGGCGGTGTTCGCCGGGGCAGGGCACCGGGCGCTGGTGACCGGCCAGGCGGACTGCACCGAGATCGAGCTGCACTGTGGCTCGACGGCGGCGCCGGCCGGCAATCGCTGGCGGCACGCGGCGGGGGAGAGCTGCAAGCAGGTGAGCGCGCTGGGGCCGGGCTATGCGTCGGGGATCAACGCGGTGTACTGCCACGTCGGGCCGGGGCGGTGGCGCCTGTCGGCGGCGCCGCCGGGCTGGCTGGGGTATACGCTGGCGCAGACGATCGCCAACGCCGGCTGGCCCTACTGCATGATGATCGGCACGATCGACACGCAGCCGGACCGCACCGCGCTGCCGATGCTGCGCGAGATCCTACAGTATGCGCGCGATCACGAGACCGACTACCGCGACCTCGCATCGGTGGCGCGCATCGGCCTGTTGTGGTCGCAACGGACGGCGACGGCCGCACCGGCGTGGACAGACACAACCGACCGTTACGTCAAGCATTTCCGGGGCTGGTACGACCTGCTGACGCGCAAGCACCACCTCTTCGACATCGTCTCGGACACGCAGCTCGAGGGCGAAGGAAGCGGGTTTCCCGGCCAGCGTTCGGCGGCGGCGCTGATCAAACGGTATGGAGTGCTGATCGTGCCGAACGCCGCGCGGCTGAGCGCGGCGGCGTGTGCGACGCTTGATCGCTACGCCGCGCTGGGTGGAAAGCTGATCGCCACCGGCGCGCCGCCGGTGGCGGATGGAAACAATACGACGAGTGCGGCGGGTGCGCCGGGCGACGGCGAGGGGCTGCGCTCGCTGGGTGCCCATGGTGTGTTCGGCGAACGGGAGAGGGTGAGCAACGGCTACTTTCGGATGGGTGGAGGAGTTCCGGATGAGGTAGCTCGGCGGACCTCACCCCCTGGCCCCCTCTCCAGCGGAGTGGAGAGGGGGAACGAGGGCAGCGGCGGTACGGTCTTGGGAACTGCTGCCGGCACCCAGTGCGGCTTGAATGGCGCTGCGCTCAGCCAGATCGATCTGTTGCCGGTGGAAGGGCGGCTGTGGTACGTCGCGCTGCGCGAAGGTGCGAGGCGGCAACTGGCGCTGATCCCGCCGGAGGACTACGGTGCGCCGGAGCAGACGTACTTCACGATCGAGACCGATCATCCGGGCATTGTCTGGTACGGGTACGAGCAGGGCGTGACGGCGTACCTGCCGTGGGAGCCGGATCGGGCGTGGTTCGAGACGGGGTCGGAGGCGCTCGGGGTCTTGCTGAATACGTTGGTGACCACGTGCGCGCCGCCACAGGTCGTGCGACTCGAGGCGCCGGAGACGGTGGAGTTGACGGCGCACCGGCAGCGCGCGACCGGCCGGCTGCTGATCCACCTGGTCAACGGCAGCGGCGGCACGCCGCCTCGATGGGCGGAGCCGACAACGTTACGAGACCTGACGGTACGCTTTGCCTGGAATGCGGCGGCACCGGCACAGGCGCGGGCGGCACGGGCGGGCGAGACGCTGGCGCTACGACCAGTAGAAGGCGGCTACGAACTGACGGTGCCCACACTGGGGCTGTTCGAGATGGTCGCTGTGCAGTGAGCCTAGGCCGGCCGTCTGCTCGAACTGGGCATCCCGGTCCGGGCGGTCAACGCCCGTGAGTTGCTGGGCTGCGCACCGGTGACGCAGCCACCACTGTGGGTGGCTGGCGTGGCGGCGAGGTGCTATGCTGGTGGCAGGGAGGGAGCTCTATGGCCACGGCGGTAGCAGAGCCGCGGGGCCTGCGCGGCTACGCCGAGAACATGCGGCTGTTTAGCCGCAATGCCCGCCTGTACCTCGTTCACATCGCCGGGATGGACCTGGTGCACGGCACCTGGGACGTGCTGTTCAACCTCTATCTGTTGGCCCTGTTCACGCACCACCCGCTGGCGCTGCTCGGCCGCGAGTGGCACGCCATCGAGTTCATCGCGCTGCGGCTGGCCGTGCAGGCCGTCGCCTCCGGCATCATCGCCCTACCGGCCGGGTTGGTAGCCGACCGCATCGGCCGCAAGGCCAGCTTCGTGCTCGGGGATGGTGGCGGGGCCGTAGTCTTCGTGGTCAATATCACCGTCACCAATCCCTGGATTCTGCTGCTCACGCCGCTGCCGCAGAGCTTCTTTGGCAACCTCCACCACGTCACCGAATCGGCGTTCATGATGGAGAACAGCCGGCGGCGCGAGCGCGTGCACCTCTTCAGCGTGGGCAGCGCCATGTCCACGGCCGTGGTCATGGTCGGCAGCCTCATCGCGGCCGCGCACCCGACGTTTCTGGCCTGGTTCGCCGACCAACTGGTGGCCTATCGCGCCGCCTCGGTGATCGGTATCGTGGTTTGGTTCCTGTCGCTGATTCCCGCCCTGCTGCTGCGCGAGCAGCGCCCGGAGGACGACGTGCCGGCGCGCTCGAGCCCGGAACAACCAGCGTCGGCCGGGCTCGGGCGGCTGCTGGCGGATATCCGGCATCCCGTCACCGTCGCCCAGTTGGTGGCGGTGGGCGCGTTGATGAGCGTGGGCTCGGCCGCCGCCCTGCCCTACCTCAACCTGTTCTTCCACGAGCATCTGCATGCGGAGGAGACGGAGATCGGCCTCACCTTCGCCACGGCCGCCGGATTCCTGGCGATCGGCGCGCTGTTGGCGCCCTTCGTGGGCGAGCGCTTCGGCAAGGTGCGGGGCGTGACGGCGCTGCGCCTGGTGGCCGTGCCGCTGCTCCTGGTGCTCGCCTTCTCGCCGGAGGTATCGGCGGCCGCCGGTGCGGGGGGATCCCTGCTGACGCTGGCCGGCGCCGCGGTGGCCTGCCGCGCCATGTTGATGAGCATGGCGGGGCCGCTGGCGCGCACGTTCTCCATGGAGGTGCTCGACCGGCGGGAACGGGCGACGATGGTGGGGCTCGAGACGGCTGCCGGCAGTTTGCTGCGGGCGGGCGCCACCGCGCTCGGCGGGTTCTGGATGGCCGGCGGCCAGTACCACGCGCCGTTTTTGCTCACCGCCGGCTGCTTTGTGGTGGCGACCGTGCTCTTCTGGGTCTTCTTTCGCCATGCCGAGCCGGTGCACGAGCCGGTGCTCGAGCCGGTCGCCCAGCCGGCGCCGCAGCCGGTCGCGTCGGCGCCGACGCCGGCGATCGCCACGCAGCGCGGCTGAGTGCGGCAGTGTGCGCCACGCTCGATCGTTATGTCGCGTTGGAGCGGAGATGATAGACGCGCGCACTGTGCGCGCTTCCGTCGACGGCTTGGCTGTGAGGGAGGAACGATGAGTCGCGAGCGTCCGTGGTACGAGACGTTCTTCGGCGAAGACTACTTGCGGATCTACGATCCGTTTCTGCCGCCCGAGCGCACGGCGCAGGAGGTCGACGGGATCGTGCGGCTACTTGGAGCTGCCGGGCTGGCTGAGGGGAGCGCCATCCTGGACCTGGCGTGTGGCCACGGGCGCCACGCTGTCCCCCTGGCGCAGCGAGGCTACCGGGTGACGGGCCAGGATCTGAGCGAGGTCTTCTTGCGTCGCGCCGAAGTGCACGCGCGGGCCCAGGGCGTCGACGTGCGGTGGGTGCACGGCGACATGCGGCACATCCCGTTCGAGCACGAGTTCGACGCCGTGATCAACATCTTCACGGCGTTTGGCTACCTCGAAAGCGAAGAGGAGGACGAGCGGGTGCTGCGTGAGGTGCACAAGGCCCTCAAGCCCGGCGGCCTGTTCCTGCTGGAGACGATGTTCCGCGAAGCGTTAATGCGCCAGTACCAGCCACACGGCATCAGCCGCCGCGATGACGGGTTGATCGTGCTCGAGGAGCGCCGCTTCGACCTGTTGACCAACCGCAACCACGTACGGGTGACGCTGATCTCGCCGGAGGGCCGGCGGACGGAGTACACGCACGCCGCGAGGATCTATACGCCGGCCGAACTGGTGCACATGGGCGCGGCGGCCGGTCTCGAGCTGGCGGCCGACTACGGCGGATTGGACGGGAGCCCGCTCACCTTGAACAGCCGCCGGCTGGTGCTGGTGTGGCGCAAGCCGGCCCTGACGGCGGCGGCTGACCCGGTGTTGAGGCGATGCCAAGTCGGTCGGTAGCCGGCAACTTTTGAGGCCGCTGATGCGACTAACATCGTAGAAGGGCGATGGCAGAGCGAACAGAGCGGACCGGCAGGGTCGGTCGGACAGATCGCGTAGGTCGGGCAGAGCAGATCGAGCTTGTCGAACGGGCGCAGTCAGGCGACGGGGCCTCGTTCGCGCGTTTGGTGGAGCAGCACCAATTAGTGCTTGAACGCTTCTGCCGCCGGTTGGTCGGCGACGAGGCCGCCGCGCAGGACCTAGCGCAGGAGGCGCTGCTACGGGTGCACCGCTCACTCGGGCGGCTGGAAGATCCGGCGCGCTTCGGCGCGTGGCTGTGCGGCATTGCCGCCAACCTGGCACGAACGTGGTGGCGACGGCAGGTGCGTTCCCCGGTGTCGCTGGAGGGCCTGGCTACCAGCCGGCCGGACGGGACGTGGGAGCCCGTGCTGTTGGTGCCGCTATCGCCGGAACAGGTGGTGGAGGAAGCCGAGCAGACGCGGCGGGTGCTCGATGCGGTCGAGTCGCTTCCGGCGCCGCTCGGACGAGCGGTGGCGCTCTACTACCTGGAGGGGTTGAGCTACGCCGAGGTGGCGGCCACGCTGGACGTGCCGGTATCGACCGTCAAGAGCCGCCTGTTCAAGTCCCGCAGCAAGCTTCGCCTGGCGCTCGAAGGTGCCGCCGAAACGGCTGAAATGGCGGAAGCGATCGGGGCGGGATCGGAAGCGACCGACTCTCGCAGGCGGCGGGAAACGATGTCAAAGAAAGAGAAAGCCAAGATGACCTCAACCCAAGCACCGACGGCGCCTCAGCCGAAGGCAACCATCCACTGCTCATTCTGTGCCAGACCGGCCGCCGAGGTGCCCCGCCTGATCGCAGGGCCGGGTAGCGTCTACATCTGCAGCGACTGCGTGGCGAAGTGCAACGAGATCATCGCCGCCGCCGTCGCACAGGAAGTAAAGGGCAAGGGACAGGCAGTTTCCGCCGCCGACTTGAGCAGGTATACCGGCCGTTACGCCACCCCTGAAATCGGCGAAGTGGAGATTGGGCTTATCGGTGGGCAACTGATTGGAACATCGCCGCAACTGCCGGCAGGGATCACCATGGGGTTCACCCCAGAGGGCGAGCACGCGTTCCGCGTGGCGGGTGGTCCGGAGAACGGTCAGTTGGCGGTGTTCGAAATGGATGAGGCCGGAAAGCCCACGGCCGTGCGCATCGACCGCTACCGGCTCACGCGCCAACACGGGGAGTAAAACTCGTTCTCTGCCGGCCGATCCGACTCGCCGGCAGAACCGGTGCGGCCTTGGAGAGAGGCTGCGCACGAGCGGGCCAATTCTGCCACGTTCAGCCAGCGGTATGGGCCGTCATTCTTTGGTCGTCAAAGTTCATTAGGGCGCGCAGCTCCTGACAGTCTGGAAGCAGTTCTTCGAGGGTGCCCGCGGCTGCCACCCGGCCGTCCTCGAGCACGAGGATCTGGTCGGCCCGCTCGATCGTGGCCAGCCGGTGCGCGATGACGATCGCCGTTCTGCCCGCCAGCAGCCGCTCGATCGCTTCGTCGAGCCGGCGCTCCGTCGCCGGGTCGAGCCGGGACGAGGCCTCGTCCAGGATGATCAGGTCCGGATCTTGGAGAAAGACCCTGGCAAAGGCGAGCAACTGCGCCTGGCCGGCGGAGAGGCCGCCTCCGCCGGGCGGCAAGACTGTGTCGAGCCCGTGAGGCAGCGCGCGCAGCCACTCTTCTAGGCCGAGGGCGCGCAGCGCGCCCTCGATCAACCCGTCGGGGATGCCGCAGTCGAAGAACGTCAGGTTGTCGCGGACCGAGGCGTGGAAGAGCTGCACCTCCTGGGTAACCAGCCCGATGCGGGTGCGCAGGTCGACGACCCGGACATCGCGCACGTCGACGCCGCCCACCCGCACGCTGCCCAAGGCGGCGTCGTAAAAGCGGAACAGCAGCCGGCCAATGGTCGTCTTGCCGCTGCCGGTGCGGCCGAGGAGTCCCAGCACCTGGCCCGGCTCCAGCCGGAACGACACGTCACGCAGCACCGGCTTTCCGCGATCCGCACCTGGGTACGAGAAGGTGACGCGGTCGAGCTCGACCGAAAGCGGTCCCGGCGGCAGCAGCCTGCCGGCGCCGTCCTGGATCGCACTGGTGGTGTGCAGCAGCTCGTCCACGCGGACGATGCTCGCCGCCGCGCGCTGCAGGTCCTGCAGCTGCGCGTTGATCTGGTCGATCGGCCGGCGCAGCAGCTCCGCATAGGAGAACACCAAGAACACCGTCCCCAGCGTTATCGCTCCGGCGCCCAGCAGGTACCCACCGAGTGCTAATGCCAGCGCGTGTCCCGCCGCGAACACGCCGATGGGCGCGATCCACAGCAGGCTGCCGGCCATGTTCGCCGCCCGATCAGTGCGCATCAGGGTCCGCGAGAGTTCAAAGAAGCGGCGCAGCGCGTATCCCACGGCGCCGCACCTGCGCAGATCCTCGATACCGCTCAGGTACTCGCCCACCGAGCCGAACAGCTCAGCGCCCAACTGCCGCACCTGCCGCCAGCGCGACGCGGCCGCGGCGGGTACGCGGCGGAGCGCCGCGAGCGCCACCGCGGCGAACGTGGTGAACCCCAGCCCCAGACGCCAGTCCTCCCGGTACAGGAGGACGAGCACGCCCCCCAACAGCAAGACGCTCGAAAGGAGGCGGATGCCGAGCTGCGAGAAGAAATTCGCCAACGTCGCGACGTCGGTGTCGACCCGTTCGATCATCTCGCCGGGAGTGCGGGCGCTGTGGAAGACCAAATCGAGCGAGAGGCAGTGCGCGAGCAGGTCGGTGCGGAGCCGTTTGGTCGCCGTCCATCCCACGTCGGCGCCGACGTACCCGGTCCCGACGGCAATCACCTGCTGCGCCACCGCCGCCGCGAGGAACAGCAGCGCGGTTTCGGTCAGCACCCAGGGTTCACGACCTGCTCTGGCGGCGTCGATTAACCCCCGCACCAACTGCGGCCCGACGAGCTGCAGGCCAACACCGCCTAGCACCAGCACGCCGAGGAGGAGCGCCCTCGGCCACTGTGGCGCCAGATAGGTGCCGAACAGACCGAAATACCGCCGGACTGCCATAGGCCGCATGGGCACCGCAAGCGCCGCCGCGCCGGTCACCGCCCGTCGTCCCACGTCAGTGGCCCCTGTTCATCTGTCCGCGTCTGCCTGTGTGCGCGCCGTTGGATCGGGCCACGTGCGGCACTTGCCGGCTCCTGAAGGTGTGCTGGCCTGCTGGTTGCCGGGTGACGGACGGTACCTGGGCCTACTCTGGGAGGCGGGCCGCGGTGCAGGCAACTACACCAATGACCGTCGATCGCTTGTAGGGGCGTATGGCCATACGCCCGAGTAGCCGCGGTCCAGCGATACGGCCATGCGCCCCTACCGATCTTCTCCGCTACCGGATCTCTTGGCCATATAGGGTCATTCAGTTGTCCGGGAATCATGCATCAATGAGCGGCTCCGAGATACTGACGAGCCCTCGAAAAGCCGGTTCGTGGTCTCAGGGCGGCCGTCGCAGGCGGCCTCAACGGCTGGCCATGGCGCCTCCTTCGAAAACTGAATGACCCTTTGGCCATACCTGGCAGGCCGACCGTGTGGGCTGAGTGGCGCGCCGCCCTTGCGCCGGCGCTCCCCGACGTGCGGGACCAGATTCGTGTCACCAGCCGCTGCCACTGCACGCGCGCCGTGCTCGGCGCCATGCCGAGCCGCCGCGCGGCCTCGGCCAATGAGACTGCGGACGCCGGCGCTCCCGTGTCCGCGAGTGCCGCCAACGTCTCCAGCAACTGTCGCTGGCGCGGCGTCGCTTCTTCCAGCGCGGCGTGCCAGGTTTGGAGTGCTTCGCGCTGTCGCTCCTGGAGCAAGAGGATCTCGAGCGGATCCGGCGATGGGTCGGCGTAGTCGTCAAGCTCGCCGGCTCCCAGGTACGTCAGCCGCGCCGCACTCCCGCCCGTTGCCTACAATTACGACGTATCTCCTCATCGTGTAGCGGCTCACCCCTCGTAACGGTGAACTCCCGGCTAGGAGCGTTTACGCCACAGTGTTCGACCGCCGGACCGAGATTTAGCGCTGCATCAACGCTACTTCTGTGGATTGGCCTTGAGGAACTCGTTCATCGCCTCCGCGATGTTCTTCCCCGCCGTTTGGCCGTTGATCTCGTTCGCCCAGAGCCTCTTTGTGTGCGGGTCGATCGTTTCCGCACGGATTCGCATTTCGTCAATGCTCAGCAGCCGTAAGAAGCTGTGTTTCGCGCCAGCAATGAGCTCCACCGGCGTATCTGGCGTTTCGAGTACCGGGATCTTCTTCAGACTCTCGGTGAATACCTTCTGGGCCTCCGGATTGAACGGCACCCCCGTCGTGGTGACGGCGTCGATCTTCTGCCCCTCTGGGCTGCTGGCCCATTCGATCCACGCCCAGGCGGCGTCCTGTTGCTTCGCCCCCTTTGATATGGCCAGCCCGGCGGCCGTGTAGTCGTTCGCGTAGGTGGCGTCCTTCGGATACGGCGCCATGCCCCACTTGAAGCTGTTGATGTCACGGTAGACGTTGATGCCAGTTGTCCAGCGGAAGCGCATCACCAGGCGCCCTTGCTTGAACGCGTCGTCTGTACCGAGGCCGACCTCCGAGTTGACGCTGCCGACCGGCACGACGCGGTGCTTGTGGCGCAGGTCTTGGAGGAACTGCAGCGCTTTGATCGACTGCGGCGCGTCGTAGAAGCTCTTGGTCGGCGCGAAGACGTCGTCTGCCTCTTTCCCGCCGGCGGTGTTCATCCACAACCGGTGCTGGCCCTCGTCGACGGGGACGAGCGTCATCTTGGTGCCGTCCCGCTTGACCAGGCGCTCGCACGCCTGCACGAACGCCGCCCACGTCCACTGGTCCTTCTTCCACAACTCATGCGGCGTTTGGAGCCCCGCCTGGCGGAACAGGTCGGCGTTGTAGAAGACGAGGTTTGGCGCCGCGCCGCCGGGAATGCCGACACCGGGCAGACCAATGAACTTGCCGCGGTACGATATGGCGTCCGTGGCCAGCTTGGAGTATTCGTTCATCTTGAGGATGCGTGACTTCTTGATACGGTCGTCGAGGAACTCGGCGAAGCCCTTGTGAGCGAAGCTCTGCGCCCACTGGAAATCGATGACGAACGTCTGCGGCGCCGAGCCGGCGGCGCTCGCGGTGAGCAGTTTCTCGGTCATGCCGGGATCGACGCGCAGCACCTCGACGGTGAACTTGGGATGGCGCTTCTGGAACTCGTCCGCTAGGTTGCGGTATCGCTCGAAGTAATCCTGGCTGCCCCAGTGCCAGAAGTCGATGGTGCCGGCCGCTTCGGTTGCCGGCTTGGTGTCCGGCTGGCCAGCCGGGCCGCAGGCGGCGAGCGCGCCGAGAGCACCGGCGCCCGTTAGGAGCGCAAGGCCGCTGCTCAGGAACGAGCGGCGCGTCGGCGGTAGGGATGATGGCGAGCCCGGCAGCAGCGTCGAGCTGGGCGATGTCTCGCCCCCAATCAACGTGACTTCTTCTGGCCGTTCCGGCATGCGCTTTGACATCTGCTTCTCCTCCTTTGTCGGCAGCGTCCGTATTTGGACTCTCCGGTTCGGGTTTCTAGACAGTATACTTGCCCCAAACCGGTTTGGCAACCGGTCGTGAGGACAAGAGTATAGATAACGTGGGACTCGCATCAGGTGACAACCAGCCAATACATCGCCGGGTCAGGCTGAGCGACGTGGCCCGCGCCGCGGGTGTCAGCAAGACGGTGGCATCACGTGGCTTGGCCGGATATCCCGACGCGGCGCCCGCGACGCGCGAGCGCGTGCGCCGCGTCGCGCGCGAGCTGGGCTACCGCGCCAGCGTGCGGGCGCGCCTACTTTCGGCCGGCAAGGATGCGCCGGCTCGCTGTGCCGTGGTGAGTTTGGGCTTGACCACGGCACAAATCGGCCGTTCGTTCTTCGGCCCGGTGCTCGCGGGAGTGATGGCGCGGGCCGCACAAGAGGGCATAGACGTGCAGCTCATCGCGCTGCCGGACACTGGCAATGGCATTGCGGGCGCACTCGACCGGCTCGTCGCCGAAGATCGGGCCGATGGTTTCATCCTGGTCACGTGGCTGCCGCTGACGCCCGAGGACGTCGCGCCGCTCGAGCAATCTGGACTGCCCTTCGTGCTGGCCAACCGCCACTTCGACGCGTATCCTGGGCATCCGGTGAACTGTGTGACCCTCGGTTGGGAGCAGGCCACATGTGATGCGGTCGTCCGCCTCGCCGCCCTCGGTCGCCGCACGATGGCCATGGTGCTCCCATGGCGCGAAACTTCGACGGCACGCGACCACGAGCGGGGCTGGCATCAGGGCGTGGCTCATACTGGTATCGCAGCGGTCGACGCACCCGTGCTCCGCATGACGCTGAAGCCCGAAGATGCGGCGTCGCAGGAGTGGGCCAGGCGCCTTTTGACGGCGGGCTTGCCCGGGACGAGCCAGGTGCCGACGGCATTGGTCGGCTTTAACGACTGGTACGCCTTGACCGGGTTGCGCGCGGCGACGGCGGCTGGGGTGCCGGTACCGGACCAGCTTTCGGTGATTGGCTTCGATAACGCGATCGGACCGGCGACGACGCCGCCCCTATGCAGCTATGACCCTCATCCGCACGACCTGGGAATGGCCGCCGCGGAATTGCTGGGCGCTGCGCTGCGGCGCGAGCTGGAAAGCCCGCGCCGCGTGACGATTCCGCTTGACTTCGTCTGCCGGGAAAGCTGTGGGCCGGCGCCTCGGCGATAGGTCGGTGCAGCCACAATTCGCGGCGGCCAAAGCGTGTGGCCGCCGCGTTACCGGTACCACGCTGCCTGGCGGCGGTAGGGCTCGGCGTACTAGCCGCCGGCGGCGAGGAGCGCCTCGTGGGGGCCGTCTTCCGCGACCTGGCCGTCACAGAGGACGAGGATGCGGCCGGCGATGCGGCACGAGCCGAGGCGGTGGGAAATGAAGACGGCGCAGCGTCCCGCAGCCGCGTCGCGGTAGCGCTCGTAGATGGCCACCTCGGCGCGCGGGTCGAGCGCGGCGGTGGGCTCGTCGAGCGCGACGATCTCGGCCTCGCGCAGGTAAGGACTTGTCAAGAAATAAATTCCCGCTTTCACGCGTGCCTCCCAGGAATGCGAGTCGGTAAGTTTTTCCTTGTCGACTCCTAAGCGCGGGCGAGCGCGAGGCGCTGCCACTGGCCACCGGACAGCCCGACACCGCCAAACTCCCTGCCCAGGGGAGTGGCATACCCAGCCGGCAGCCGGCGGACGAACTCGTCCGCGCCGCTGCGGACCGCCGCCACGACGATGCGTGGATGGTCGGCGCTGGCGCCTGCTTCGAGCGCGGGCAGCAGCGCGGCGTCGCCATAGGCGACGTTCTCGGCGACGGTCGTGTGGTAGCGCATGAAGTCCTGAAAGACGGCGGTGGCGCGTTTGCGCCACTTGGCCGGGTCGAGGGCGGCGAGATCCACACCGTCGACGGTGATCTGGCCCTTCGTTCGGCCGGTAGAGGCCGAGGAGCAGCCGGACGAGCGTAGACTTGCCGGCGCCGTTCTCGCCGACCAGCGCGATGCGCTGGCCGGGGCGCAACGTGAGGTTGATGCCGGCGAGCGCCGGGCGGGCGGCGCCGGGGTAAGCGTAGAGTCGGCCGCCCCGCAGGCAGGGGCGATCACGCCGCATCGCTCCTAACGTGCCGGGCGCTTTGCACATTCCTTGTGGCGCTTCTTGCCATCGTGCAGCCGGTCCTCTTTGTCGTACCCAGTGTCGTATTCAGTAAAGTGCAGTCCCATTCATCAAGGCGAACTCCCGACGGGGAGCGTTTACACCGCATACCGCACTGCGCGGCTGCTGGACCGACTACCGCAGCGGCGCCCGGCGCGGTGGGACGGCTGGCTACCCGTGTGTACCGACCACGAGGGCAAGATCACGCTGCTGCCAGAAAAGCTGGCGGAGAAGCTGACGTACGTCAAGCGGCACCGCACGAGTGAGGCACCTTTCGAAGTGGCTCTGATCGGCCAGTCGGCGCCCGGTGATCGCCGGATGCTCCGGCGCGAGTACGCGGCGGCGGTGTCTAAGTCTCGTAGACTCACGAGCACCGGGAATTCGTGAGTGGAGATGGGCACGATGGATACCAGTGGCATGGGAACGTCGCAGAAATGGTGGGGCATTCTGCCGCGGTTCGATCCGGATGCGGGAAATGTGGTCGCCGAGCCGCCGGGGGGCGGGTATGGGTACTGGGCGGGGGCGCCGAGCGCGGTCTACGATCCCGAGAGCGACCGCTTCTATTGTTATTACCGGCTGCGCTGGCCGCTCAGCGACCGCCGCGGGGGCGTGTGCCGCGTGGTGGCGAGCCGCGATCCGGATGTGCCGGCGGCAGAGTGGGAACTGGTGTGGGAGGCGACGCGCGAGCAGTTCGGCGCCAACTCGATCGAGCGCTCGGCCTTGATCCGCGACCCGTTTTCCGGAGAATGGCGGCTGTACGTCTCGTCGGAGACGGCGCAGCCGTACGACCGGAACCCGGCGACGTGGCGGGTAGATCTACTCCAGGCGCGCTCGGTCTCGGCGTTCGAGCCGCGCGAACGGCGGATCGTGATGGACGCGGCGATGTACGGGTTCTCGCACGTCAAGGACCCGGTGGTGCTGGTCGCCGGCGGCGAGTACCTGGTGCTGACGTCGGTGGCCTGGCGCGACCAACACCTGGGACCGGACGATGCGGGCGTGGTGTCCTCGCGTGGGCGGGGGATGATCGCGCTCCACCGTTCGCTCGACGGCATCGACTTCCCCACGGCGCAGGTGGTGGCCGAGCCGGGCCCACAGGGGTGGGGCGGTATCAACGTGCGGCCGGCCGCGCTGGTGTACGTCGCGCCGTGCTGGACGCTGCTGTTCGACGAAGGGACGACGCGGGCCGATTCGTATGACGAGCAGACCCACCTCGCCGTCTCGGATGACTTACGCACGTTCCGCCGGCTGAGGCCGTCGCACGCGCCGTGGGTGCGGTCGTCGTACGCTACCGGCTCGGTGCGTTACGTCGACGTCGTGCTCGCCGGCGACACAGCGCACTACTTCTACGAGTACGCCCGCGAAGACCGCGCGCACGAGCTGCGGCACGCCGCGGTTCGCCTGTGATGCGGGCCAATCTGATGCCGCTCGAGTCAGTCGAACAGGGTGCGCGCAAACGTTCCGGAGGCGTGGCTGTCCTGTAGGGGCGTATCGAGATACCATTTGCTCCAACTATTTACCGGTTCCAGGTACGCCGTAGGGCACGATGCGACCCTTCCCTCCGTAGCGCGGGGTCTTGCGCCCCGCCAGCGGCCGCTGGCGGGGCGCAAGACCCCGCGCTACGGACCACGCCCGGGCCGCGCACCGCACCAGCCTACCCGATTCCGGCAATTAGTGGGAGCAGATGATCGAGATACGCCCGCGGCTCTCGGGCCCGCAAGATCAGGGTTTGTCCTGACGCGCGGCGTCGATGCAGGCCTAATACTGAACCCTGTTGGCGCCGTGTTCCGCGCACCCGGTGAGTGGGTGCGGCGCGCCGCTTGCGTGGCCGCGTGGGGATGAGCGGGGGCGGTGCCATCGGTACTGGCTAAACCAAGTGCAAAGTGCAAAGCGATGGAGACTGCGGGTTCCACCGTGGCTTTGGTATAGAGAGCAGCCGGCCAACTGTTTGACGAATTGGCCTAGTACTGAACGGGCCTGATGCATACTTCGCCGAGGAGGGATAGAGGAGTGGTAGCGATGACCAGCGCCGGGAGGCGCCAGGCGGCCGATGGACCCGCGAAGGGGTACCACGGCAAGGTCCTGCGGGTTGACCTGACAACAGGCAGGCACGAGGTCGAAGAGGTCCCAGAGGGCGTCTACCGCCGCTATCTGGGCGGCGGCGCGCTGGCGACGTACTTCTTGCTGCGCGACCTGCCGTCCGGCGTCGATCCGTTGGGGCGGGCGAACACGCTGGTCGTCATGACGAGCGTGATCAACGGCACGTCGCTCTCGGGCGCCAACCGCTATTCGGCAGCGGCCAAGTCGCCGCTTTCGGACGGGTTCGGCGAGGCCGAGGCGGGCGGCTACTGGGGGCCAGAGCTCAAGGCCAGCGGCTACGACGGCGTGATCGTGACGGGGAAAGCGTCGAAGCCGGTCTACCTCTGGATCCACGACGGTGAGGTGGAGGTGCGCGACGCATCGCCGTATTGGGGCAAGTTGGCGTCGGAGGTGCAGGAGGGGCTCGAGCGAGAGTTGGCCGATCGTCGCGTCAGAGTGCTGCAGTGCGGGATTGCCGGCGAGCGGCTGGTGCGCTACGCGGCAATGGTCAACCAGTGCCGCCACTTCCACGGGCGCGCCGGGCTCGGCGCGGTCATGGGCTCGAAGAACCTCAAGGCCATCGTCGTGCGCGGCCGCATCGTGCCGCGGCCGGTGGAGCGCGAGGCCGCGCGTGAGGTGCTGGAGTGGTTCCGCGAGCACTTCGACCCGCAGGGCGATCCACGGCACCTGAACGGCACGGCGCAGGGCATTCCGTCGCTGCAAGCCGACGGTATTCTGCCCACGCGGAACTTCCAAGACGGCAACTTCGAGCACTTCCGCGCCATCTCCGGCCAGGTGATGTCGCAGACAATCCTGGTGAACCGCGGGACGTGCTTCGCCTGCGCCGTGGCGTGCAAGCGGGAGGTGTCGGTGCCGGAGTACGGCGTCGAGGCGAAGCACGGCGGCATGGAGTACGAGACGGTCGCCGCGACCGGCTCGCTGACCGGCGTGGGCGACCTGAAGCGCATCGCCCGCTACAGCACACTGGTCAACGAGTACGTCCTGGACAGCATCTCGACCGGGATGTCGATCGCCTGGGCGCAGGAGTGCTACGAGCGCGGGCTCATATTAAAGGAAGACACGGGAGGGCTCGACCTCTCGTGGGGCAACGCCGACGCGGTCGAGACGCTGATCCACCAGATCGCCCGGCGAGAGGGGTTCGGCGACCTGCTGGCGGAAGGGACGGCGCGCGCCGCGCAGCGGATCGGGCGGGGGACCGAGCAGTTCGTGCTGACGTGCAAGTGCCAGGAGTTTCCGATGCACGAGCCGCGGGGCAAGCGGAGCCTGGCGCTGGCATACGCGCTCTCACCGACCGGCGCCGACCACATGGAGGCGCCGCACGATCCCGCCTTCGAAGGCTTCGACGTGCACGACACCAGCCCGCTGGGCACCTTGGGCCTGATCGAGCCGGTCGACCGTATGGACCTGGGCCCGCGCAAGGTGCGCGCGTTCTTCTATGCGCAGCAGGTGTGGAGCGCGTACAACGCGATCGGCATGTGCGACTTCGTCGGCGTGCCGATCGGCGTGCTGGCGCTGCAGAAGCTGGTGGAGTACGTCAACGCGGTGACGGGCTGGCAGATGAGCCTCCACGAGTTCCTGAAGGTGGGCGAGCGGGCGAACACGATGGCGCGCCTGTTCAACGACCGTGAAGGGTTCACGGCGGCCGACGACTCGCTGCCGCCGCGGATGTTCGAAGGCCTCGGCAACGGGCCGCTCGAGGGTGAGCGCATCGACCCCGACGAGTTCGAGCGCGCGAAGCGGCTCTACTACGAGATGGCCGGCTGGGAGGCGGCAACCGGCTTCCCAACGGCCGGCAAGCTGGCCGAGTTGGAGCTGGACTGGGCGGTGGGCCGCTGAGGGGGCCCCTCTATCCCCCGGCCCCTTTCTCCCACCGGGGGAGAAAGGGGAGAAGACCCTCCCCAGGCCACCAGTCCCCCTCTCCCCTTGTGGGAGAGGGGGACTGGTGGGTGAGGAGAACGGTAGCCGGCCGGCGGCACCGATCGAGGCGCAGCTTAGCCGGCCCGGCGAGGCGCTCCCGCTGGTGCTCGGCGACGGACATACTGCTTCGTCTGAGCGTCGGTCGGTGCGGTTGACCTGGATGGTCAACAGAACATCAATCTGACTTCGAGTAGGAGCGTCGTGTTGTATAATTGGTGTGTACCCCCCCATTCGGTTCGCCGGGTGGGGCAGCGCCCCGGCGAGAGCTGGGGCGTCTGCATTTCTACGGGCCGGCGGCGCGCCGCCGCGGGAGCAGCGGAGGTAGTGGCGGCGTGGTGAAGACGAACGTCTACGTCGACGCGTTCAACCTGTACTTCGCCTGCCTGAAGGACGGCCCCTACCGCTGGCTGAACGTGGCGGAGCTCGCTTGCCGGTCGATGCCGGCGCACTACCAGATCAACCGCGTGCGCGTCTTCACGGCCCTGGTGCATCCGCGGCCGCACGATCCCCAGCAGGCGGACCGCCAGCGCGCTTACCTGCGCGCGCTGGAAACGGTCCCCAATCTGACCGTCCACCTGGGCCAGTTCCTCTCCAGCACGGTGCGCATGACGCTGGCGTACCCGCCGCCGGGCGGGCCGCGCACGGTGGCGGTGCTGAAGAGCGAGGAGAAGGGCTCGGACGTGAACCTGGCGACCTATCTCCTGGTCGACGCATTCGACAACGACTTCGAGGCCGCCGTCGTCATCTCCGACGACTCTGACCTCGCCGAACCTATTCACGTCGTCCGGAAGAAGCTCGGGCGCCACGTCACCGTGCTCAGCCCTCGCGGCCGCTCCCGGCGGCTGCAGCAGGTAGCCACCCGTTTCCGTCAGATCCGCGTGGACGCCATCCGCAACAGCCAGTTCCCGCCGATCCTCACCGACGCGCACGGCACGATCCACAAGCCGGTAAGCTGGTAGCGGCGATCCCTATCCGCGGCAAAGAAGTGCCCCGCCGCACGATCCACCGTCTGGGTGGTGATCGGTGCCTCCCCCTCGGGGGCTCGCGGCAGACCGTCTGGATCGGCCGCGTGAGGTGCAGTTGGTTCTCTTTGGCCAGCATCACGTGCTCGCCGCCGCCCTCCACAATCGTCTGGGCGATGGTGCGCTGGGTCAGCAGGGCATCGAGCGTCACAATCCGCCCCTCCAGCGCAAGGCCGCGCCGCAAGCGCACCACTCTCCGGCCGCGCCGGCACGTCGCATCCGCAGCGACTACTTTGCCCCCTGTCAGTCGATCCTGCCAAACCTGCGCATGGCGACTGCTTCGCCGATCGCAGGCAGTAAACCGGATACTGACCGAGACTCCTTTGGGAGAGGGTCGCGTGTATCGAGGAGGACTTCACAAGCTACGTGAGTGGCCATAAGTGCTGCGACATATCAACCAGGAGCAGATGTGTCGCAAGGCTTATGTCCGGCCATGCACAACCCAGGGAGCTCGCCAATGCGCCAGCGGGGCCATTGTTGGAGGGCCCTCCGACCTTACCGGCTCTTGGCGCACAGCTCACACTTATGGGACACTTAGGCGCTGCCCGCCAATAACCTGATCACGGACGACCGTCAGCTAATCTGGTGCAGACGGCTCCCATGGATAGGTTGTTCCTGAGCGGCGCCTTAGTTCCGCCCGGTAGATAGGTTGACATGCAGGCCCAAAGGTCGAACATTCACGTGGGCGACCAACTCCAAGCGTGGCTCGAGCACCTCTCGGCTTGCTGGGGGGTCACACCCACGGATGTCGCGGCGTGTCTGGAAAAGCACCAGGAGGCCAAGAACCGGCGCAGCAGCCTCGGCCGGTTACGCGATGTCCTCACTTCTGAGCCACTGGACTGGCACGAGTGCACCGCTGCTCTGCGGGCGAATTGGGTCTTTGGTACACGTTTCAACGCAATCAGGCTCTTGGGATTCCTCGACCACCAAGACGACGCACGCACCGCGGTCGAGGCACTCGTGCGCGGGTTGCCCAATGACGAGTCGGCGGTGAGGAAGCGGGTGGACCAATTCGTCGTTTCGGCAACAAAGGCTGGCTACGCAGGCAAAGAAGGAAGAGGAGACACATCCGGTGCCGCGCTTCTCGCAAGCGTACTCCTGACGGCAGTCGCGCCTGATCGCTATGTGGACTGCCGCAGAACCCGGTGGGTGCGCTTCGCCAGGCAATTCGGAGTCCGCTTTCAGCCTGAAGATGGGACGTACGGCGCGTTACTGGCAGAGGCAGCTCACTGTGCCACAAGCATAGCTGGCTGCTCGACGTTCGCTCGATTCTGGGGCGAACTGAGTGAGCCTCTCTGGTTTGTTGCTGCTCTGAGTTGGATTGGTCCAACACCTCAACCGCCAGCAGTAGTAGCGTCGTTGCGGTTGGTTCCAGAGGACGCATACACGAGGTCGTTTCTTGAGGGCGGCGTGAAACGCCGCCTGCATTTGCAGCACGACCGCAATAAGACGGTTGTCGCGCTGGCGAAGATGCGTGCAAAGCAGCGCGATCCCGCGCTACCGTGCGAGGTCTGCGACTTCAGCTTCGTACGCACCTACGGTGAACGCGGCGAGCAGTACATCGAAGGGCACCACCGCCGTCCGATTGCTACCTTGAAAGAGGGTGCGCAGACACGCGCCGAAGACATCGCCCTCGTTTGCAGTAATTGCCATCGAATGCTTCATCGGGACGAACGCCTTCTCAGCGTGGAGGAACTGCGGGAAATCGTCGCCGTTTTTCGTCGCGACTTCCGTATCTGAGATCAGAGTGTCTGAGATCAGAAGGGGACGAACTCTGCATTCGCCCAGTGACCAGTCTTGGGGCTTGTCACCGCCGAAGGGTGCAAAGTGACGATAGCTATGCGTTCGACCCCAGCTTCGGTTTAGACGAAGAGCGGAGGGTCACCCTCCGCTCTCGCAGCTTCGTCGTTCGTCGTTCGTCGTTCGTCGTTCGTCATTCGTCGTTCGTCATTCGTCGTTCGTCGTTCGTCGTTCGTGTGGTGAGGCTCTGCTCTACGCCCTATGTGGATTGAACGGTAGGGTGACCGTGCGGCCGGTGCGGATGCTTTCGAAAGCGGCGTGGGCGAGCGTGGTGGCGCGGACGCCGTCGCGAAGGCCGGCGGCGATCTGGGGCGGGCGGTTTTCGCGGGCGCAGGCGACGAACTCTTTGATCTCGCCGCGGTAGCCCAAGGGATCGGCCTGCTCTTCGGGGGTCAGGCCGGCGAGGCTGACGTCTTGGGCC
>JACQGX010000319.1 GCA_016199265.1 Chloroflexota bacterium | reverse complement strand
GTTCGCCGGTCTTGGTGAACGCCACCACGCTGGGCGTCAGCCGCCCACCCTCGGCGTTGGGGATCACCACCGGATCGCCCCCTTCCAGCACGGCGATCACCGAGTTCGTCGTCCCCAGGTCGATTCCTACCACTTTTGGCATTGAAGTCTCTCCTTACGTTCTACGATAAGTGCGTTCTGGGATGGTGTTGTGCGTTGTGGTGTGTTGTTGCCCTGAAGGCACCGTTAGGACGCCGTTGCGGTCACGGGTTCTCCCGGTCGCACCACTTCGGCTGCCAGCGCTTCCGGAAGGTCGTGTGGCACCGGTGGAGCCACCGCTACCGGATGCAGCGCATGTTGCAGGACCTGATCCATTCGATCCACCCAGACGATCCGCAGGCCTTTCCGCACGTCGGCCGGGATTTCCGGCAGGTCCTTCTTATTCTCCGCTGGGAGGACGATGGTCTTGATCCCCGCCCGGTGCGCAGCCAGCGCTTTCTGCTTGACCCCGCCGATGGGCATCACCTTGCCCCGGAGCGTAATCTCGCCGGTCATGGCCACGTCGCTGCGCACCGGCCGTCCGGAAAGCGCCGAGACAATGGCCGTCACCATTGTGATGCCGGCCGATGGGCCGTCTTTGGGCACGCCGCCCGCCGGAACGTGCACGTGCAGCGCGTGCCGTTCGAAGAATGCGGGCGTTGCCCCGAACTCGCGGCCACGCGCGCGTGCATACGAAAACGCGGCCTGCACCGATTCTTGCATCACGTCGCCAAGCTGCCCCGTGAGCGTCAGCGCGTTGCGGTCATCGCGCCGCGGCATCCACGCCGCTTCTACCTCGATGAGATCGCCACCGACTTCGGTGACGGCCAGGCCGTATGCCACGCCGACCTCGTCCTTACGCAGGTCGGCCCCGAAATCGAACTTCGGCGGTCCCAAGTACCTCTCCAGATCAGATGCGACGACGGTCCCGAGCTGGGCGGCGCCGGCGGCAGCGCCGTCGGATTCGGCGATGCGGCGTGCGATCTTGCGGCAGACGTGCGCCACCTCGCGCTCGAGATTGCGCACCCCTGCTTCGCGCGTGTACTCCCGGATGAGGTGCCGTAGCGCTTCGTCGGTGATGGTGAGCTGCTCTCGGCCGATGCCGTGCTGATCGAGCTGGCGAGGCACGACAAACCGCTTGGCAATCTGTACCTTTTCGTCTTCGGTATAGCCCGGAATCGTGATGATCTCCATCCGGTCACGCAGCGCCGGCGGGATCGGTTCGATCAAGTTGGCGGTGGTGATAAACAGCACGCGCGAGAGATCGAACGGCACCTCGAGATAATGATCTGAAAAGCTGTGGTTCTGCTCGGGATCGAGCACCTCGAGCAGCGCCGACGATGGATCGCCGCGGAAGTCGCGCCCAAGCTTGTCGATCTCGTCGAGCATGAACACCGGGTTTCGCGACGCCGCGTCGCGCATGCCGCGGACGACCCGACCGGGCATCGCGCCGACGTACGTGCGCCGATGGCCGCGAATCTCGGCCTCGTCGCGCACGCCGCCGAGGCTGACGCGTACGAATTTGCGCCCCATCGCGCGCGCGATCGACCGGCCCAGGCTGGTCTTGCCCACGCCCGGCGGGCCGGCGAAGCACAGAATTGGGCTGCGCAGCTTGCCGGAGAGCCGGCGCACCGCCAGGAACTCGACGATGCGGTCCTTGACCTTGTCCAGCCCGTAATGATCCTCGTTCAAAATCTGCATCGCGCGCCTGAGATCGAGCTGATCGTCGGTCTCCTTGGCCCACGGCAGGCACACCAGCCAGTCGACGTAGGTCCGGACGATGCCGACCTCGGGCGAGCCGGGTGGAATGAGCGGCAGCCGTTCGAGCTCACGTACGGCCCGCGCGTGGACTTCCTCGGGCATGCCGGCATCGTCCACCAGCGTGCGCAGCTCGGCCAGCTCGGCCTGTTGCGGGTCACCCTCGCCCAACTCCCGGTGGATCGCCTTGAGCTGCTCGCGGAGGAAATACTCGCGCTGCGTCTTTTCCATCCCCTTCTGGATCTCGCCCTGGATCTTATTCTTGAGATCCAGGATCTCCAGTTGGTGCGTCAGGAAGACGCTGACGGCCCGCAGGCGCTCGGTGGCGTCCTCGATTTCGAGCAACTGCTGGCGCTGCACGACGGTGAGCTCGGGGCCAAAGGCCGCGACGTCGGCCAGCCATCCCGGCTCCTCGATGTTTCGCGCGGCGTTGAGTACGTCCGGATGCCCGCCGCGGCCTCGTTCGATGAACTGCTCGAGCTGCGAAACGACGGTGCGCATCAGCGCCTCGGTGGCCAGCGTGCGACCGGCCGCTTCGGCGATTGGCTCGATCTTCGCCTCGAGATACGCTGTGGCCACGGTCTTCTGGCCCGCCTCGCCGGCTTCGCCGGCTTCCTCCGCCTCGCTCGGCTCACCGGCCGGCTCTGTCGCGGGAGCGGCCGCACCAGCCTTGGTCTCCGGTAAGACGACGGCCTCGACCGGCGCCGTGTGAGACGGGTCCTTCGGCGATACACCCGCTATCGGCACGTCGACGCACTCGACAACCCGGGCGCGCGAAATGCCCTGGACGACGACCTGCATTCCCCCATCGGGCACGCGGATGGACTGCAGCACCTGCGCCACCGTACCGGTACGATAGAGATCGGCCTGCGTGACGGTGCGGATTGACTCGTCGCGCTGTGCCACGAGCAAGATCAGCGGGCCACGGGTCTGCGCCGCCAGCAGCGCCGCTACCGATGCCGGGGCTTCGACGAGGAGGGGCACCGTCATGCGCGGGAAGACGACCGTATTGATGAGCGGCAACACCGGCAGGCGGCGCGGCAGTTCCCGGCCGCTGCGACGGCTGCGCCGCGCCCGGCGTGCCGGTTGCTCCGGCGCCTCGCCGGCCGCGACATCGGCCTCCAGCTCATCGCCCGGCTCGGCCGGCTGAGCCGGCTTGTGGGCGGCGACTCGCCTGGGTCGCCGCGCCGGCTTGTCCCGTGCCGGAGTCTCGACGACCTCGGCGGCGGGCGGCGCTGCCTCGATTGCCTCGTTCGGTTCGTCGCGTTGCTTTGCTCGTCTGGTCACACACGTACCTCAGTCCGCGGCCCGCACCGCGGCATTCTTAACGCTAGCATAGAATAAAACTTGAGCCTGCTTCTGTCAAGGAATTTGGTAAAGGAGACATCCCGCGAGAAAAGTCTACTCTAGAGTTGGACAGGAGGCGAGGCGAACCGTGGGGTGTGAGCAAGCATTGATACAGTTGACGAAATCCGCCAACCGGCGCCTGTGGGGTTGTAGGGGCGCGATTGATCGTGCCCAGCGGCCGCTCGGGCGCGATCAATCGCGCCCCTACAGGATCGTGTCATTCCCGGTGCCGGACTTCGCCGACAGTATCAACTGCTGCCTGTACCCCGAACCGTACCACTCAGCGCGGCGGCAGCACGGGGGTCGGGCGAGGTGTTGGCGGACGGGCGGCCGGCGATGACGCGGCCCCGGCCGACGTGACTGTGTAGGCGCCGGCGCCGACCGAGCAGGTCGGAGTCGTACCGGGCATGAAGAGATCGGTCCCGCTGCAGATCCGGCCGCGCGTCGCGCCCGATGGCACCTCGAACCGCTCGATCGGCCGGCCCTTGAACGTTGTGTCCATAAACTCCTTCCAGATGTAGCCGGCGCCGAGCGAGCCGGCTACCTGCAACATCGGCGAGTTGTCGGTGTTGCCCACCCATACGCCGGCGACGAGCGACGGCGTGTAGCCGATCGTCAGCGAGTCCTTGTAGTCGTTGGTCGTGCCGGTCTTGACCGCGGCGACGCGGCCCCCGGCGAGATCGAGCACGCTGCCGAACATCGGCCGGCGCGCCGCGTTGTCGGCCAGGATGTCGGTAATCATGTAGGCGACTTCGGGCGCAATCACCTGCTCGCCCTTCGGCTGCGAGAGCTCGAACACCGTGTTGCCGTGCGAATCGACGATCTTCTGGAAGGGCGTCGGCTCGACGCGCACGCCACCGTTGGCGAAGACGCCGTACGCCGAAGTCATGTCCAGCAAGCGCACCACGCCGGCGCCGAGCGTCAAGCTGACCACCTCCGGCAGGTCGGTGTTGATCCCCAGAGTGCGGGCCATCTTGATCACTTCTTTGGTGCCCACCGCTTCCTGCACCAGCAGCGCCGGGATGTTGTAGGAATTGGCCAGGGCGCTGCGCAGCGTCACCACGCCGTGCCACCTGAGATCGTAATTCACCGGCCGATAGAACCCGGTCCTGCTGCTGGGGTCGGGCCGCTGAATTGGCCGATCGGCGACGGTTGAGCTCGGGACCCACTTCTTGCCGGCGAACACCGTGGCGTAAGTGAACGGCTTGAACGACGATCCCGGCTGGCGCCGCGCGGTGGCGACGTTGACTTGCCCGTCGATGTCCTGGTTGTAGTAGTCGGCGCTGCCGACCATCGCCAGGATCTCGCCGGTCTTGGGATCGATCGCCACGAGTGAGCCGTTGTTCACGCGCTGGTAGCGCAGCTCGCGCACGCGGCGCGCCACGATCTCCTGCGCGCGGTTCTGCACGTCGAGATCGATCGTCGTAATGACCTTCAGGCCGCTGCGCACCACCTCAGGATTGACGCGCTGCTGCAACTGCTCCTTGACAAAGAAGGCAAAGTGCGGCGCGATGATGTTCGTCTGCTGCTGGCGATACGTAAAGCCGGCGGCTTGGCGCTGTGCGGCGTCGGCCTCCTCTTGGCTGATCATGTCGTAGCGCACCATCACATCAAGGATGTCGCCCTGCCGGTTCAGCGCCGCTTTGGGGTTGTTGACCGGATCGTACACCGATGGACGCTGGACGAGTCCGGCGAGCAGCGAGGCCTCGGCGAGATTGAGGTCCTTGGCGTGCTTGCCGAAGTACGAAAGGGCGGCCGCCTCGACGCCGTACGCCTGGTTCCCGTAGTACACCTGGTTCAGGTACATCTCGAGAATCTGTTCTTTGGAGTAGATCGATTCGACCCTGATCGCCAGGATGAGCTCGCGCAGCTTGCGCAGATACGACACCTCGTCGCCGATGAGCGTCAACTTGACGAGCTGTTGCGTGACCGTCGAGCCGCCACCCTGAATGGTGCCGGAGCGGATGTTGCCCAGGAATGCGCGCGTCAGACCGCGGACGTCGAACCCCCGGTGCTGCCAGAAGCTCACGTCTTCCGCGGCGAGCGTCGCCTGGATCATGATCGACGCCACCTCTCTGAGAGGGATGGCGATGCGTCGCTCCTCATAGAACTCATAGAGGAGGTGCTCACCGGTGCGGTCGTAGAGCTGCGTCACCTGGGCCAGTGGCCGGTTGGCGAGTTCGGTGGGGTTCGGCAGGTCCTTACTGACGACCGCGTAGCCGGTGCCGAGCCCGCCGACGAGGGCGGTGCTGCAGCCGACAACAGAAAAGAGACTAACGGCAGCCAGCATCACCAGCAGCCGATAGCTCGGCGGTGGCGTCCGGTTCAGCCGGCGATGGACAAGTATCCTGGACACGTGGCGCTCCAACCAACAGGACAGAACTGTACGAGGGCACCTAAAGCAAGTGCAAAGTGCAAAGTGCAAAGTGCAAAGTGAGGACGCCTGCGGGTCCCACCTTGGCCTTGGTGTAGCAAGAGTGCCCGCTCAGGGTAAGCTTCTCTTCCCCGCTCACTCGGACCTTGTCGAAGGGCAAGCACACCCTTGATAGGTATTCTTAGGTACAACGAACGAACGAGAGCGTGCACGCTGGCACGCCAGTATAACGAAGCTTGCGGAGAGATGATCCCGAAGTGAGCAAAGCTGCCTGATGTGCAGGCTCATCGGGCCGCTTCAGCCCTCGGCGTCGGGACGGTCGTTCTTCGAGCTACCGGTCTACCTCAACGGCGGACAAGCCCCTGCCTTCGTCCAGGTCGCGCCGGGCCACTTCCAGCCGGTCATGGAAGCCAGGATTCACGGAGAACGACGATGGCCCCGGAACCAGATCCCATATCGGAAGGTGCACCGGCCGCCGGCGCCGAAACGCCGCTGGGCCTGCCGCGCGGCTTCGGCCCAGCGGGCCGAGCGGGCGCGGCGCCGATGCAGCGGGTGCGCCTGACGTTCGCCAAAAACGCGCCGATTCGCTTCATCAGCCACCTCGACGTCGTGCGTCTGTGGGAGCGCACCTTCCGGCGGGCGCGCCTGCCGCTGGCCTACACGCTCGGGTTTACGCCACACCCGCGCCTGGCGTTTGCCGCGCCGCTCGCGCTGGGCGCAACCGGCGGCGCCGAGCTGGTCGACGTCTACCTTGCCGAACACCTCGATCCCGCCGCGCTCGCGGCACGCCTGCGCGAGTGCCTGCCACCCGGTTGTGAGGTCATCGCCGCGCGCGAAGTCCAACTGCAGGGCCCAGCGCTCATGGCGCTCGTCCGCTGGGCCGAGTACCGCGTCGCGGCCGTCGCCGCCCGTGCCGGCGACGTCGAGCCAGACGAGTCGGGGACAGCCGCCGACGGCGCCCAGGGCTCGCGCTGGGCGCGCGGCGCCGCCGGCGCGCGGCCGACGCCGGCTGATATCGAAGCCGCGCCCGGCGCCGGCGTACCCTGGCGCCCTCCCGCGGAGCGCCTGACGCCACCCGCGCCGTTGCCCCCGCTCCCGCCGCGAGACGAAATCGAGCGCCGCATTCACGTGTTCCTCGACGCGGCCGGCGTGCCCTGGACGCGGTGCCGCGAAGGCAAGGCGGCGACCGTCGACCTGCGCCCGCTGGTCATCGACGTCTGGATCGAGCACGAGCGCCGTGGCCGGCCGGCCGAGCCCGATACGATCGACCTTGTCATGCTCGTCCGCCTCGATCCCAGCGGCGCCGGCCGACCCGAAGAGGTCGCCGCCGCGCTGGGCCTCCAGACCCGGCGAATCCATCGCACCCGCATCGGCCTGGAGGGAGAGCCACCTGGGAGAAGAGTGCAAAATGCACAATGCACAATGCAAAGTGAACGGCGAAACCTGGTACGGATTACACCTGGTACACCCTGAACTTCAGCGCACTTTGCATTTTGCATTGTGCACTTCTCACCGCAAGTGGCGGCTGTGGGGCACGTCCGGCGGGGACGTGGCCGGCCACGGCGTCGAGAACACCGTTCGATCGAGCCGCCCGAGGTCGTACGCCACCTTTTCCGAGAGCCGGGCGGCGGCAGCCACGACGGCGAGGCCGGCAGCCGCGGCGGCCTCGGGCGGGCATGGATGCGCGTCGACCGGCATCGTGCTGCCCGCGGAAACGGTTGCCGGGCCGGTCCAGTCGACCAGGAGACGGCGCGCCGCGGCGGCCGGATCGGTGACCTGCGCCAGGACGACGAGTGCGCGCGTCAGGAAGTTCCGCGCCGTCTCGTGCGCGCCTTCGCTTTCGTGCAGGCTGCCGAGGTCGGCCAGCACGCGCGCGAGGAGCAGCGCCGTGCCCAGAGACGCGTGGCGGCGCGCTTCGAGCAGATCGAGGGCGCGCCCCCAACTGCGCGCCGCGCCCTGGCGGTTGCCGCGCCGGCGCTCGAGCGCGCCGAGCACCCACGCCAGCTCGGCTTGGGCAGCGTCCGTATCGGCCGATCCGTCCTGCCGTCCGGGCGACGCCGGGCCGGGTGAGCCAGCGACGGGGCCGGCGGGTCCGGCCGAGCCGGTTGCGTCGATCGAGCCGGCGCGGGAGCTCGGCGCGCTCGTCGGCGCACCAGACGGGGCGGCGAGCACGCGGCTCGCCTCGGCCAGCCGCTGCGCGGCCTCCGTCGTGTTGCCCGCGGCCAGGGATGCCTCGGCAGCAAGCCCCAGCAGGCGCGCCCGCGCTGCCCGTATGGCTGTCGGTACGGTCGAGGTACCGTCGCCGGCCTCGATGTGTCCGGCAGCATCGAGCGCAACGCGGGCCGCCGTCTCCGGATCGCCCAGCAAGAGCAGCGCGCGGGCGGCGTGCAGCGAGGCGGCGGTCGACGACGCCTTGCCATGATCCTCAGTAAAAAGCTCGGCCAGCGGGAGGCCGAGGCGTTCGGCGATGTGATGCAGCGTCTGCAGCGACGGACTTACCAGCCCGCGCTCGATCTTGCTCACCAACCCCGGAGAAAGCTGGTCGCCGGCCAGGCCGCTCAACGTTAATGGCGGCGTGCGGCCGAGCCGCTCCCGCCGGATGCGGGCACCAAGCGTTTCCCTGCGACTCACACCACGATTGTACTCTCGTGCAAAATGGCGCGTCGAGCTGTTGACCAGTGTGCAACTGTCTCGTTACGGTGGTGGAGAGGAGAACCACATGCCACGCGCACTGATCACCGGTATCACCGGACAAGACGGAAGTTACCTCGCCGAGTTGCTGCTGGAGAAGGGCTACGACGTGTACGGCCTGATGCGCCGTTCGAGCGTTGTCACCGACCAGCGTATTCGCCACCTGCTGGGGAAAGTCGAGCTGCTCGACGGCGACCTGCACGACCAGCTCTCGCTCATCAAGGTCATCAGGCAGGCGCGGCCCGACGAGGTCTACAACCTGGGCGCACAGTCGTTCGTGCCCCACTCGTTTGCCGCGCCTGCGCTGACCGGAGAGGTCACCGCATTGGGTGTGACCAAGATTCTCGAGGCGGTGCGGCTCGCCGACTGGCCGATCCGTTTCTACCAAGCGTCGTCGAGCGAAATGTTCGGCAAGGTGCAGGAGGTGCCACAGACCGAGAAGACGCCGTTCTACCCGCGCAGCCCGTACGGCGTGGCGAAGGTCTACGGTCACTGGATCACCGTCAACTACCGTGAGTCGTACGGGCTGTTCGCCTGCTCGGGCATTCTGTTCAACCACGAGAGTCCGCGTCGCGGGCTGGAGTTCGCCCCGCGGAAGATCGCGCGCGGCGTCGCCCGAATCAAGCTGGGCAAGCAGAAGGAGCTGTGTCTGGGCAACCTCGATGCGCGGCGCGACTGGGGGTACGCCGGAGACTACGTCTGTGCCATGTGGCTGATGCTCCAGCAGCCCGAACCCGACGACTACGTCGTCGCCACCGGGGAAACGCACAGCGTCGCGGAGTTCGCCGTGCTGGCTTTCCGGCGAGTCGGCATCGAGAACTGGCGCGACTACGTCGTCGTCGATCCGGCGCTCTTACGTCCGGCCGAAGTCGACCTCTTGATCGGCAACTCGGCCAAGGCCCGCGAAAAGCTGGGCTGGCGTCCCGACGTGACCTTCGAAGGCCTCGTCGACGTAATGGTCGACGCCGACCTCGACTTCGAGTCCCAAACGCCCGACTAAAGCAAGTGCAAGGTGCAAGGTGCAAAGTGAGGACGCCTGCGGGTCCCACCTTGGCTTTGGTGTAGAACGACAGCGAGCCTCTTTCGACCACGAGACGTTCAGGCGTTTCCCTATCGCTCGGCGAGAGGGACGAAAAAGCCGCAGAGACGCAAAGGGGCAGAGAGATTCTGCCCCTTTGCGTCTCTGCGGTCAGCCCGTATTCTCAATGAAGACTACGCTTCGAGAACGGCCAAGATGTCCTTTTCCGAAAGGATCAGGTACTCCTCGCCGTCGAGCTTGATCTCGGTGCCGGCGTACTTCGCGAACAGCACCTTCTGGCCCTCGGACACCTCGAGCTTGACGCGCTCGCCGTTGTCCAGCACACGTCCCGAACCCACGGCGACGATCACGCCTTCCTGTGGCTTCTCCTTCGCCGTGTCCGGCAGCACGATCCCACTCTTGGTCGTCTCTTCGCGCTGCGTTGGCTGGACAACGACCTTATCGCCGAGCGGCTTCAGCTTCGTCGCGGTTGCTTGCGCCATGCGGTACTACCTCCTATTGCTCATCGACTGTGAAAGTTCTAGATTGTTTGTTGATTTGGTCGGCTACCCGCCTCATCGGCGCGCAGCCGCCCGTAAGGGCGTTGGCGCCAATCATTCTAGCACTCTGCGCGCGCGAGTGCTAACCGGCATCGATAGGCGTGCGTATGTTAGGGCGACCCACACGCTGCGGCACGGCTTCGGTATCAACGGTACGATTCTTGTTATACTGTTCTTCCGAGAGCGCGACAGGAATCGGTACACCGCCCTTCAAGTTCCTTAGGTGGCCGATCAAGCTGATTTCCGTTTTCCGATCCTCAGCTAGCTGTCGACTACGGAGTGCGCGCTCCGGATGCCTGCCAGGCGCTAGGGAGCGCTTGCGGCGAGGAGAGGACGCCCGGGTGCCCGCGGGTTCCCGGGCTTCTCCTTTTCGTGAGAGTTCCTAGTTCCTGAGTGGGGCTGTTACCGAAGCGGGCATCTACTAGGAACCAGGAACTCCGTAGGGCAGGAACTTCGTCAAGCCAATCGTAGGTTTGGGTAGACGTCCAGGTCCCAGCCGGCGGTGTGCCCGGCGCACAGCCGGAAGTAGCCGGCGGCGGCGATCATCGCGGCGTTGTCGGTGCAAAAGGTGACGTCCGGGATCAGCACCGGCACCTTGGCCTCAGCCATGAGCTTTTCGCGCAGCCGCTGGTTGGCGGCGACGCCACCCGCGAGCGCGATCCGTCGCACGCCGAATTCTTCGGCGGCCAGGCACGCCTTGCCGGCCAGCACGTCGGTCACCGCCTCCTGGAACGCATGGGCCAGTTGCGCGACGAACGGCGTTACCTCGCCGCCGGCCGCGGCGCCGCCCCGGCCGGTCGCACCGCTTTCGTCGGGTCTGGAGACTTCACCTCCGGTTCCGGCCGGCGCGGCGCCGCGGCTCCGTCCGAGCTCGTCGCGACCGAGCAGTCCGGAGATGTCGCTGCTCGTACCGGCCGGTGCCGCGCGGGCGGCGACCTGCGCCAGGCGCGAGGGATTGCCGACCGGCCCGGCGCTTCCGCCTTCGGCTAACCGAAGCACCTGCGTCTTGATGCCGCTGAAGCTGAAGTCGTAGGTGCCCCGCAGCCACGGCCGCGTCAGTTGTAGGTCCGGTGCGCCGGCGTCCCGCACCTTGGCGTGCGCCGCGGCGCGCTGTACCGCGGGCCCGCCGGGATAGCCAAGACCGAGGATACGGGCCACCTTGTCGAATGCTTCGCCCGCGGCGTCGTCCCGCGTGCGGCCCAGCAGCCGGTACCGGCCGTGGTCGGTCATTATCACGAGCTCGGAGTGTCCGCCGGAAACGATCAGACACAACAGCGGGAACTCCGGCGCCGGCGGCTCGTGAAGCTCCTGGCACCCACTTTCGCCGGCGGGCAGGGTGAGCCAGTTGGCGTAGATATGCCCTTCGAGGTGGTTCACGCCGACCAGCGGGATACCCCGGGCGAAGGCGATTGCCTTGGCCGCGTTGACGCCGACGAGCAGTGAGCCGGCGAGCCCCGGACCGTGGCTCACCGCCACCGCGTCGACGCCGTCCCACGCGATGCCGGCTTCGACGAGCGCCTTCTCGATCGCCGGGACGATGCCGAGCAGATGCTGTCTCGACGCCAGCTCCGGCACGACGCCGCCGAAGCGGCGGTGGAGGTCGTCCTGTGAAAAGACGACGTTGCTGCGGATCCTGCGCCCATCGGCCACCACGGCGGCGGCCGTCTCGTCGCAGCTCGTCTCTATCGCCAGCACGCTCGTCATCGTCCTGCTGCGTACCTCACAGCGCGCTCGTCCACGTCAGCTTGCGGGCCAGCTCGCTTTTGAGGCGCGTGTACCGTTCGCGGAACGCCGGGGTGCGCAGCTCTTCGGTCCACATCACCACTGCATCCTCGTTGTTGTCGGTGTAGTACCGCTGCCGGATGCCGACCTCGCGAAAGCCCAGCTTTTCGTAGAGTGCGCGCGCCGTCTTGTTGCTCACCCGCACCTCGAGCGTGACGAAGCGTGCCCCCATCCGCATCGCGGTATCGAACAGGCCGAGCATCAGCAGCTCGCCCAGGCCGCGCCGGCGGAACTCGGGCCTTACGGCAACCGACGTGACGTGCGCTTCGTCGACCATGAGCCACAGGCCGCCGTACCCCACCACCGACGACGAATCGTTCTCGGCGGTGCGGTCGCCGGTAAAGGGAAGCAGCGAGAGCGGAAAGGGCCGGCGCGCCTCCTTCCGCAGTGATGGCGGTTCGCCTGAGCCGGGCTCGTAGCGAGCGACGATGTAGCGCGCCATCCGGTTTTGCTCCAGCTCGCGCTTGTACGAATTGGCCGGCCACGTCATGCTGAACGACTCCCGCTCGATCTGGATCACCTCCGGGATGTCTTTCTGGCGCATCGGCTCTAGGCGGTACGGCACGGATCGGGTCTCTTGGGCGTCAATTGCGGAGATGAGAAGCCTATGACGATAAAGCGTAATACCTACCACCCACACCAAGTGCAAAATGCAAAGTGCAAAATGAGGATCCCTGCGGGTTCCACCGTGGCTTTGGTTTGGAGCGTAAGACGGTGTGCGCGCAGAGCCTCCGGGGACCGCCGGTGGCTCGTGGCGGCGTATCGAGATACGCCCGCCCGTGGCCGCTGGGCGTGTGTCGATACGACCCTACGGAAAATCTACGCCTTCGGACCACTTGCTTGCACCCCGCATCTTGCTCTACGCACTACGCCGCAAGTAAATCGGCTGCAGCGCGGCGGGATCGTCTGCGCCGCGCGCGGCGAGCTCCCACCGTCCGAGCTCGGCCAGGTACACGGCGCGGCGCAGGCCGGCCGCGGGCGTACCCATTTGCACCCGGTCGCCCAGCTCGCCCGCCAGGAGCTCGGCGCTCGATCCGTCCAGCTCACCGCACACGAGCGTGCCGCGCGGCGCGTGCGCGAGCTCGGCCGCGAGCTCTTCGATCGTCCGCGTGCCAAAATCGCCGACCTGCTCCAAGAGGAGCTTGCGGCGCCGGTACGTGCCGTAGTAGAGCTGGCCCCGTCCGGCGTCGACGACGGCGCAGATGCGCGTCGCGGCGGCGCCCTGTTGATACGCCACGACGTCGAGCGCCGGCACGCCGACCAGGGGAATATTGAGCGCGACGGCGAGCCCCTTGCCCAAACTGGCGCCGACGCGCAGTCCGGTGAACGAGCCGGGCCCGGTGGCGACGACGACGAGCCGCAGATCGCGCGGCGTGTAGCCGGCCCGCTCCAGGAGCCGCTCGATCGCCGGGAGCATCTGTGCCGTCTGGCGGCCGCCGGCAAGCCACGTCTCCTCGGCCAGCGGCACAACGCCGCGGCACAGCGCGACGCCGCCCGTGCGTGTCGACGTGTCGATCGCGATCACCGGCGCATTTGCCGCCAACACGCGCTCGTGCCACGTCTCGCGGCCGCTTTCCGGGCCGATCCGGCGGACTGGAACGCGTGCCGTGGGGGTTGTCCGGCCGCGCATCGCCACGGCGTCCGTCACGTGCCAGTGATCCGTCGCTCGAACGCGGCGAGCAGCGCGACGTAGCGCCGGCCACTGGCCACCAGTCGAATGGCACGCTCCGATTCGCCCCGAGGCTGAAGCTGAATCGCCAGGTGCTCCGCGGGCAACACGCCGGGCGCGCGCCCGCTCCACTCCACGAGCGTCACGCCGCCGCCGTAGAAGTAATCCTCGAGCCCCAGGTCGACCGCCTCCGCGTCGCCCTCGATCCGGTAGAGGTCGACGTGGTAGAACATCAACCGGCCGGAGTGTTCGTGAATGAGCGTAAACGTCGGGCTCGTTACGGGTGCCTCGACACCCAGTCCGGCGGCGACGCCCTGCGCGAACACCGTCTTCCCTGCACCCAGGTTCCCCTCAAGCAGGACGACGTCGCCGGGCTCGAGCAGGTCTCCGAGCAGCGCGCCGATCCGCCGCGTCTCGTCGGGTGAATGGCTCGTCAACGCGGTCGACGCCGCCGGCAGCGCGCGGGATGGTGTGGTGCGTGGAGGAGGCCGTGGCGGAGCCATCACCAGAATTCTCCCACGTGCCTCGCTTCCAACGGTGCTCATGCCTCACGTCCGAATGCAAAGGAGTGTGAGCAAGAGTTCCGGGGCCCCTCCGCTCGCCCTGAG
>JACQGX010000318.1 GCA_016199265.1 Chloroflexota bacterium | reverse complement strand
GGCGTGAGACTCGTCAGGATCGCGCCGTGAAAGCGGGAGGCAACGCTGAGACCCGGGTGTTCACGCAGGCGATCGGGCTGGTACTCCTCGATCACAAGCTGCGCGGACGGGGCGTGCTGGGCCAGCGCCGCGGTCGCCGCCTCGATCAGCCGCGCGGTGAGCCCCACCGGGGTGCCCGCCGGGCGCAGGATGGCGAGCGTGATTTCCGGCGCGGCCGCCCCGCTCTCCCGGTGGCGCAAGCGCCGGGCGCCCAGGTCGAGCGTGTAGCCCAACTGGCGCGCGGCCGCCAGGACGGCCTGCCGGGTGGCGGCCGAGATCCCCACCTTCGTGTCGCGGTTGTTCAGGACGAGCGACACGGTGGCCTGCGAGGTGCCCGCCAGCCGCGCAATGTCGCGATAGGTCGGCCGGCCATGGCCGGAACATTCCGCCACGCTCTTCTCCTAACTCGTTTGACCTAAAGGCATTTAGAAGTGTATAGTACCGCCCGATACGGTGGCGCCTGAGCCGCCGATGCGTTGGGGCGGCCGCCGAAGTAGCCGAAGTAGCCGAAGCACTGGTAGCGCAGATCCACGCCGAAGGGTACACCCATGAGCCAAACGAGTCAGCAAGCTCTCTACCACTTCACCCGTACGCTGGTGGAGTTGCCGCCGGTGGACGTGCTCGTCGCCGGTGGAGGCATGGCCGGCTTCTCGGCCGCCGTGGCGGCGGCGCGCCAGGGAGCGCGCGTCATGCTCGTCGAGCAGCACGCCGACCTCGGCGGCACCGCCACCACCGCCGGGACGGCCGCGTTCTGCGGCGAGACGACCGGACAAGGCGAGGTCTTCGATGCCGTCGTCCAGGAGCTGGAGCGGCTGGAAGCCATCGCCGCGTACAAGCCGTACCGCGAGCGCGAGGCGCGTCCGTTCGACCACGAGGTGCTCAAGACGGTGCTCCAGGAGCAGGCGCTGGCCGCCGGCGTCGATCTGTGGCTGCACACCCGCGTCGCCGACGTCGATTGCCGCTGGGATAGGGGATCGGAGGGGGGAGACCAGAAGGGGCGCATCGAGGGCGTGATCGTCGATAGCAAGAGCGGCCTGCAGGCGATCCGCCCGGCTACCGTGATCGACTGCACCGGCGACGGCGACGTGACGCACCTGGCCGGCTTCTCCACCGCCAAGGGACGCGAGGCCGATGGCGCGCAGTTGCCGATGTCGATCAATTTCTTCCTGCGTCACGCCGGCCGCCCGGTGCAGCAGGACCTGCCGGCCGCGCCCGCCGCGCCCGGCGGCGCGCTGCGCGTCTACGACTCGCCCGAGGAGCTGCCGATGCTCTCGGTCTGGCCGCAGGGCGATGGCAAGATCGGCCTCAAGCTCAAGATCGTTGGCCACGACGCGACCGACGGGAAGTCGTTGTCCGAAGCCGAGGTCCACGCCCGCCGCCTGATGTGGAGCATGATCCACTACGTCCAGCGCCACCCCATGGGCCGGCACGACCTCTCGCACTACAAGTTCGACTACATCTCGCCGCGCATCGGCATCCGCGAGGGGCACCGCGCCGTGGGCGAGTACGTGCTGACGGTCGACGACGTGCGTAACGGGCGCACCTTCGAAGACGGGATCGCGCTCGGCGTCTTTTACCTGGACTGCATGGACCCGGCGACCGACAAGCGCGTCTACCAGATCAATTGGGAGGCGCGGCACGTGCCGCCGTACCAGATTCCGTACCGGGCGCTGATCCCGCGCGGCGCGAAGAACCTGCTGGTGGCGGGCCGCTGCTTCTCGGCCGACCAGTTGGCGCTCTCGTCGGCGCGGGTGATGACCACCGCGAGCATGATGGGCCAGGCCGCCGGCATCGCCGCCGCCTGGTCGGCCGCCGGCCGGCGACCCGTCGGCGAGGTCACCCCGGCATCGCTCCGGCGCGAGTTGGCCAACCGGGGCGCAGTGCTGGAACCGGCTGCCGGCATGACCGTCGTCGCCCCACCCAGTATGGGTGCAGCGGTCGACGCCGCGCCGGCTGGGGCACGGCATTGAGTTGAAGTGTGGAGGCACTCATGGACTCGAACGACCAGATGACCCGCCGTCGCACGTTGGCTACCGCCGCCGCCAGCGTGCCGCTCGTCGTGCAGGCGGCCGCTTGCGGCGGCGAAACCAATCCGGGCCAGAGCCAGTCGACACTGCCGCCGGCGACGATCGAATACGCCTACAACTCGGGGACGGGGCCGCTGGCCGAGGCGCGCGCGGCGGCGGTGGACAAGTTCATGGCGGCGGTGCCCAACATCAAGGTGCACCCGATCCCGGGCGCTCCCGAGGCGCAGGTGCTGGAGAAGTTCAAGGCGGCCGCGGCGGCCGGGACGCCACCGGACGTCGTCTCGCTCAACGCCAACGTCTATGGCGATCTCGTGGCAAGCAAGTTCATCGCGCCGCTAGACAGCTTGATTCAGACGCGAGGCAAGGGGTTCAGCCGGGACGCCTTCTACCCCGAACCCCTCAATGCGATGGCCGTGGGCGGCAAGCTGTACGGGGTTCCGCGGTTCGTCACGACGATGCTGCTCTTCTACAACAAGGACCTCTTCGCCAAAGCAGGGTTGGCCGAGCCAAACGAGAACTGGACATGGGAACGGGAGTTCACCACTGCTGCCCAGCGACTCTCCTCCGTCATGGCGGGCGAGCAGGGCTTTGCGATGGGCTTTAGCGCCGACGTACGGAACACGCTGGTGTTCTCCTGGGGCGGCGAGTTCTTCGACAAAGCCGGCAAGAAATGCCTCCTCGATCAGCCAAAGGCGATAGCGGCGCTGGAGTTCGCCCACGGGCTGCGCTACCGCCAGCGCTTTGCTCCGGCGCAGGGGCAGGAGGGCGGCGCGTCTTTCAACAACGGGCGAATCGCGATGAGCGTCACCGGGAGCTTCGCCTACACCGGGCTCAGCGCGGTGGCATTCAAGCCAGGCGTGGCCTTGATGCCGAAGGGACCGGGAGGGCGGCGCACGTCGGGCAACGCCACCGGCTACAGCATCGCCGAAGGATCGAAGCAGAAGGAGGCCGCCTGGGAGTTCATCAAGTGGCTGGTCGGCGACCGGGGCCAGGAGCATCTTGCGGCCACAGAAACTACGACGCCGGCCACCAAGAAGGTCTACCCGCCGGCGGGCGTGCCCGCAGAGGTGACCAAGGTATTCTTCGACGCGCTGAAATACGGCCTGTTCTTCCCGGCGCTGAGGGGCCTCAGCCAAATCATGGCCGAGATCAACAAGGAGCTGAATCTGGCGCTCAACGAAAACAGTCGCAGCGTGCGTGATTCCGCCATGGCGGCCGCCGCTGCCGCCAACCGCCTGCTCGCCGCGCAATAGCGTGGATACCCTGTGGATACCCTAAAGCACGTGCAAAGTGCAAAGTGCAAAGTGAGGCTGGCTGCGGGTCCCATGTTGGCTTAGGAATAGGGGCGATAGTTGCGTCGCCGGGGGACCATCGCGGTGGACAACGGTAACAGACGTGGCTGACGATAGACCAAACATCCTCGTCATCGTGAGTGACGAGCACGACCCGGCCGTGACCGGCTGTTACGGCCATCCGCTGGTGCGCACACCTCATGTGGACCGGCTGGCGTCAGAGGCGCTGGTCTACGACAACGTCTACTGCGCCAGTCCCATCTGCGTTCCCTCCAGGCTATCGCTGCTCACCGGCCGCTATGCGCACCAGATCGGCGCCTGGGACAATGGCTCGATCTTGGACTCGGCTGTCCCGACGTGGGGACACCTGCTGGGCGCAGCCGGCCACGAAACGGTCATCTGCGGCCGGACCCACTTCAACGGCATCGACCGGCTGCACGGCTTCGACCGGCGCCTTGTCGAGGACCTACCAAGCTGGTACTCGCCGGCACCAGGTGCGCCGAGCCGCCGGCCGGAGGCACGGCGCACGCGCGTTCACGTCACCACCGGCGGCGCCGCCGAGGAGTTGCCGCCCGGACCGCAGCACCGACACGACACGTATGATGCCGAGGTCGCGGCCCTGGCCCGGCAGTTCCTTCAGGAGAAGGCCGAGTCGCCCGGCGGGCGGCCATGGCTGCTCTACTGTGGACTGATCCACCCACACTTCCCGCTCGTGGCGCCGCGTGCCTACCTGGACCTCTACGACCCGCGAGACGTGATGCTGCCGGCGACGTGGGACGAGCCGCTCGAAGCGCAGCACCCGGTGATCCGGCAACTCCGCCGCGGTCTGGCCAACGACGTGCCGCTCGCTGAGGATGTGGTCCGGCGTGCCATCGCCGCCTACTGGGCGCTGGTGACGCTCGTCGATCACCACATCGGCGCCATCTTGGATGCGGTGAACCGCACACCGTTGCGCGAGAACACGGTGGTGCTGTACACCAGCGACCATGGAGAGATGGCCGGGCAACACGGTATGTGGCAGAAGCACTGCTTCTACGAGTCGGCCGTTCGCGTGCCGCTCCTGCTTCGATTGCCGGCGCGCTTCCTTCCGGGCCAAGTCGCCAAACCGGCGCGCGTACGCGAGAACGCCAGCCTAGTGGACGTGCTGCCAACGCTGCTCGACTTGGCTGCCGTGTCGGGTGCCGAGCGGCCGGATGACCTCCCCGGCCGCAGCCTGCTGGACACGGCGGCTGCGGAGCAGTCCGGCGGAGCGCACACTGGAAGGGTCGCAACACAGCCGGTGTTCGCCGAGTTCCATGCCGAAGGGATGCTCGACGCCGGCTACATGCTGAAGCGGGGCGCGTACAGGTACTGCCACTACGTGAACGAGCGCCCTCAGTTATTCCGTCCGGAGGACGACCCAGAGGAGCGCTCCGACCTGGCCGGCGACCCCGCGTTTACCAACAGGCTGGCCAACCTCCGCCGGGAACTGCTGTCGATTGTGGACCCGGAACAGGTAGACGCCCAAGCCAAAGCGGATCAGGCGCGCCGAAGAGCGGCCGCCCAGGTGCGCGGCGATGGCTGAGCGCCCGAACACTCTGCTGGTGACCGCGTCCACTTCATCGAAGATCAGCCCCGCACGCAGCACCCCAGCCTGGAGCTGTATGACCTGAAGGCCGACCCATTGGAGACGCAGAACCTGGTGGATGACCCGGCCTATGCCGGCGTGCTCGACAGGCTGGCGGCCCGGCTGTACGCGTGGATGGAGGCGACGGACGATTCCGTGCTGCGCGGCTTGCCCCACCCACCGCTGTACTACCGCACCCTGGAGCATCTGAAAGCGGCGACACGCCGATGATCGAGAAACGCTATCTCCACACGTTTGACCTCAACCATTGGCCGCGGGCGATCGGCCCCGCGCTCACCGTTGCGCCTAACGGCGACTGGCTTTGTCACTGGGTGGCCGGCCCGCAGCCGGAGCGCGACGGCCAGCCTGGCCTCTCCGCCGTCTACCGCCGCTCGGCCGATGGCGGCCAGACCTGGGGCGATCTGTCGGTATGGATCCCGGCCGACGCGCCCGATCGCTGCGGCCACGGCCATCCTAACTACGCCGAGGCCGGCGAGATCGTCGCCTTCGGATTGACCTTCGACGCTGGGCGCGGGCGGATGCCCCGGCGGCGACCGTTCGTCGCCCGCAGCCGTGACAACGGCCGCACCTGGGCCAGCGAGCCGCTGCACGACCGGGTCGGCGTCGTCACCCGCCGCGGGCGCGTCGTCCTGCGCAACGGGGACTGGCTCTTCCCCCAGCACTACCTCCGCCCGCCGGACGTGCCCGCACAGGTCCTCCATTTCCCCGAGGCGCTGCGCGAAGTGCAGGACGTGTCCCACTGGATCTGGGGCGTGAACGTATTGATCAGCACGGACCGCGGCCGCACCTTCCTTCCCGGCAACTTCGTCGAGCCGGCAGGACCAGTGCGGATGAACGAGCCGCACGCCATCGAACTGCGCGACGGCACCGTCGTCATGCTTTGCCGCGCCAATGGGGACGGCGTTCTCTGGCGCACCGAGAGCCACGACAGTGGCCGCACCTGGGCCGAACCGTGGCGCACCGACATCCCCAACCCATCATCAAAGGTCTGGCTGATGCACCTCGCCGACGGGCGAATCGCGCTGATCCACAACCCGAGTAGCACCGCGCGCGATCCGCTTGCGCTCTGGATCAGCGAGGACGAGATGCGTTCGTGGCCGGTTCGAGTAGAGCTCGACGCGTGGCGGCACCACGTACAGTGGTTCACCCGCCGCCCCGGCGCCGGGACGAGCACCGCCCTGGCATACCCCCACGCGGTTGAGTTCGGTGGCCGGCTCCACGTCGTGTACGACCTGGGCCGCCGCGACATTGTGCAGTTGGTGGTGAACGTTGATGCCCTCTGAGCTTGCGATCGGATCACGTTATTTGCGCGGCGTCGTGCCGCCGCTGGTGACGCCGTTCACTTCGGACGGCGAGGTCGACTGCGCGTCGCTCCGGCGGCTGTGTGAGTTCCTGATTGTCGCCGGCGTCGACGGCCTCTATCCGTGCGGGACGACGGGCGAGTTCCCGCTGCTCTCGCTCGACGAACGGCGAGCCGTCGTCGAGACGGTCGTCGAGGCGGCCGCGGGACGGGTGCCCGTCTTCGCGCACGTCGGGACCGCGAGCACGCGGGAGGCGGTCGAGCTGGCGCGGCACGCGGCGGCGGCCGGCGCGGATGGCATCGGTGCGCTCACGCCGTACTTCTACGCCTACGGCGACGACGATCTCGCGCGATATTACCTGGAGCTGGCGGAAGCGATAGCGCCGCTGCCGGTCTACCTGTACAGTCTGCCGTCGTTCGCGCGGAACACCGTGTCTCCCGAACTCGCGGCGCAACTCTACCGGCGCGCGCCGAACGTCGTCGGGCTGAAGGACAGCAGCGGCGATCTCGACGTGCTGCGCGCGCACCGCGCGGTGCAGGTGCCAGGGAAGGCCGTTTCCCTGCTCTCCGGCACGGACGGGCTGAATCTGGCGGCGCTGGAGCTGGGATGCGACGGGATGATCTCGGGCAACGCCAACGCGGCGCCGGAGCCGTTCGTCGCGCTGTGGCGCGCGTGGCAGTCGAGCAACAGCGTGGCCGCGCGAGCGGCGCAGGCGCAGATCGACGCCGTGCGTACCGTCTTCGCCAACGGCGCGCGGCTGGCCGATCTCAAGGCGGTACTCGTCGAGCACGGAATCTTGAGCACGGCCGTGGTTCGGGCGCCACAGCCGTCGGCGGGGGACGGCGGCCGGCTCGTGTCGGCGTTGGAGGCTGCCGGCGTCGTCGAAAGCTCACAAGTATTGGCCCGTTCCGGGGCGTAGTTGAGGAGTAGGTGATGACGCCAATCAACGAGCAGGCGGCGTCGAGCCGGGCGCCGCACAGGCCGCCTACTCGCCCGCCAAACGTGCTGCTCATCATCAGCGATCAGCAGCGCGCCGATACGATGCCCGGGCGAGAAAGACCGTCGGTGGTGGAGACGCCCCACGTGAACTGGCTGGCGAGAGGCAGCACGCTCTTTCGCCACGCCTACTGCGTCTCACCTCTGTGCACGCCGGCTCGCGTCTCGCTGCTCTCGGGGCTGTATCCACACACCACTGGGATGGTGGCGAACAACCAACCGCGGCCGATCACCGAGGAGATGCGCCTGCCGCCGGACGTGATACTGCTGGCCGACTATTTGAGGCCGCTGGGCTATGCCTGCGGTTACACCGGCAAGTGGCACCTGGGTACCGGCGGCGACCGCCGCGGGTTCGGCGACTTCGTGACCCGCTCGGCAGATTTCGACGTCGATGGACCGGAGCACAACGCGACGCTTCGTTTCGGCGCCAAGGTGGGAGCGGCCGTCGACGCCAACTACGTGCGCAACTTCAATCCCGCCGACTACGATCGGCGCACGCAGGTAGGGTCGACGCTTCTGCCTGGTGTACTCGTATCACGAGCCGCACCAGCCGTTCGTCAGTCCGCGCCCGTTCGACCGCATGTACCGGCCGCAGGATATGCCCCTACCGGAGACGCTCGACGATCCCGCCGGGCCGTACCTGGCGCGCACGCGCAGCGAGCGGCGGCTCAAGCCGGCGTGGCAGTGGAGCGAAGATGATCTCCGGAAGATGTGCGCGGCGTACTACGGACAGGTCAGCTACGTCGACTACCTGGTGGGGATCATCCTGGAAGCGCTGATCGACACCGACCAGTTCGAGAATACGCTGCTGATCGTCACGTCCGACCACGGCGAGATGCTCGGGAGTCACGGACTGGTGTTCAAGGGGGAGAGCCTGTACGAGGAGCTGGTCAACGTGCTGCTGCTGATCAAGCCAGCGGTCAAATCGCATTAGGGAAGGGGAACGACGGCCACGGCTGTCCCTTCTGAATGCGTAACTTGTATAAGGAAGCTCGACGTGACTCCGAATATCTTATGGATCTGCACCGACCAGCAGCGCTACGACACCATCGGCGCGCTGGGCACTTTTGGTCTCCACGCGTCCCCAGCCCCCAACCCGCACGTGCGCACGCCGAACCTCGACCGGCTGGTGCGCGAGGGGGTGGCCTTCACGCACGCCTACTGCCAGAGTCCGATCTGTACACCCAGCCGCGCCAGCTTCCTCACCGGCCGGTACCCCAGCACGGTGCACGCCTGCGGCAACGGGAACGACTACTGGGACGAGGCCGCCCCGCTGGTGACGAGGCTGCTCAAAGACGCCGGCTACGACTGCGGCCTGGCCGGCAAGCTCCACCTCTCCGCCGCCGACCGCCGCGTCGAGCGCCGGCCGCGCGACGACGGCTATCGCGTCTTCCACTGGAGCCACGATCCGCGCGACTGGTGGCCGGAGGGTCACGCGTACAAGGAGTGGCTGGCGGTGAAGGGTCACGACCTGGGCGAGTTGCGCCAGGACCCGCACGCGATCCCGCCCGAGCTGCACCAGACCACCTGGTGCGCGCAGATGGCGATCGACTTCATCGAGGAGCACGCGCCCGGGCGCGAGCGCCACGGCCTGCCCTGGCTGTTCAGCCTGAACTGCTTCGATCCGCACCCAGAATTCGATCCGCCCCAGGCGTACCTGGACCACTTCGAGCCGGCGGCGATGCCGGTGCCCCTGTTCCGCGAATCAGACCTGGCGGCGCAGGCAGCGCTGGCCGCGGCCGGCGTGGACTTCCAGACCGAGGCACGCCGGCCGGAGGCGTTCGACGCCAAGGGGAAGCAGGCGGCCTACTACGCCATGATCGAGCTGATCGACGACAACGTGGGACGGCTGCTCGACGCGCTGGAGCGGACAGGCCAGCGCGAGCACACCGTGATCGTCTTTACCAGCGACCACGGCGAGGCGCTGGGCGACCACGGCCTTTTGCTCAAGGGCTGCCGCTTCTACGAAGGACTCGTGCGCATCCCGCTCATCTGGTCGTGGCCAGGTCACTTCCGCGACGACCTGCGCAGCGACGCACTCGTGGAGTTAACCGACATCATGCCGACGCTGCTGGACCTAGCCGGACTCCCGGTGCCGGAGCGCACGCAGGGGCGTTCATTGCTGCCGATCCTCACCGGTCAGGTGCCGGCGAACGAGCACCGGCCGTTCGTGCGCGCTGAGTATGTCCGCGCGCTGCCGCCCAGTCCCCCGGGGCCGGCAGCCCAGACTCCGGGACGGCCCCGCTTCACCGGCACCTACGCCACCATGTGGCGCGATCGCCGCTACAAGCTGGTGGTCTACCACGGATGCGGCGTCGGCGAGTTATTCGACCTCGGAGACGATCCGGGCGAGTTCGTCAACCTCTGGGACTCGCCGGCGCATGCCGGTGCGAAGTGCGATCTGCTCCGCCAGAGCTTCGACGCGCTGGCGCTGGCGGTGGACTCCGGGCCGCCACAGACGGCCCGCTTCTGAGCGCACGGCGGCGCCGCAGCGGAACAAAGGGGTCAATGGATGTCGGTGGAGGGCAGGTGCAAGATGAAGGACGAAAGACGAAAGGCGAATCACTGCTCACCGACCTGGATTCGCCCTTCATCATTCGTCTCTGCCGGATCTCCTCGTCGGCTCCGAGAATGGCCGCGTCTACGCCTTCCGGCGCGCCTACGTCGAGGCAGCGGCGCGCGTGCTCGACGTAACGATGAACAACCGCGTCTGATCGGCGTGCCGCTTCAGCCTACCCAGCGAAAGGACATCAGCGTGTCTCTGCATGCACCCACTATCTCGGAAAGGCACCCCTTTTACGTCGCTCGCTACGTCTCTCAGCCAGACGAGGTTCGTCCCTCCGCCCACGGCTCGACGATCTGCGAGTTGCCCAACGGCGGTCTCGTCGCTTCGTGGTACGGCGGCACGCGCGAGTACGGGCTGGACGTCTCGATCATGGGCGCGCGCCTGCGCCAGGGCGCGGCGCATTGGGAGCAGCTCGGCGTCTGGGCCGACGTGCCCAACCAGACGATGGGCAACCCGGTGCTCTTTCCCGAGCCCGACGGCCGGCGGCTCTGGCTGTTCTACGTCGTGCTGTACGGCGAGAAGTGGACCTCGGGCAAGATCCACTACCGCCACTCGATCGACGGCGGCGTGCCGTGGGGGCCGGAACAGACGCTGACCGAAGAGCTGGGCCACATGACGCGCAACAAGGTCCACGTGCTGCCTTCGGGTGCCCCGCCTCCCAACCCCACAACGCCCTCCGGACGCAGTGCGTCCTCCAGCTCACCTACACCTACCGCCGC
>JACQGX010000310.1 GCA_016199265.1 Chloroflexota bacterium | reverse complement strand
GGGCCAGCGGCGCTGCCCCATCCCTCATGTCCCGAGCTGCAGCGCGTACAGCAGGTGCCGGGCGAGCCGGTCGTTGGTGCGCCGGATGTGCTCGATCAAGCGCTGCCGCCGCTCGCGGCCCACGCCGGCGTACTCCGGCTCGTCGACCAGGTTGCGTAGCTCGTGCGGATCGGCCTCGAGGTCGTACAGCTCGTCCGTGTCGTAGAGCGCCGCGACGTACTTGTACCGGCCGCCGACGATGATCCGCTGCAGGATGTCTTCGCCGTGGCCGTTGTGCTCGCAGACGACGTGCTCGGGCCAGGCGGCGCCGGCCGGATCGTGGCACAGCGGCAGCACGCTGCGGCTGTGGAAAGACTCCGGCACCGCGACGCCGGCGGCCGCCAACATCGTGGCGGTCACGTCCATGTTGGAGACGAGCCCGGCGGTGCGCTGCCCGCCGGCGAACGCCGCCGGCCAGCGGACGACGAACGGGATGCGCGCCACTTCTTCGTGATAGGTCGAGGCCTTGTCCCACAGGCCGCCATGGCTGGCGATGGCGTCGCCGTGGTCGGCGCACCACAGCACGAGCGTGTTCTCGGCGAGGCCCAGCGCGTCGAGCGCCTCCAGAATCTGGCCGATCGCGGCGTCGGTCTGCTGGATCTGGCCGTAGCAGCGCGCCAGGATCTCCTGCCACGTCGCCCAGTCGGGCCAGCGCGCGGCGCTGCCGTGATGGAGGTCGCGCTGCATGAAGTGGCGCAGGGGCCGGTTCCCCGCGTAGGCGTCGCGGAACGTCGGGTACTCCGGGATGCTCTTGGGGTCGTACAACGAGGCGAACGGCTCGGTCGGGTAGTATGGCTGGTGCGGCCCCCAGAAGCTGGCCACCAGACTGAACGGCTGGTCGCGCTGCGCCAGCTCCCGGAGCTGCTCGATCGCCAGGTGCGCTGTGAAGAACGCCTCGTGCGATTCCGGCGGGCCCTCGAGCACGCCGCTGCAGTTCATGAACCGCCAGGGTGACGGATCGTGCAGGACGAGCGTCTGTCCTTCCCATTCGGGATGGTTGACGCTGTGCTCGATGCGCGCCTGCGCCTCCCCCAAGCCGCGCGCGGCGGCGTACTCCCGGTACGCCTCGGACATGTACGGCTTGCCGTAGTCCGGCAGGCTCCAGCCCTCGATGCCGTAGTCGAGTGGCAGCCGGTCGCGGCCGCAGTGCCACTTGCCGGCGTAGGCGTTGCGGTACCCGGCGCGCGACAAGTAATGGCTGTAGAGCAACTGCCCCGGCCGGAAATCGGTGAGCCGCTGTGGGTTCCCGCCGTCGGTGTTCCAGCGCAGGCCGTGCGCGCTGGGATAAAGCCCCGTCATCATGCTGGCGCGCGCCGGTGTGCAGATCGGCGAGATCGAGTAGGCCCGCTCGAAGCAGACACCCTCCGCGCAGAGCCGGTCGAAGGTGGGCAGCCGCAGCGCGAACTCGCCCGGGCGGTCGTGATTGAAGTAGGCGTGATGGTCGGTGATGATCAGCACGATGTTCGGCTGTCTGTCCGGCATGGTGGTCCTTCTCTCCTCTCGTGGTGTGCAGCCGGTCGATAGTATACTGTCCAAGCAACGTGCTGCCGGTTCGGCAGCTTGGGCTAGATCTAGAAAGGAAGAAGGACAGTCATCATGGTACGAACGAACGCTCACCTAACCCGCCGGGCCCTGGTGGTGACGGGTGGTCTCGGTCTGGGCGGGGCGGCGCTGGCCGCGTGTGGCGGGCCGGGGCCGTCGTCGGAGAGCACGAGCGCGCCGAAGACGGCAAAGCCGGCGACGATCGAGGTGCTGCACGAGTTTGGGCCCAACAGCAGCGATGGGCGCTGGATGGGCGAGTTGCTCGAGCGCATCCGCCAGCTCGCGCCGCACCTCACGGTCACGTCGACGGTGACCGCCGGTGGCTCGTGGGAACCGCTGCAGACGGCGCTCGCGGCCGGCACCCCACCCGACATTTCGGAGACCTACGTCGCCAACGGGGCCAGCCTGGGCGCCAAGAAGATCGCCGAGCCCCTCCAGGCGGCGCTCAAGTCGGCCAAAGACTGGAGCGTGAACGACTACTTCGACGGCCCCCGCGAGGCGTTTACCTACAAGGGCGACCTCGTGCTGGCGCCGATGTTCACCGCGCCGATGGGCGTGGCAGTCAATCTGGAGCTGCTCGGCCGCGCCGGCCTGGCGCCGCCTGCCGCGGCGTGGACGTGGGACACCTTCGCCGACTACGCCGTGAAGCTGACGAAGCGATCCGGCAGCGAGGTCGAGGTCCACGGCGCGGCCATGCCGACGGGCAACGGGTTCAACTCGATGAACTTCTTCGGCGGTCCGCTGTGGAGCCACGGCGGCGACTGGGCCGACCGGGGAAAGGGCGTCGTCACCTTCCACCAACCGGAGGGCGTGGCGGCGCTCGAGATGTGGGTCAACGTCGCGCTTAAGCGGCAGGCGGCCCCGACCGCCCAGCCGGAGAACTGGAAGGGGCTCCGGGGCAGCCCCTTCGCCAACGGCCTCGCCGCGCTGGCGTTCATCGCCAGCCCGGCGCTGCCGAACCACATCCGCGACGCGGCCGCGTTCAAGAGGACGACGGTGCAGATGCCCCGCCAGAAGAAGCCGGGGGCGCACTTCTACGCGCACGGCTTCTTCGCGCTGCGCGCCTCGAAGGAGAAAGAGGCGGCCGCCGAGTTCATCCGCCTGGCCAGCCTCCCGGAGCACGTCGCGAACTGGAACGTCGCCTCCTCCGGTATGCCGACGCGGAAAGCGGCGGCGGCCCGGAAGGAGTGGCAGGACCACCTGCGTGGCCAGCCGTTGCTCGCCGCCTTCAACGAGACGCTGACCTACATGCGGTCCTACCCGGCGCTCCCGGGGTGGAACGAGGTGTCCATCGGTCCGGAGGGCATCGGCCAAGCGCTCCTCGACGCCGTGCAAGGCAAGATGGCCCCCCGCTCGGTGATGGAAGAGGCGGCGCGCCGGGCCGATGCCCTGCTGTCGCAGCAGGTGAAGTAGCGCAGAGCCGGGTGCCCATCATGTTCTTATACCCAGGGGTAGGTCGGCCCCGCACAATCAGAGAGGAGCAGAGCAGTCGATGACGAATGGCATCCGCGTGCCGGCGGTCGAGCAGTTCACAGGAGCGCTGCTCGGTCTCGCCATCGGCGACGCGCTCGGGCGGCCGACCGAAGGCAAGCGCCAGGACGAGATCCGTACCCGGCCGCGCAATGAGTTGTTGACGTTCCGGGGCTACCGTGACGGGCGCCTTGGCCGGGGGTTGCCGCCCGGCTCGTGGAGCGACGACACCCAGCAGGCGCTGCTCCTGGCCGACACGCTCGTCGCCCATCGCGGCTTCGACGGCCACGACTACGCCGACCGGATGTACGCCCTCTGGCGCTCCGGCGAAGCGCGCGGTTACGGGCGCGTCTACCAGAAGGCGATGGAGCGGCGCGACGCCGGCCAGCCGTGGGACGGCGTCGCGGTCGACGACGACACGATGAACGGCGCGGCGATGCGGATCGCCCCGCTCGGCCTGTTTTACTGGTTCGACGCGGCCGCGCTCACCGACGCCGCCGTCCGCTCGAGCCACATAACGCACCGCCACCCGGCCGCGGTCGCCGGTGCAGCCGGAGTCGCCCACGCGCTGGCGTACGCGCTGACGCACGAGCACGTCGAGCCCGACGCGTTCGTCGCCTACCTCAGCCGCCAGCTCGCGCCGCTCGACCGGCAGACGGCCGAGCACGTACACATCCTGATGCGTGTCGCCGGGCTCGACATCGACGACGCGTTCGCCGCCCTCAGCGAGGTGCCCGAGTTTGCCTCGCCGCCCGCGGCAGGACGTGGCCCGGGTGTCGGCGGGATGACGATCTCGCTCCTCCTCATCTCCGGCTACCTGTTCCTGCATACGCAGGGCGACTACATGCGCGCGGTCGAAGGCGCCATCCTGCTTGGCGGCGACACCGACGGCACCGCGGCCACCGCCGGCGCGCTCTGCGCCGCCCAACGTGGCACCGGAGGAGTGCCACAGGCGTTGGCCGACACGGTAGAGGAAACCGAGCGGATCCGTGTACTGAGCATCCTACTCCACGAGCGGTCGCTCGAGGCGTCTGGTCGGTAAGACTGCACGAGGTATGAACCAGGAACCAAGAACTAAACCAAAGCCACGGTGGGCCTCACACGTATCCTCACTTTGCACTTTGCACTTTGCACTTTGCACTTGCTTTAGGAGATCGGAGGCAAACCATGAGCGGGCTTGAGGATCATCGTATCCGCTCGATCGAAACCGCGTATCTCAAGGACCGCTATCCGCGGTACGTCGGGCGCAATTCGTTTGGCAAGCCGCAGGCGTACGGCGGCGGTCTGCCCATCCTGATCGTGACCACCGATCAGGGCGCGTCGGGATGGGGGGTCGGACGGCTGGAGCCAGATCAAAGCGCGCGCTTTCTCGACGCGCCGGTGGCCGGCCTGTTCGACGCGGCCACCGGCACCGTCGAAGACGCACGCGTACTTGACCTGGCGCTGCACGACCTGGCGGGGAACATCCTGGGGCAGCCGGTCTGGAAGCTGCTCGGCGCCGGTGGCCCCCGCGAGATCCCCATCTACAGCGGCGCGATCTACTTCAACGATCTCGAGCCGGAGGCGGCGCCGGCCGGCGTCGAAGCCGTGGTGCGCTCGTGCCGGCAGGACTACGAAGCTGGATACCGCGCGTTCAAGCTCAAGATCGGCCGCGGCTTCAAGTGGATGCCACCCGAGGAGGGGCTGGCGCGCGACGTGGCGGTGACACGCGCGGTGCGCGAGGCGTTCCCCGACTGCCAGATCCTGGTCGACGCCAACAACGCCTACACGGTGGCCGGCTTTCTCCGCTACCTCGACGGCGTGGCCGGCTGCGACCTCTACTGGATCGAGGAGCCGTTCAAAGAGAAACGCGACGACCTGCGCCGGCTCAAGGAGCACATGGCCAAGCTCGGCTGCCGCGCGCTCATCGCCGAAGGCGAGGATCGCACCGAGCGCGCCGACCCGCCGACGAAGTACGGCGGGTACACGCCCGCCCACGTCGACACGCTCTACGCCCTGGCTGCCGAAGGGCTCGTCGACGTCTTCCTCCTCGATCTGGGAATCGTCGGCTTTACTCGCTGGCGACACATCATGCCGGAACTGGCGGCCGCCGGCATCAAGGCGTCGCCGCATACCTGGGCCTGGTGCGTGCGCCCTCGCCTCGTGGCCCAGCTTGCCGCCGGCGTCGGCAACGTCGTCATGATCGAGGGCATCCCCGGCGACACCGCCGGGCTCGACTACCGCAGCTATCCGCTCGTCGACGGCCGCCTGCGGGTGCCCGACACGCCGGGCTTCGGCCTCCCGCTCATCCGTGAGCGGCTGGTGGACTCTCCGGTCCCCGCGACCTCAGTCGCGTCTGCTGCACCTGCTGCACCTGCTGCACCTGCTGCATCCCCGGTCACTTCGGCACAACGCTGACGGTCATGCACGGTGCCGCGCCACGACGTAGGAAATGGTACAATCTCCTCGTCTAAACTAGGGAGAGTTGGACCAGGGGCCTCCTCAATACTCCGGGGCTCCGTCCGAGCGGCATTCCCCTAGGAGCCCGCGGGGGTAACTCAGTTGGTAGAGTGCCTGCCTTCCAAGCAGGTTGTCGCGAGTTCGAGTCTCGTCCCCCGCTCCATTGCTCACTTTCCAGGTTACAGCGACACCCCTCAGGTGTCGCTGCTGTGTCTTTGATCTCGCCCCCATCGGGCGCGGCATGGACGTGCGAGCGTGACCTGCGCCAGGCGGCGATGGCGACGGTGCGGGACCGCGATGGCGGCCGGCCATTCGCGGCGGTGCCGGACGGGCGGCTCACCCGTCCCGCGCGCCGACGACTGGGCACAGGTGCAGGCGGCCTTTCGCGCCGTAAGCTCCGGCGGTGCACCCGGTCGCGCCGACGACGAGCTGACGTGGGACGAGCTGGATCGCGCGCTGAGCCCGCGGGCCGCCTGCCTGCTGCCGGAAGATCGGCTGAACCACCTCACCGAACTCCGTGTTCACTTCGAGGCGTTGGTGGAGGAAGTGCTGCGGTACGTCCAGGGTGAGAGCGAACGGCGGCTAGCCGAGGCCCGATCAACGGGCGGCGACGCTCAGGCGCAGCAGCCGCTCGCGGTCGCGAATCCAGCGGATGCGCGCATCCGCCAGCAACTCCAGCGCCCCGAAGTACCTTCCCGAACTGGTGACCTTGCCTCTGCGCTCGGCGCCAAGCCCCCGAACGATCTTGTCCATGTCGAGCTGCATCCGCGCTTGCGACTCCTGCAAAGAGTCCGCCGCCGCCAGTGCGTCGGCTCCGTGCACCTGGTGGCCCTTCAGCGATGAACAGACATTCACTGAGGCAGCGGCGCAACAGTCCAGTTGACGCGCGCGCAGCATTTCGACGCCGATCTCATTTGCGCTACCCCGCCGCCCGACGCTCGTGGAGATCGTAGTACATCTTCTGGTGTGGCCACCCGGTTTCCTTTTCGATGAAGGACTTGCCCAGGTCGCGGAAACCAGCCCGGCGGTACAGCTCATGCGCGCGCACGTTGTCGGTGTGGACCAGAAGGACGACGTATCGCCGCTCCGCCGCGTGCTCCGCCGCCAGATCGAGCAGCTCCTCGACGATGCGGCGCGCGTACCCCTTGCCTTGATGCGCGGAGTGCACCGCCAGTGCTGGAATGATCGTGACCGGCAGCCACGGGCTCTTGTTCGGGTTGGGAACGCGGAACACTGCGTCTCCAAGTGAGCCGAAGCCGACCACATTGCCGTTATCGTCGCGCCAGATCCACACCCGGCAGTTGAGGTCGGCGTCGCGCAGGTCTTCCAGAACGCGGTCGGTGTTGATCCAGTCGGCCACATCCGCAGCCCATGGCTGGTCGCCGCAATGGAAGGCCCGCACTTCATTCAGCACCGCCGCCGTGAAGGGTTCGCGTCGAAGCATCCGCGCTCCTACGTGCTCGTGTCGCCCACAGGAGGAAGCCCCCTCCCGACGGGAGGGGGCTTCGGGATCGACGGTGCACGGAGCGTGTGCCCGCGCACGACTCTAACGAGCGCGCGCCGCCTCACGGTCCGGTGCGGGACGTACCGCATCTGCGTCGTTGTCTTGCCGGCGAGTCAGACTGGGATCGAGCTGATCGGCCTCTTCCTGCGTCAGCGTCAAGCCACGAAGAGCGTGAAACGGCAGCTTGCGCCGCGGACTCTGGCTCCCGTGCGCTCCAGCATCGGTCTTTGGTACGGCGGCCATCCTGCTCACCTTCCCTCTCGGTCTCTTCCCCTGCCCTGCCGCTGCCTGCGATTCCCGGCAGGGGCACAACGTTACGAGTCTACCACGAATGTTGGCTGCCGGGCGCCAATGGCGCCCCCGGCCCTTCCCGAGTGTCACCCGCGGCGCTCCGTTTGGTCGCGGGCGTGGGGCACGCCACAATTGCTGTGTGCGACGCCTGATCATCGGCGACATCCACGGCTGCGACGCCGAGGTGCACGACCTACTCGACAAAGCAGCGCTTTCGTCTGGCGACGAGATCATCGCGCTGGGCGACTTTCTCGACCGTGGAACGGCCTCGCCCGCCGTCTTTGACTTCTTCCAGCAGACGCCGAACGCGCGCTCCATCATGGGCAATCACGAGCGCAAGCACGTGCAGCCGTTCCGTGGCGAGCTTGCGCCGGCGCTCTCCCAGCGCATCACCCGCTGGTAGTTTGGCGAAGGGCGCTATCCCCACGTCTGCGCCGCGCTCGAACAGCTCCTGCCCTCTCTCCAGTTGCCGGAGGCGTTGCTCGTGCATGGTTGCTACGAGCCGGGCGTGCCGCTCGAAGCGCAGCGCGAGACGGTCCTGATCGGCACGCTCAGCGGGGACGCCTCCCTGCGCGGGCGCTCCGCGCGGCCGTGGTACGAGCGGCACGACGGCGACCGCCCCATCATCGTCGGCCATAGCGTGTCTACCAGCACCCTTCAAGTGCTGCGCGAGCTGAAGAAAGAACTGGCACACCGCCAACTCCCCGCTGGCGGGACAGAGTCGAGCCGCGTCGCCGAGCGCATCCGGGACGTGCGCCAGTTGCTATCGGCAAGGGACGAGCATTGGATCGGCGTGCGGCAGGCGAGAAGTTTGCTTGGGGTTCGCTCTGATGCTACCGTGCGAGCCAAGGCGAAACATGGCTTCATTCGGGGCACATCCACTGCAGCCGGGCGCCTGCTCCTGCTCCTGGACGACGTTTTGAAGGAGCGCGAGGAGGACGAAGCGCTCTGCGCGTTCGGCGGTGATGAGCTGTCGCACGAAGAACTCATGTACCTGCTGCGGCCGAACTCGTACCCAAAGCCGCTCCAATGGAGACGCCGCGCTGTGAAGGGCAAAAGCGTCGATCACGAGCGTCTGATGGCGATATTGGTTCGTCTGCCTGAGGACTACGAGCCGTATGTGGCATCACTACCTACACCTGCGACGAACCCAGCGCCGGCGCGGCGGGGCTTCGACCCCGGCGACATGGCCCGCCGCGGCCGCATCGGCGCCCTGGTCCTCCACGCCACCCACGACGCCCGCCAGACGACGCAGAAGGCGCGGGAGTCGTTCCTCTTGCGCTTCGAGCGCGAAGTCGATCCCGATGGTGTGCTGCCTGAGGGCGAACGGCGCCGGCGCGCCGAGTACGCCCGACGCGCCTACTTCGCGGTGATCGTCGACTGCAAGGCCAGCCGGACGCTCCGTCAGGCGGTGCCGGCG